>CAJNCO010000001.1:0-300000 GCA_905221305.1 bacterium
ACATACGACACTGCTACACATAAAGTGACAGTTGCAGTTGTTGATAACGGTGCAGGCGAACTTGTTGCGACTGTTACAGGTAACAATCCAACCTTCACCAACACTTATAAAGCACCAGTACCACCAGCTCCAACAGCTACATCAGCAACACTTGAGTTTACGAAAGAATTGACTGGTCGTACTTTGGTTGATGGTGAGTTCCAATTTGAATTGTACAAAGATGGACAAAAAATTGATACAAAAACAAACCAAGGTGGAAAAGTAACATTTAATGCAATCAACTATGATGCAGAAGGTGAGTATACTTATACTGTAAAAGAAGTGAGTGCCGGAGCAACTGGTATTACTTACGATACAGAAAAGACTGCGGTGGTAAAAGTAACCAAAGATGCAGCAACCAACACTTTGAAGGCAGCTGTTAAATATCCAGCAGGTAGTGTCTTCAAGAATAGCTTCAAAGCACCAGCGGTAAAAGCTACGATTGAAGCAACTAAGAAACTTGAAGGTAAAGAACTTGCGGCTGACGCTTATACTTTCGAATTGAAAGAAAAAGGCGCAGTTGTAGCTACAGCTAAGAATACTGCCGAAGGTAAAGTAGCCTTTGTTCGTTCATTCGAAGAAGCAGGTACTTACACTTATACCTTGGTTGAAAAAGTTGGTACGGAAGAGGGTATTGAATACGATAAGACTGAGCATACCGTAACAGTCACTGTAGTTGCGGATGATCAAGGTCTCTTGACTGCAAAGGTTTCGTACGCAGATGGTAAAGAAGTTGTATTTACAAATAAATACACTGTTCCAACGCCAACGCCAGAACCAAACCCAAATCCAAACCCAGCACCAAATCCAAATCCAACACCGGATCCAAATCCAGCACCAAATCCAACACCGGATCCAGCACCAAATCCAAATCCAACACCGGATCCAAATCCAACACCGGATCCAAATCCAACACCGGATCCAGATCCAAATAAACCAGGAGAAAAAGAGGAGCCAAAACCAACACCTCCAGCTACGGAGACTAAAGGTAAAGCTGAACTTCCAAACACAGGTGAAGCAACCTCTATCTTCTCAGCAATTGGATTTGTAGTATTGGCATTGAGCGGATTGGTATTCTTCGTAAAACGTAAAGCTTAAGCTTTCGTAGAAGAAACATAAAACTTGGTAAGTGAGAATTCTACTTCTCTCTTAAACTTGATAGAGAAAGTCTCTAGAAAATTCGTTTTCTAGGGGCTTTTTTTGTACTTCAAAAAATTTTTTTAAAAATAGTCAAATTTGGTCAAAAAACTATTGACTTTTACTGACCAATGTGATATAGTAAGAACATAAGGAAAATGAATTCCTTAGAAAACTTCATTTTCAATGATTCTATTTCTTGAAAATGTACGATTGATACCCTAGAAAGGGGTGAGGCCTATGTTAAATCTAACAGATTTTGAAAAGAAGATGATAAAAGGCTTATTTAAGAAAGAAAAACCAGAAATTATACGTAGGGTAGCTAGTTAGCTAGTCTAAAATTTTTAAAACAAAGGTCAAAGATAGTCAATATCAGAGGTCGCATATAATTAAGAATAAACGAGGTAAAGAATATGAACAACAACTTTAATAACTTTAACAACATGGATGATTTATTTAACCAATTGATGGGTGGTATGCGAGGATATAGTTCTGAAAACCGTCGCTACTTGATTAATGGGCGCGAAGTGACACCTGAGGAATTTGCTCATTATCGTGCAACTGGTCAATTGCCAGGAAATGCAGAAGTTGATGGACAAATGCAACAACACGCTTCAGGTATGAAACAAGACGGTGTCCTTGCTAAACTAGGTCGTAACTTGACAGCGGAAGCTCGTGAGGGCAAGTTGGATCCTGTTATCGGACGAAACAAGGAAATTCAAGAAACATCTGAAATCCTCTCACGTCGTACGAAAAATAATCCTGTTCTAGTCGGAGATGCAGGTGTTGGTAAGACAGCCGTTGTCGAAGGTCTAGCACAAGCGATTGTGAATGGAGATGTTCCGGCTGCCATCAAGAACAAGGAAATTATTTCTATTGATATCTCAGGTCTTGAGGCTGGTACTCAATACCGTGGTAGCTTTGAAGAAAACGTTCAAAACCTAGTCAATGAAGTGAAAGAAGCAGGAAATATTATCCTCTTCTTTGATGAAATTCACCAAATCCTCGGTGCTGGTAGCACTGGTGGAGACAGTGGTTCTAAAGGGCTTGCGGACATTCTCAAGCCAGCTCTCTCTCGAGGTGAGTTGACTGTTATTGGGGCAACGACTCAAGACGAATACCGTAACACTATCTTGAAGAATGCAGCTCTTGCTCGTCGTTTCAACGAAGTCAAGGTCAATGCTCCTTCAGCAGAAGATACCTTTAAAATCCTTCAAGGGATTCGTGACCTCTATCAACAACACCACAATGTCATCTTGCCAGACGAAGTCTTGAAAGCAGCAGTGGATTATTCTATCCAATACATTCCTCAACGTAGCTTGCCAGATAAGGCTATTGACCTTGTGGACGTAACGGCTGCTCACTTGGCAGCTCAACATCCTGTAACAGATGTTCATGCTGTTGAACGGGAGATTGAGGCAGAAAAAGACAAGCAAGAAAAAGCAGTTGAAGCAGAAGACTTTGAAGCAGCTCTCAATGCTAAAACACGTATTGCAGAATTAGAGAAAAAAGTCGCAAACCACACAGAAGACATGAAAGTGACTGCAAGCATCAACGATGTGGCTGAGTCTGTGGAACGAATGACAGGTATTCCAGTGTCACAAATGGGAGCGTCAGACATCGAACGTTTGAAAGATATGGCTCATCGCTTGGAACACAAGGTAATCGGCCAAGATAAGGCAGTAGAAGCAGTAGCTCGTGCTATCCGTCGCAACCGTGCAGGATTTGATGAGGGCAATCGCCCAATCGGTAGCTTTCTCTTTGTAGGGCCTACTGGAGTTGGTAAGACGGAGCTTGCTAAGCAATTGGCATTGGATATGTTTGGAACCAAGGATGCGATTATCCGCTTGGATATGTCTGAATACAGTGACCGCACAGCCGTATCTAAATTAATCGGTACAACAGCAGGTTATGTTGGGTATGATGACAATAGCAATACCTTGACAGAACGTGTTCGTCGCAATCCATACTCTATCATTCTCTTGGATGAGATTGAAAAGGCTGATCCTCAAGTAATCACCCTTCTCCTTCAGGTCTTGGATGACGGTCGTCTGACTGATGGTCAAGGAAATACAGTGAACTTCAAGAACACGGTCATTATCGCGACATCAAATGCTGGATTTGGTTATGAAGCTAACTTGACTGAAGATGCGGATAAACCAGAGTTGATGGATCGTTTGAAACCATTCTTCCGTCCAGAGTTCCTTAACCGCTTTAACGCAGTTATCGAGTTCTCACACTTGAATAAGGAAGACCTTTCTAAGATTGTGGACTTGATGTTGGCGGAAGTCAACCAAACCTTGGCTAAGAAAGACATTGATTTGGAAGTCAGCCAAGCGGCTAAGGACTTTATCACAGAAGAAGGTTATGACGAAGTTATGGGTGTTCGTCCTCTCCGTCGCGTGGTTGAACAACAAATTCGTGATAAGGTGACGGACTTCCACTTGGATCATTTAGATGCTAAACATTTGGAAGCGGATATGGAAGATGGCGTTTTGGTTATTCGTGAAAAAGCCTAACTTAAGATTTTGAGAATAAAAAAAGAAGGAACTAGCTAAAAGCTGGTTCCTTTTGTGTTTAGATGATATGGCGTTCAAAGGCATCATCTGAGATTCCTTGTTCCAAGATGAGTTTCGCCCATTCTTTAGCAGAAAAGAGGCTGTGATCCTTGTAGTTTCCGCAAGATTCGATGGTTGTTCCAGGGACATCTTCCCAAGTAGTAGTTTCAGCGATTTCCTTTAGTGAATCCTTGATGACAGTAGCGATTTCAGCGCTAGTATGGCGTCCCCACATAATCATGTGGAAGCCTGTACGGCAACCAAATGGCGAACAGTCAATCATGCCGTCGATTCGAGTACGGATGAGTTTGGCCAAGAGGTGTTCGATAGTGTGAAGCCCAGCAGTAGGGATAGAGTCCTCATTTGGCTGTACCAAGCGAATATCAAAGTTGGAGATGACATCTCCCTTTGGTCCGGTTTCTTCCCCAATCAAGCGAACATAGGGTGCTTTAACAATGGTGTGGTCAAGTTCAAAACTTTCAACAATAACTTCTTTTGACATGGTAGTTCCTTTCAGTTTTCTTTTTTCATTATAACATAAAGCTGGCTCTGGAGATAGAGAGAAAACCTCTCCAAGAAAGGAGAGGTTTGAGTTTTTATTTGCGATACAAGCGATCGTATTGGTAGAATGGGTCAAAGGTTACGTTGATACCTAGTTTGCGAAGGACGTTCTTGTCTTCATCGGTCAAGATGATGGTTGAGTGAGCTTCGCTTCCTTTGAGATTCCCAAGTTCCTTCATTGCGCGCGCAGCATCAGGATTTTCCGTAGCTGTGATGGCTAGAGCAATCAAAATTTCATTTGAGTGGAGGCGAGGATTGCGACTGCCTAGATGGTTAATCTTGAGGCCTTGAATTGGTTTGACGACTTCAGGCTCGATTAATTTTACTTCCTTAGCGATGTTAGCTGATTTTTTGATGGCGTTGATCAAGGCAGCAGCTGTAGGGCCAAAGAGTTCTGAGTTTTTACCAGTTACGATTTCCCCATTTGGCAATTCAAGGGCTAGAGCAGGGCCACCAGTTTCTTCTGCTTTTTGGCGTGCAGCAACAGCCACCTTACGGTCTGCAGGTGTGATACCGAGGTCGTTCATCAGAAGTTCAATCTTCTTGACAGCAGTTTCTCCGACTTTTTCAGCTTTAAAATCAAGTACAGTCTGATAGTAGCGACGGATGATTTCTTGTTTAGAAGCTTCGATAGCAGCCTCATCATCTGTAATAGCGAAGCCAACCATGTTGACACCCATGTCTGTTGGTGAAGCGTATGGAGATTCACCGAGAATGCGTTCCAACATACGTTTGAGTACTGGGAAGATTTCAATATCACGGTTGTAATTGACAGTAGTTTCTCCGTAAGTTTGAAGATGGAAGGGGTCAATCATGTTGACATCATCAAGGTCTGCGGTTGCAGCCTCGTAGGCCAAGTTGACCGGATGATGAAGGGGAAGATTCCAAACTGGGAAGGTTTCAAACTTAGCGTAACCAGACTTGATGCCATTGAGTTGGTCATGGTACATATTGGACATACAAGTTGCCAATTTTCCAGAACCAGGTCCAGGAGCTGTTACGACGATCAAGTTGCGACTGGTTTTGATATAGTCGTTTTTCCCCATACCTTCAGAAGAAATGATGTGGTCCATATCCGTCGGGTATCCTTTAATTGGATAATGAAGATAGGAATCAATCCCGTTTTTATCTAACTGGTTGCGGAAGGCATCTGCAGCGGGTTGGCCAGCGTATTGTGTGATGACAACGGAACCAACAAAAATTCCTAATTCATTGAATTTATCAATCAAACGAAGAACTTCTTGGTCATAAGAAATGCCTAGGTCGCCACGCGCTTTGGAATGCTCGATGTTGCTTGCGTTAATGGCAATCACAACTTCAACCTGCTCTTTCAATTCTTGCAAGAGCTTGATCTTGTTGTCAGGTTCATAGCCAGGTAGTACACGAGCAGCGTGGAAATCTTCCAACATTTTGCCACCAAACTCCAAGTAGAGCTTGCCGTCAAATTGGTTAATGCGCTCCAAAATGTGGTCGCGCTGTAGATTCAAATATTGTTCAGAACTAAAAGCTTGTTTTTTCATTTTTTTACCTCTGACCTCTATTATAATAAAAAATTGGGAGTTAGGAAACTATGGAGCTAAAAAAGAAATCAAAAAGCTTAGGCAAACGCTTGCACTAAGTTTTAAAAAGCGCTATCATAGACTATAGATTATTAAAATAATGAGGTAAGAAGATGCAAGAAAAATGGTGGCATAATGCCGTGGTCTATCAAGTCTATCCAAAGAGTTTTATGGATAGTAATGGAGATGGAATCGGTGATTTGCCAGGAATTACGAGTAAGGTAGACTATCTAGCCAAGCTAGGGATTACAGCGATTTGGCTTTCTCCCGTTTATGACAGTCCTATGGATGATAATGGTTATGATATTGCTGATTATCAAGCGATTGCAACTATTTTTGGGACTATGGAGGATATGGACCAACTGATCGCAGAAGCTAAGAAGCGTGACATTCGTATCATCATGGACTTGGTGGTCAATCATACCTCGGATGAGCATGCTTGGTTTGTCGAGGCATGTGAAAATCCTGACAGCCCTGAACGTGACTACTATATCTGGCGAGATAAGCCCAATGATTTGGAGTCTATCTTTAGCGGTTCAGCTTGGGAATACGATGAAAAGTCGGGTCAGTACTATCTCCACTTTTTCAGCAAGAAACAGCCCGATCTCAACTGGGAGAATGAAAAACTGCGCCAGAAAATTTATGAGATGATGAACTTCTGGATTGATAAAGGCATTGGTGGTTTCCGTATGGATGTCATTGACATGATTGGCAAGATCCCTGATGAGAAAGTAGTCAATAATGGTCCCATGCTCCATCCCTATCTCAAGGAGATGAACCAAGCCACCTTTGGCGATAAAGATCTCTTGACGGTAGGAGAGACCTGGGGAGCAACGCCAGAGATTGCTAAGCTTTACTCGGATCCAAAGGGACAAGAATTGTCTATGGTCTTCCAGTTTGAACACATCTGTCTTCAGTATCAGGAAGGGCAACCTAAGTGGCATTACCAAAAAGAGTTAAATGTAGGGAAATTAAAAGAAATTTTCAACAAATGGCAGACAGAGTTAGGAGTTGAAGACGGCTGGAATTCCCTCTTCTGGAACAACCATGACCTTCCTCGCATCGTCTCTATCTGGGGAAATGACCAAGAATACCGTGAAAAATCTGCCAAAGCCTTTGCAATCCTGCTTCATCTTATGAGAGGGACACCTTATATTTATCAGGGTGAAGAGATTGGAATGACCAACTATCCGTTTGAAACACTGGATCAAGTAGAAGATATTGAATCCCTCAACTATGCGCGTGAAGCTCTTGAAAAAGGCGTTCCGATGGAAGAAATTATGGACAGTATCCGTGTTATTGGTCGTGACAATGCCCGTACTCCGATGCAATGGGATGAGAGTAAAAATGCTGGTTTCTCAACAGGTCAACCTTGGTTGGCAGTTAATCCAAACTATGAAGAAATCAACGTTCAAGAAGCACTAGCAAACCCAGATTCGATCTTCTATACTTATCAAAAACTCGTTCAAATTCGTAAGGAGAACAACTGGTTGATTCGAGCTGATTTTGAATTACTCGATACGGCTGATAAGGTCTTTGCCTATATTCGTAAGGACGGTGACCGTCGCTTCCTAGTTGTGGCTAACTTGTCCAATGAAAAACAAAACTTTTCAGTAGAAGGAAGAGTTAAGTCAATCTTGATTGAAAACACTACTGCTAAAGAAGCAGTTGAAAAACAAACCTTGGCTCCATGGGATGCTTTCTGTGTGAAACTAACGGATTAAAATAAGTGAACCTCAAGCCTTTGATGCTTGGGGTTCTTTTGCTGAAAAATATGTAGAAAAGACTTTAAAAAATATTTGTTAGAATTTTCTAAAAAATCTGGCGAAAGTCCTTGCTTTTATGAAAAAATAGGGTATAATGGTGAAAACACTATCTTTAAGGAGATTACTTATGAAATCGAAAAAGTGGCTCTTAGGAGCAGGTGCTGTTTTGAGTGCGGCCCTACTGTTAACTGCTTGTGGGCAAAGTGAAAAGAAAGCGGATGCTCCCAAGACATTCTCTTATGTCTACGCTATGGATCCATCTTCTTTGGACTATAGTGTGACGAGCAAGAGCTCAACCTCTGACGTTATAGCAAACGTTGTTGATGGTCTTTTGGAAAATGATAAGTATGGGAACTTAATTCCATCACTTGCAGAAGACTGGTCTGTTTCAAAGGATGGTTTGACTTACACCTACAAACTTCGTAAGGGTGTAAAATGGTATACTTCTGATGGAGAAGAATACGCTGAAGTTAAGGCCAAAGACTTTGTTACTGGGCTTAAACATGCTGCTGACGGAAAATCAGATGGTCTTTCTTTGATTCAGGATTCTATCAAAGGTTTGGCAGAGTATGTTAGTGGTGAGAGCAATGATTTCTCTACCGTAGGAGTTAAGGCTGTTGATGATTACACGGTAGAATACACGCTCAACAAACCAGAAAGTTTCTGGAACTCTAAGGTCACAACTGCAACCATGCTTCCAGTTAATGAAGAATTTTTGAATTCTAAAGGGAGCGACTACGGTGCACCAACCCCATCAGGTATCCTATACAATGGTCCTTATTTCTTGAAATCATTGACTTCAAAATCAGTCATTGAGTATGAAAAGAATCCAAACTACTGGGACAAGGACAATGTTAAGATTGACAACATCAAACTAACCTTCTATGATGGTTCCGACCAAGAATCCTTGATTCGAAGCTTTACGCAAGGTGCCTATACAACAGCTCGTCTCTTCCCAACAAGCTCAAACTTTGAGTCAACTAAGAAAGAGTACGGAGATAAGATTGTCTACAGTCCACAAGAAGCGACAAGCTACTATCTCACTGTTAACGTAAACCGCCAGTCTTACAATAAAACAGCTAAAACAGATGAGGCTCAAAAAACTTCAACAAAAGAAGCTCTTCTCAACAAGAATTTCCGTCAGGCCTTGAACTTTGCCCTTGACCGTCATTCTTACACGGCTCAGTTGAATGGTGAAGAAGGTGCGGATAAAATTATCCGTAATAGTCTAGTACCTCATGACTACGTTCAAGTAGGTGAAAAGACATTTGGAGAGTTGGCACAAGCAGAGCTGGTTTCTTATGGAGATCAATGGAAAGATGTAGCCCTTACTGATGGTAAGGATACGCTTTACAGTCCTGAAAAAGCCAAGGCAGCCTTTGCAAAGGCTAAGGCAGAATTGCAGGCTAAGGGTGTGACCTTCCCAATCCGTTTGGATGTTCCAGTTGAACAGACCGATGTCATTGCCGTTCAACAGACGAACTCACTCAAGCAGTCCATCGAATCAACACTGGGTACGGAGAATGTCATTGTCGATGTCCTTCAAATGACCGATAATGAGAAAATTAGCATTACTTCTCAAGCTAAGGTTCCGGCACAAAAAGACTACGACTTGAATGGAACTGGTTGGGGACCAGACTATCAAGACCCAGCTACCTACCTAAACATTCTTGATGCTAAGAAGGGTTCTGCACTTAAACACTTGGGTATCACTCGTGGAAAAGATCCAGAAGTGATAGCTCAAGTCGGTCTAGACGAATACAAGAAACTCTTGGATGATGCCGCAGCTGAAACAAGCGACCTCAATAAGCGTTACGAAAAATACGCTAAAGCGCAAGCTTGGGTATCTGATAGTTCGCTTTTGATCCCAGTTGCTTCTTCAGGTGGTTCTCCAACTGTTAGCCGTACTGTACCATTCACAAAAGCATACTCTCAAGTCGGAATCAAGGGAGACCCATTTGTGTTCAAAGGTTTGGAATTGCAAAATGATGTTGTGACTGCAAAAGAATACGAAGAAGCCTTCAAGAAATGGCAACAAGAAAAAATCGAAACAAATGCCAAATACCAAAAAGAACTTGAAAAACACGTTAAATAATCTATAAGAAAGGAAGGTGCATATTGCTTGCGCTTCCTTTCTTTTTATTTGACTAGGTTCATCATTCATCTATAAAAGAGTCGGAAACTTTACAATTTAGGATAAATTTGATAAAATAAGGCTATGTTATAAAAAGTGACATAAAGGAGTAGAGGATGAACATGAAAAAAAGACTCATCGGAACTGGTCTTGTCCTAGCAACAGGGATTTTACTGACAGCTTGTGGACAGTCAAATACTGATACAAGCACTTTCTCATCAACATTTAGTGCAAATCCGACGACGTTTAACTATCTTTTAGACTATTATGCAGATAACACTTCAGTGATTACCAATCTTGTGGATGGTTTGTTAGAAAATGACAGCTATGGGAACCTCGTACCTGCTCTTGCGGAGGATTGGTCTGTTTCATCAGATGGTTTGACCTATACCTACAAGCTTAGAAAAGATGCCAAGTGGTATACAGCTGATGGTGAGGAATATGCTTCAGTTAAAGCTCAGGATTTTGTCACTGGGATCAAATATGCCGCGGACAACAAGGGGCAAGCCATGGATCTAATCCAAAATTCAATCAAGGGATTGAATGACTATGTGACGGGTGTGACCAATGACTTTTCAACTGTCGGTGTCAAAGCCTTGGATGATTACACAGTCGAGTACACTTTGACTCGACCAGAGCCATACTGGAACTCAAAGACCACCAATAGTATCCTTTTCCCGGTTAACGAAGAGTTCTTGAAATCAAAGGATAAAGAATTTGGAACCTTGACGCCAAACAGCATCCTTTACAATGGACCTTACTTGTTAAAAGATTTCACATCAAAATCTTCAATCGAGTATGTGAAGAATCCTAACTACTATGATCATGACAAGGTAACCATTGAGAAAGTTAAACTAGCGTATTTTGATGGCTCTGATCAGGAGATGACCATTCGAAACTTTGAAAGTGGCGCCTATACCCTTGCGGGAGTCTATCCAAATAGCTCGAGCTATGCCAAGACAAAAGAAAAATACCAAGACAATATCGTTTATAGCTTGCAAGACAAGACTTCTTGGTACTTCAACTTTAACGTTAACCGAAAAGCCTATAACCATACTGCAAAAACCTCAGACCAGCAAAAGAAATCAGCTCAAACAGCTATCTTAAATAAAAATTTCCGTCAAGCTATCAACTTTGGTATTGATCGAACAGCCTACTCTGCTCAATCTAACGGTGAAGAAGCAGCGAGCAAAACCCTTCGTAATACTCTGGTTCCTCCAACATTTGTCCAGGTGGGAGATAAGACCTTTGGAGAAGTAACAGCTTCTAAGCTTGTGAACTACGGAACTGAGTGGTCCGGTATCAATTTGGCAGATACTCAAGATGCATACTTTAACAAGGAAAAGGCCCAAGCAAAATTTGCGGAAGCTAAAAAGGAATTAGAAGCCCAAGGCGTGACTTTCCCAATCCATTTGGATGTCCCTGTTGATCAGACGAATAAAAATGCGGTTTCTGGTATGAACTCGGTTAAACAAACCCTTGAAACAGTACTAGGTTCTGACAATATCGTCATTGATGTTCAACAGCTTTCTACAGATGACTTTGGAAATGTTGCCTTCCTAGCACCAAATCCAGCAGCTCGTGACTACGACCTAAACTTTGATGGTTGGGTTGGTGATTACCAGGATCCATCAACTTATCTAGACCCCTTCAATGCTGAAACCGGCTTCTATCTCAAGATTTTTGGTCTTGATGCCAAGGAAGACCAAGAGCTCATTAAGAGTTTGGGGCTCGATACCTATACACAACTCCTGAAAGAAGCAGATGCTGAGAATAAAGATGTCACTAAGCGTTATGAAAAATACGCTGAAGCTCAAGCTTGGATGATTGACAATTCTCTAGTTATGTCTGCTATGTCAAATGGTGGTACAGCCTCTGTAACCAAAGTAACTCCCTTTACACGTGCCTACTCTCTAGTGGGAATTAAAGGTGATGGAAATAACTACAAGTACATGAGACTGCAAAAAGATCCTGTTACCAAGAAACAATTTGATGAAGCTAAGGCTAAGTGGGAAGCAGAAAGTAAAAAGGCTATCGAAAAGAGTCAAAAAGAATTTTCAAACCACTTAAAATAAAAATGAAAGACAAGCTGGCACGATAAAATGCCCTTGTCTTTTTAATTTGTCATCGAGAAATGAAGTTAGTATACTTTAAAAGTAAATAAAGCATACAGAAGTGAATGAAAACGCTGAGAATGACGGGAATAATTGGAATTTCTTTCATAATTGTGATATAATAATCCTAACTATTAACGTACAGGGGATTAACATGAATAGACGTTCAAAGAGAACTCGTTCTGGCAACATGAAACGAAATATTAACATAGTCTTATTAACCATTTATCTATTGTTGGGTGGTTTTTTGCTGTTCTTGATTTTTAGACACAACATTTTAGCCTTTAGATACCTGAATATTATTTCTGCAGTTCTCGTTTTATTAGCTGCTTTAGTAGGACTACTGCTGATTGTTTATAAAAAAGCTGAGAAGTTTACGGTCTTCTTTTTGACGCTTGCCATCTTAGTTAGTTCAGTTTCTCTCTATGCTTTGCAACAGTTTGTCGGTTTTACCAATCATATCAATTCGACGTCAAATTACTCAGAGTATTCAATCAGTGTGGTCGTTTTGAAGGATAGTGAGATCAATAATGTGACCCAACTGGATACGGTTACGGGGCCAACAGAGACAGACAATGACAATATTCAAAAGTTGTTAGCAGATATTAAGACCAGCCAAAGCAAGGACTTGGCAGTTGAGAATGCGACTTCTTACCTAGCAGCTTATAAGAGTCTGCTTTCTGGTGAAACGAAAGCAATCGTCTTAAATAGTGTCTTTGAAAATATTATTGAAGCAGAGTATCCTGACTATGCTTCTAAAATCAAGAAAATATACACTAAAAATTTGATTAAAGAAGTTGCTGCGCCTAAGGTATCGAAGAATAAAGCTTTCAATATTTATGTGAGCGGTATTGATACCTACGGTCCAATCAGCTCAGTTTCGCGTTCAGATGTAAATATTTTGATGACGGTGAACCGTGATACCAAAAAAATCCTTCTCACTACAACTCCTCGTGATTCCTATGTTCCGATTGCGGATGGAGGAAACAATCAAAAGGACAAATTGACCCATGCAGGGATTTATGGAGTAGACTCGTCGATTCATACCCTGGAAAACCTATATGGTGTGGATATCAATTACTACGTCCGTTTGAACTTCACTTCTTTCTTGAAATTGATTGACCTTTTAGGTGGCGTTGATGTCTATAATGATCAGGATTTCACTTCTTTGCATGGCAAGTACCATTTCCCCGTTGGGAATGTCCATCTAGATTCTGAGCAGGCTCTGGGATTTGTTCGTGAGCGCTACTCTCTAGCAGATGGAGATCGTGACCGTGGACGAAACCAACAAAAGGTTATTGTAGCTGTGATTCAGAAATTAACATCAACTGAAGCTTTGAAGAACTATGACAATATTATTCAAGGATTACAAGATTCTCTTCAAACCAATATGCCTTTGGAAACCATGATGGATCTAGTCAATACTCAGTTAGAGAGTGGAGGAAATTACAAAGTCAACTCTCAAGACTTGAAGGGAACTGGTCGTATGGACCTTCCTTCTTATGCCATGCCAGATAGTAACCTCTATATGATGGAAATCGACGATAGTAGTTTGGCTGCTGCGAAAGCTGCTATCAATGATGTGATGGAGGGGAAGTAGAATGATCGATATTCATTCGCACATTGTTTTTGATGTGGACGATGGTCCGAAGTCAATAGAGGAAAGTAAAAACCTTCTAAGAGAGGCCTATAGTCAAGGAGTGCGGACAATCGTTTCAACATCGCATAGACGAAAAGGAATGTTTGAAACTCCTGAAGAAAAGATCGCAAGCAACTTTCTCAAGGTACGAGAAATGGCTAAGGAAGTTGCTGATGACCTGATCATTGCCTATGGGGCTGAAATCTACTATACTCCGGATGTCGTTGAGAAGTTGGAAAAGAAATTAATCCCCACGCTCAACGATAGTCGCTATGCTTTGATTGAATTTAGCATGAATACACCCTATCGAGATATGCATAAGGGACTGAGTGATATTCTAATGCTGGGTATTACGCCTGTCATTGCCCACATTGAACGCTATGATGCTTTAGAAAATAATGAAAAGCGCGTGCAAGAGCTGATTGACATGGGATGTTATACTCAAGTCAATAGTTCTCATATCTTGAAACCTAAACTCTTCGGAGAAACTTATAAATTCATGAAAAAGAGAGCTCAGTATTTCTTAGAGCGTGACCTCGTTCATGTAATCGCTAGTGATATGCACAACTTGGATCATAGACCTCCTCATATGGAAGAAGCCTATGATATCATTGCCAAAAAATACGGTGAAAACAAGGCCAAGGAACTCTTTAAAGAGAACCCAAGAAAAATCATAATGGATCAACTAATTTAGGAGAAAAAATGAAAGAACAAAATATGATGGAAATTGATGTATTCCACTTGTTAAAAATTCTATGGAAACGAAAATTGCTGATTGTCTTGGTAGCATTCGTGACAGGGGCAGTAGCATTTGCTTACAGTAGTTTTATTGTGAAACCAGAGTTTACCAGTACTACTCGCATTTATGTGGTCAACCGTAATCAGGGAGATAAGCCAGGTTTGACCAACCAAGACTTGCAAGCTGGATCTTACTTGGTAAAAGACTATCGTGAAATCATTCTCTCGCAAGACGTTTTAGAAAAAGTTGCGACTGATTTGAAACTAGATCTCCCTCCAAAAGGTCTAGCTAGTAAAATTAAGGTAACAGTTCCAGTGGATACGCGTATTGTTTCTATCTCTGTGACAGATCGTTTGCCTGAAGAAGCGAGCCGCATCGCTAACTCTTTGAGAGAGGTTGCTGCTCAAAAAATCATCAGTGTCACGCGAGTTTCAGATGTGACAACGCTTGAAGAAGCGCGTCCTGCAACATCCCCATCGTCTCCAAATATCCGTCGCAATACCATGGTTGGATTTCTTGCTGGCGCAGTTGTAATGGTTGTTACGGTTCTCCTAGTTGAGCTCTTAGATACACGAGTGAAACGCCCAGAAGATATCGAAGATGTGATGCAAATTGCGCTATTGGGAGTAGTTCCAAATTTGGATAAATTGAAATAGGAGAGAGAGATGCCAACATTAGAGATTGTACAAAAAAAATTAGATTTGGCAAGAAAAGCTGAAGAGTATTACAATGCACTTCGTACCAATATACAGTTGAGTGGGAATAACTTGAAAGTTATTTCGATCACGTCTGTGAAACCGGGAGAAGGGAAGTCAACTACTTCTACAAATATTGCTTGGGCCTTTGCGCGTGCGGGCTATAAGACGCTGTTAATCGATGCCGATATTCGTAATTCTGTCATGTCAGGTGTTTTTAAATCACGCGAAAAGATTACTGGACTAACAGAGTTCTTATCTGGGACGACAGACCTATCACAAGGCCTATGTGATACCAATGTTGAAAACTTGTTTGTTATTCAAGCGGGTTCTATATCACCCAACCCAACAGCCTTGCTACAAAGTGAAAATTTTGCAACCATGCTTGATACCTTGCGTAAGTACTTTGATTACATCATTGTGGATACAGCGCCAATCGGAGTTGTCATCGATGCAGCTATCGTCACTCAAAAATGTGATGCTTCTGTTTTGGTAACGGCAGTAGGTGAAACAAATCGACGTGATGTCCAAAAAGCTAAAGAACAACTCGAACAAACAGGAAAACCATTCTTAGGAATTGTGCTTAATAAACTCAATACTTCAGTTGAAAAATATGGCTCCTATGGAGCATATGGAAACTATGGGAATTATGGCAAAAAATAATAAATAGTTTAGGGAAGATATTATGGAAGAAAAGGGATTGAAGATTACTTTGGCGGCAATCCAGAGTTTTCTTGTCATTTTATTAGCATATTTACTTAGTTTTGTAAAGGAAACAGAGATTGTAAATACTTCTGTTATTATCTTGTTCATTCTTCATTTTTTTGTGTTTTATATCAGTGATTATGGGCATGATTTTTTTAAAAGAGGCTATTTAGCAGAGTTTATCAACACTACAAAGTATATCGTGTTCTTTGCTTTAGCTATCAGTATTTCGAATTTTTTCTTAGAAGATCGTTTTAGTATCTCTAGACGAGGGATGATTTATTTTTTGACAATACACTCTATTCTGTTGTATTTGTTGAATCTGTGCATTAAACGCTATAGAAAACGCATCTTTCCAAATCTCAAGGGGAGTAAGAAGATATTCTTGATAACAGCGACCTCTAGGGTTGAAAAAGTCATCGATAGGCTGATAGAGTCGGGAGAAATTTTTTGGAATTTGGTGGCGGTCAGTGTTTTAGACCGGCCTGATTTTCAGCATCAAACCTTAACCGTTGTACCTGCTGAGAACATCTTAGACTTTGCTACTCATGAAGTTGTCGATGAGGTCTTTATCAATCTACCAAGTGAAGAGTATGACATCGGGGAGTTTATCTCACTTTTTGAGACAATGGGAATTGACGTGACAGTTAACTTGAATGCTTTTAATAACTATCTAGGTAGTGATAAAAAAATTCGTGAAATGGCAGGTTTGAATGTCGTAACTTTTTCAACAAAATTTTATAAACCTAGTCATGTGGTCGCTAAACGGATCATTGATATTTGTGGTGCGATTGTCGGACTGATTATCTGTGGTTTGGTGAGTATTGTTCTAGTTCCAATGATCAGACAAGATGGTGGACCAGCGATTTTTTCTCAAACGCGTATTGGGAAAAATGGTCGACATTTCACTTTCTATAAATTTAGATCTATGTGCGTGAATGCTGAGCAGCGGAAACAAGAACTTTTGGCGCAAAATACTATGCAGGGGGGCATGTTTAAGGTCGATGATGATCCTCGTATAACACCAATTGGTCGCTTTATTCGTAAGACCAGCCTAGATGAGTTGCCGCAGTTTTGGAATGTTTTAATGGGAGATATGAGTCTGGTCGGAACCCGTCCCCCAACAGTGGATGAGTATGAAAAATATACACCTGAGCAAAAACGTCGATTGAGTTTTAAACCTGGGATAACAGGCTTGTGGCAAGTCAGCGGGCGAAGTGAGATCAAGGATTTCAATGAAGTTGTTAAATTAGATGTGGCCTATATTGATGATTGGACTATTTGGAAAGATATTGAAATATTGTTAAAGACCGTTAAAGTTGTATTTATGAGAGATGGGGCAAAGTAATTTCTGCCCTTCGGTCCTGTTAGGAGAGAGATGAAAAAGTCAGTTTATATCATTGGTTCAAAGGGGATTCCTGCTAAGTACGGAGGATTTGAAACCTTTGTTGAAAAATTAACCGAATATCAAAAAGACAGCAACATACAATACTATGTTGCTTGTATGCGTGAAAATTCAGCCAAGTCTGGTATTACGGAAGACCAGTTTGAGCACAATGGAGCCATTTGCTTCAACATCGATGTACCCAATATCGGACCGGCCCGCGCCATCGCTTACGATATTGCAGCGGTCAACAAGGCTATTGAATTGGCTAAGGAAAACAAGGACGAGGCTCCCATTTTTTACATTCTAGCTTGTCGCATCGGTCCTTTTATTTCTGGACTTAAGAAAAAAATTCGTGCGATTGGTGGCTCTTTGCTGGTGAATCCTGATGGTCATGAATGGCTACGAGCAAAGTGGAGCCTGCCAGTTCGTAAGTACTGGAAATTCTCAGAGCAACTCATGGTCAAGCATGCTGATTTATTGGTATGTGATAGCAAAAATATCGAAATATATATCCAAGAGGATTATAAGCAGTATCAACCAAAGACCACCTATATTGCCTATGGGACAGATACAGCTCCTTCAATCCTGAAAGCAGAAGATGCCAAAGTTCGGAACTGGTATCAGGAAAAAGGAGTTAGCGAAAATGGCTATTATCTAGTAGTGGGACGATTTGTTCCTGAAAATAACTACGAAGCCATGATTCGTGAATTTATCAAGTCCAAGTCCAAAAAGGACTTTGTTCTCATCACTAATGTGGAGCAGAATAAATTTTACGACCAGTTGTTACAAGATACTGGTTTTGATAAAGATCCTAGGGTCAAATTTGTCGGGACTGTCTATGACCAAGAGTTACTCAAGTACATTCGCGAAAATGCCTTTGCCTATTTCCATGGGCATGAGGTTGGAGGAACCAACCCTTCTCTACTGGAAGCTCTAGCATCCACAAAACTGAATTTGTTGCTAGATGTTGGTTTTAACCGTGAGGTTGGTGAAGACGGGGCTATTTATTGGAAAAAAGATGAGTTGGCACGCGTTATTGAGGAAGTAGAGGGATTTGATCAGGTAGTGATAGCTGAGTTGGATTTCAAGTCAAGCCAAAGAATCCTCTCAGCTTTCACATGGGAAAAGATTGTGTCAGATTATGAAGAAGTGTTTAAAGGATAGGGAATGAAACGGATTTTATACTTGCATGCTGGTGCAGAAATGTATGGAGCAGATAAGGTTTTATTGGAATTGATCAAAGGATTGGATTCCAAAGAATTTGAAGCTCACGTCATCCTGCCAAATGATGGTGTTTTAGTCGAGGCCTTGCGCCAAGTTGGGGCTCAGGTCAGTGTGTTGGATTATCCGATTTTACGTAGAAAATACTTTAATCCTAAGGGCATTGCCGACTATATTCGCTCTTATAATTTCTATGCTAAGCAAATCGCCCTCTATGCTCGAGAACACAGTATAGATATGGTTCACAATAATACAGCGGCTGTTTTGGAGGGCATCTATTTAAAACGCAAGCTCAAGCTGCCTTTGATTTGGCATGTTCATGAGATTATCGTCAAACCCAAAGCTATTTCTGACTTTATCAATATGCTCATGGGACGATATGCAGACAAGATTGTGACGGTGTCCCAAGCGGTCGCTAATCATATCAAGCAGTCTCCCTTTATCAAAGATAGTCAAGTGGAAGTGATTTATAACGGTGTCGATAATGCTGTCTATTATCCAATGGATGCGTCTTCTATTCGTGAAAAATTTGACATTGCGCAAGATGCACTTGTGATTGGCATGATTGGTCGGGTCAATGCTATCAAAGGACAAAATGATTTCATAGAAGCAGTCGAGCCACTTTTGGAAAAGAATGAGCAAGCGGTGGCTTTCCTAGCGGGAGGTGTTTTTCCTGGTGAAGAATGGCGCTTAGAAGAACTAGATAAGAGAATAGCTTCTTCATCTGTTGTGTCACAAATTCATCGTATTGATTACTACGATAAGACTTCTGAACTTTATAATATGTTTGATATCTTTGTCTTACCAAGTATAAAACCTGATTCCCTACCTACAGTAGTCCTAGAAGCCATGGCTTGTTCAAAACCAGTTGTTGGTTATAACAATGGGGGAATAGCTGAAATGGTAGTAGATGACAAAAGTGGTTGCTTAGTCAAACCAAATCGTCCTCAAGAACTTTCTAATGCCATTTCTCTCTTACTAGATAGTTCTGAAAAAAGAGAAAAATTTGGGCGAGTAGGATATCAGAGACAAAAAGAGCTGTTTTCTTTGGAGAGTTACATCAAGAACTTTTCGAAGTTGTATAAAACAGATAGAAAAGATTAGTTATGAATAAAATAGATTTTGTTGTGACTTGGGTTGATGGGAATGATTCTGTGTGGCAAGAAAAAAAATCAAGCTATGATGGATCGGTTAATACTTCTAAACAGAGTATGAATTCAGTCAAGGCTTACCGAGAATGGGGGACCTTTAAATATTGGTTTAGAGGAGTTGAAAAATTTGCTCCTTGGGTTAATAAGGTCTACCTCGTGACCGACCAGCAAAAGCCAAGCTGGTTAGAGTTAAACAGTGATAAATTGGTGTTGGTAGATCATACAGAGATTATCTGCAATGACTACCTGCCAGTTTTTTCTGCCAATCCTATCGAAAGTAACATCCATCGAATCCCTGGTCTCTCAGAGCATTTTGTTTTTTTTAATGACGATATGTATTTGACAGCTCCAGTCGAGCCGACAGATTTTTTCTCAGAGGATGGTTTACCCAAATATAATACGGCTCTTTCACCGATTATTCCTGAGCGATATGGAACGGGGAATTTTCAGATAAATGACATGGAGATTGTCACTAGCTATTTCAGTCGAAATGAAATTTTGAAGAATGGCCAATTCTTTGATCCAAAGCAGGGATTAAAAAGTATCGTTAAGTCGCTACTATACAGAAATAGTCAGTTTATCTGTGGTTTCTGGGAGAGTCATCTGCCCTATCCTCTACTAAGATCAACGATGAACTTGGTATGGGAAAAGGAAAAAGCTGTCTTGGAAAGAACCTCGGCTAGTCGCTTTAGAAATCCTTCTGATACCAATGTTTGGCTCTTTAAGTATTGGCAGATTGCCAGTGGTCAATACGCTGTCGGAAATCCTAAGTTGGGGGGACTCTTTTCTTTGGATAATGCAGGACCAGATTTTTGGAAGATACTAAATTCTGGCAAATACCAAATTATGTGTATCAATGATGGATTTAACATTCAAGACGAGGAGCAGGTGATGACAGACTTTATCAAGGCTATGGATCAACTGCTTCCAGATAGAAGCTCATTTGAGATTTAAACTGTTAAACTAAGTAAGAGAAAGAAAAGAAAATATGATTTCGGTAATTGTGCCTGTTTATAATGTGAAGGACTACCTTCATTATGCCATGGAGAGTTTGGAACATCAGACTTACAAGGATATGGAAGTCCTCTTGATTGATGACGGCTCGAGTGATGGCTCAGGACACTTGTGTGACCAGTATGCCCAGCAATATGATTGGGTGACTAGCTACCATAAGGTCAACGGTGGCTTGTCCGATGCTCGGAACTATGGGGTCTTGAAAGCCAAGGGCGACTGGATTACTTTCCTAGATCCAGACGACTATCTGGAACCCTGCGCCTTGGAACTGCTAGCAGAGCTACAAAGTCGTACCCAAGCAGATATGGTGAGTGGCAAAGTAGAGCCAACAGCTCACTATCATCGTTTTCAAAATTTTCACTTGGATCAGCTTGATTTAGACCAAGTTAAGGTCTATGACAAGGCAAAGGCACTGACTGAGATGCTTTATGGAGACCTTGTAACGGTCTCTGCTTGTGGGAAACTCTATCGGAAAGAACTTCTTGAGAAAGCTCCCTTCCCCAAGGGGCGCATCTACGAAGACCTCTATGTTATCAGTGAGCATCTCAATCAAGCCCAATCCGTGGCTTTGTACCATCTTCCGATTTACCATTATTACCATAGACCTGGTAGCATTACTGCCTCGGCTTTCACACCAAAACAATACGAGTTTTATGAAGCAATCGATCATTTAAAAGAGGTTGTGAATGCAACCTATCCTGAGAGTTCAGAACTCCAAGAAGCCATTATTTCTCGCTTCTTTACAGGAAGTCTTCTTATCTTTACGATGATTTATGATGGAAATCCAGCAGAGTTTAAGCGACTTCAGGAGAAGATGAGGCCCTATATGCCTCTTGTTTTGAAGAATGCTAGAGTTAGTAAGAAACGTAAGATTCTCTATGTTTTGATTAGTAGGTATCCGCGGTTCTATTATCAATTTAAAAAGTTAAAAAAATCCTAAGTAAGAGTTAGGGATGAAAGAAGAGAAGGAAAAAGAAAATGTTAAAATTAGAACGTGATAAATTGCTAATTGCAGCAGTTTTAATAGTGGTTGTCTCCATAGATATGATCAATACGTCTATGTTAGCTCCTGTTTTACCTAATATTCCTAATGTAGTTCCTTTTTTTGCGGTCCTGTTACTTGCTATGCGATTTGCTTATATTCATCACTACTCTATAAGCTATCTCATCTTTGCACCAATTCTTCTTTTTGCTGGGGGCATGGTTTACTATAAGACTGGGAACCTTAATGCATTGATGTATATGTTTCTGCTTGTCTTTCTTTACAAGGCTGAGATGGAAAGTGTACTTAAAATATACTCTGTTGTAGCCTTGTTTTTTATTGTATTGATAGTGTTCTTGGCCGTGATTGGTGCTATTCCAAACTTGCAATTTGTCCAATCACGATCTGCGGGAGTCGTTGTTCGAAATTCATTTGGTTTTATTTATCCAACTGATTTTGCTTCTCACTGTTTTTATCTATATACAGCTATATCGTATATCTTTAGAAAGAAATTCATTATTTTACGGACTGCCTTAGGATTTGGTCTGGCTTATTTCATTATTCGATATTGCGATGCGAGGCTTAATGCCGCTTCTATTACTGTAATGGCGCTCATTTTTCTGTACTTTTATTTCCGAAATGATAAACAGCGACGGCTTTTTGCTTTACTTCCTTTATCGGCTGGTATAGCGTCTTCAGTAATGATTTATCTCTCTTCTAAATTTACCTGGTCTCATCCAATGTATGTGGCTCTAAACAATTTTTTTAGTATGAGATTACACCTAGGACATGAGGCACTAAAAAAATATGCAGTGCAGTGGTTTGGGATTCGGGGCATATCATTTGTCGGTTATGGGGGGCGTACAGAATCCGTTTTGAGCTACGACTATGTAGACTCTTCCTACGTTCAGATGCTCTTTACCTATGGGATGATTCCAGTTCTCTTATTGGTCGTGTTATACATAGTTAGGTCTTGGTCACTTTATCGCAAAAAGAATTATTTGCTATTGACGGCCTTATCCTTAATAGCAGTCAACTGTATGTTTGAGGCCTTCTGGGTTCGCCCGTCTTATAATATTTTTATGTTCCTTCTCTTTGCTACTATTCCAGTGATGAAATTTGAAGGAGAAAAATCTGAGATGAGGGAAGCAGTGTGAGAGTTTTAAAGAATTACTTGTACAATCTGTCCTATCAGTTACTTGTCATCGTCCTACCGGTGATTACAACTCCCTATATTACTCGGGTTTTCTCATCGGATGATTTGGGGTCATACGGATACTATAATTCTATCGTGACTTATTTTATCCTACTGGCGACGCTGGGAGTAGCCAATTATGGGACAAAGGAAATTTCCGGCCATCGTAAGGAAGTCGAAAAGACCTTCTGGGGTATTTACAGTTTACAAGTCCTTTCAACCTGTTTAGCTGTTACGCTTTATATCATTGTCTGCTTACTTGTGCCGTCGATGAACAATCCAATTGCCTATATACTTGGTTTTAGTTTGCTGTCTCGTGGTTTTGATATTTCTTGGCTTTTTCAAGGGTTAGAAGATTTCAAAAAAATCACAGCTCGTAACACAATGGTCAAACTTCTAGGTGTTGTTTCGATATTCCTATTTGTTAAGAAATCATCCGACTTGTACTTGTATATCATCCTCTTGGTTGCCTATGATCTACTAGGTCAGTTGAGTATGTGGCTTCCTGCTCGGGAGCACATTCGCAAGCCGCATCTGGATATAGCCTATGCCAAAGAGCATATCAAACCAGTTATTCTCTTGTTTCTGCCACAGATTGCCATTTCGCTCTACATCACGCTAGATCGCACCATGTTGGGTGCCTTGTCTTCGACAAAGGATGTTGGAATCTATGATCAAGCCTTGAAATTATTGAATATTTTGTTGACTTTGGTAACGTCGCTTGGTAGTGTTATGTTGCCTCGGGTCTCCAATCTCCTCTCATCAGGTAATCAAAAGGCGGTTAACAAGTTACATGAAATGTCTTTCTTAGTGTATAACTTGGTTATCTTCCCGATGATTGCGGGGATTTTAATTGTTAACAAAGATTTTGTCAATTTTTTCCTGGGGCAAGACTTCCAAGATGCTCGCTATGCGATTGCCATCATGGTCTTTAGAATGTTCTTTATTGGCTGGACCAATATAATGGGAATTCAAATCTTGATTCCTCACAATAAGAATCGTGAATTTATGCTATCAACAACTATTCCAGCTGTTTTTAGTGTGGGCTTGAATCTCCTCTTGATCCCGCCTCTGGGCTATATTGGGGCGTCGATCGTATCTGTTGCGACAGAAGGTTTAGTTTGGCTGATCCAACTCTACTTTACACGTTCGTATCTAAAAGAGGTCAAGATCCTTCCATCTATGCTAAAAATATTTTTAGCTGCTCTCTTGATGTACGGCGCTTTGTATTCTGTACAAGCTTTCATGCACTTCTCGTCTGTTGTGAATGTCTTGATCTATTCTCTGCTTGGCTTATTAGTCTACGGTGGCTTGGTTTTGGTCTTACGTGTCTTGGATTTTCAAGAACTAAAAAGTGTCTTAAAGAAATAAGGAGATTTTATGTACGATTATTTGATTGTCGGTGCGGGCTTGTCAGGTGCAATCTTTGCCTACGAAGCTAACAAACGTGGCAAGAAAGTGAAGGTGATTGATAAACGAGAACATATTGGTGGGAATATCTATTGCCAATCTGTTGAAGGAATCAATGTCCACAAGTATGGAGCTCACATCTTCCATACATCTAATAAAAAGGTCTGGGATTATGTCAATCAGTTTGCGGAGTTTAACAATTACATCAATTCTCCTATTGCCAACTATCAAGGACATCTTTACAATCTGCCTTTTAACATGAATACTTTCTATGCTTTGTGGGGGACAAAGACACCCCAAGAAGTCAAGGACAAGATTGCTGAGCAGACGACACACATGCAAGATGTTGAGCCTAAAAACTTAGAGGAACAAGCCATTAAGTTGATTGGTACGGATGTCTATGAAAAGTTAATCAAGGGTTACACCGAAAAGCAATGGGGGCGTTCTGCTACTGAACTACCACCCTTTATCATCAAGCGTTTACCAGTTCGATTGACTTATGACAATAATTATTTCAACGACCGTTACCAAGGGATTCCAATTGGTGGTTACAATGTCATCATCGAAAAGTTGTTGGAAGGAATCGAAGTAGAGCTTAATACAGATTTCTTTGCTGATCGGGAGCACTTGGAGGCTTCAGCAACTAAGATTGTCTTCACAGGAATGATTGATCAGTTCTTTGACTATAAGTTTGGTGAACTAGAGTATCGTAGTCTCCGTTTTGAGCATGAGATTTTGGATCAAGAAAATTATCAAGGAAATACTGTAGTCAACTATACTGAACGTGATATTCCTTATACGCGTATCATCGAACACAAACATTTTGAGTTTGGGACTCAGGGCAAGACGGTTATTACTCGAGAATATCCAGCAGATTGGAAGAGAGGAGATGAACCTTACTATCCAATCAATGATGCCAAAAACAATGCTATTTATGAGCAGTATCTAGCAGAAGCTGAGAAAAATGGCCACGTTATCTTCTGTGGTCGCTTGGCAGATTATAAATACTATGATATGCATGTGACTGTTGAACGCGCATTGGATGTGGTAGAAGAAGAACTAGGGTGTATCTAAGAACGTCACAGATAAAGGGGAGAAAAGGTGAAATATTATCTGAAAGATTCATTTCTGCATAATGCACACGAAAAGAATGCAGGGAGTAAGGCACGAAATGACGTGGAAGCTATTCTAATCTCAGAGGGTTATGAGGGGTTGGAGCTCAAGGTTGAGAATTGGTATAAGATGAATTTCTTTAAAGCTCAACAACACAAATATCGTGCGACTAAGTCTGTGTTTGATCAGTTGGGAGCTGGAGATGAATTGGTGATTCAGTTCCCTATTATCCACCATACATTTTTCATCTCACAACTCATTAAGCAGGCGCAAAAAAGAGGAGCAAGATTCTATCTGTTGATCCATGATATTGAAACCTTGCGTCATGCAGCAGGTTCAGAAGTGAAATTTCGTCATAAAGTGCGCAATTACTTCCAGGAAAAGAAAGCTTTGATGTCAGTGGATAGCATTATCGTTCATAACGATATCATGAAGAAAGTTCTGGTAGGTCAAGGAGTGCCAGCAGATAAAATGGTTAGCTTGGAGATTTTTGACTATCTGATTCCAAACTTTGCTGAAAAATCAAATCTCCAAAAAGACCAGCCTATTATCGTAGCTGGAAATTTGAACCCTGCAAAGTCAGGTTATCTTTATAACTTGCCAGACCAGCCAGCCTATAACTTGTATGGAGTGGGCTATGATGAAAGTCGTGCATTGAAAAACACTAGCTACTTTGGTTCCTTTATGCCAGATGACCTCCCAGCTGCTCTTGAAGGTAGTTTTGGTTTGGTCTGGGACGGAGACAGCTCAGAAACCTGCCAAGGTTCTTACGGAAACTATCTACGCTTTAACAACTCGCACAAGGCCTCTCTTTATTTGGCTTCGGGCTTTCCTCTAGTGGTTTGGAAAGAGTCTGCCCTCGCGCATTTCGTTCTGGATAAAGAGTGTGGTCTAGCAGTTGATTCTCTACACGACCTCCAAAAAGTACTAGATGATTTGACACTTCAAGACTACAAGGAACTTTCAGAACAAGCTAGGAACGTTGGAGCTGCTCTTCGAGATGGAGCCTATTTAAAAGCTGCCTTATCCAAATTGAAGTAAATTCCGTAGGGAATTTGGGACAAGATGAAATATAATATAGGATAGGTAATTAGCCAGAAAGGAAACCTATTATGAAAGGTATTATTCTTGCGGGTGGTTCGGGAACGCGCCTGTACCCACTTACTCGAGCTGCGTCAAAACAGCTGATGCCGGTTTATGATAAACCCATGATTTACTATCCTTTGTCAACCTTGATGTTGGCTGGGATTAAGGACATTTTGATCATCTCAACACCACAGGATTTACCCCGTTTTAAGGACCTGCTCTTGGATGGCTCCGAATTTGGGATCAAGCTTTCCTATGCGGAACAGCCTAGTCCCGATGGACTTGCTCAGGCTTTTCTTATCGGTGAAGAATTTATCGGTGACGATAGTGTTGCATTGATTTTAGGCGATAATATCTATCATGGGCCTGGTTTGAGCAAAATGCTTCAAAAGGCAGCCAAGAAAGAGAAGGGTGCGACTGTTTTTGGCTACCAAGTGAAGGATCCAGAGCGTTTTGGTGTGGTCGAGTTTGATACAGACATGAATGCTATTTCCATAGAAGAAAAACCGGAGAATCCTCGCTCTAACTATGCAGTGACTGGTCTTTATTTCTATGACAATGATGTTGTGGAGATTGCCAAACAGATAAAACCGAGTGCTCGTGGCGAGTTGGAAATCACAGATGTTAACAATGCTTATTTGAAGCGTGGGGATTTGTCTGTTGAGGTTATGGGGCGTGGTTTCGCCTGGTTAGATACAGGGACACATGAGAGTCTGTTAGAGGCATCCCAATATATCGAAACGGTTCAAAGGATGCAAAATGTTCAGGTTGCCAATCTGGAAGAAATTGCCTACCGAATGGGTTATATCAGCCGCGAAGATGTGCTGAAGTTGGCGCAACCTCTCAAGAAGAATGAATACGGGCAATACTTGCTTCGTTTGATTGGAGAAATCTAGATGACAGATAATTTTTTCGGCAAAACACTTGCAGTGCACAAGATTGATGCCATTCCAGGTTTGTTAGAGTTTGACATTCCAGTTCATGGTGACAATCGTGGCTGGTTTAAGGAAAATTTTCAGAAAGAAAAGATGCTACCGCTTGGTTTTCCTGAAAGCTTCTTTGCTGAAGGAAAACTGCAAAATAACGTCAGCTTTTCTCGCAAAAATGTTCTTCGAGGTCTCCATGCTGAACCTTGGGACAAGTATATCTCAGTAGCAGACAATGGGAAAGTTCTGGGTTCTTGGGTTGACCTACGTGAAGGTGAGACTTTTGGAAATGTTTATCAGACCGAGATTGATGCAAGTAAGGGAATCTTTGTCCCTCGTGGCGTAGCCAATGGTTTCCAAGTACTCTCGGATACAGTTTCTTATAGCTATCTGGTCAATGACTACTGGGCGCTTGAACTCAAGCCTAAATATGCTTTTGTCAACTATGCAGACCCAGCTTTGGGAATCGAGTGGAAAAACCTAGAAGCGGCAGAAGTCTCAGAAGCTGATAAACATCATCCCCTACTTAAGGATGTCAAACCACTAAGAAAAGAAGATTTGTAAAAAAGTTAAGGAATACAAATGACTGAATACAAAAATATCATCGTGACAGGTGGGGCTGGTTTTATCGGTTCTAACTTTGTTCATTATGTTTATAATAACTTTCCAGATGTTCATGTGACAGTGCTGGACAAGCTGACTTATGCGGGGAATCGTGCCAATATTGAAGAAATTTTAGGAGATCGTGTTGAGTTGGTTGTTGGAGATATTGCAGATGTAGCCTTGGTAGACAAGTTAGCTGCTCAAGCAGATGCCATCGTTCATTATGCGGCAGAAAGTCACAATGACAACTCGCTCAATGATCCGAGTCCCTTTATCCATACCAACTTCATCGGGACCTACACTCTTTTGGAAGCAGCACGTAAATACGACCTTCGCTTCCACCATGTGTCAACTGATGAAGTCTATGGGGACCTGCCTCTGCGTGAAGATTTGCCAGGTCATGGAGAAGGTCCAGGTGAGAAATTTACCGCTGAAACCAAGTACAATCCCAGCTCTCCTTACTCATCAACCAAGGCGGCTTCAGACTTGATTGTCAAAGCTTGGGTACGCTCGTTTGGTGTCAAAGCGACTATTTCCAACTGTTCAAACAACTATGGTCCTTACCAGCATATCGAGAAGTTCATTCCGCGCCAAATCACCAATATCTTGAGTGGTATCAAGCCAAAACTCTATGGTGAAGGTAAGAATGTCCGTGACTGGATCCATACCAACGACCATTCTTCAGGTGTTTGGACGATTTTGACTAAAGGTCAAATCGGTGAAACCTACTTGATTGGTGCGGATGGTGAGAAGAACAATAAAGAAGTGCTGGAGCTGATCCTCAAGGAAATGGGACAGCCAGCTGATGCTTATGACCATGTGACGGACCGAGCTGGTCACGACCTTCGCTATGCTATCGACGCTAGCAAGCTTCGTGATGAACTAGGGTGGAAGCCAGAGTTTACCAACTTTGAAGCAGGCCTCAAAGAGACCATCAAATGGTACACAGACAACCAAGACTGGTGGAAATCTGAAAAAGAAGCGGTAGAGGCTAACTATGCTAAAACGCAACAAGTGATTAACTAATCAGATACTAAAAAGCAAGAGACCTTATGGTCTCTTGCTTTTTATGTATGTCGTAATCTTTTATTTTCTTACTTCTTGTTTATAAAACTCTTTAAGGGCATCTTGCCAGGTTGAAATGACGAAACCTGTCGCCTTCGCTTTGGCTAAACTCATGGTTGAGTTGAGGGGGCGTTTAGCCTTGGCAGGAAACTTGCTGGAGTCTACTGGAATCACTTCAACATCACTGTCTTTAAGAATCTCGACAGCGAAGTCATACCAAGTGGTATCTTCAGTGGAGTCATTTGATAAGTGGTAGTAGCCAAATGCTTTTTGATTTTCAGTCAAGTAGGTCATGAACTCAGCCAAGGTACGTGTCCAAGTTGGACGACCGTGTTGGTCGTTGACAACAGTGAGAGTTTTATGGGTTTTAGCAAGATTTTGCATGGTAAAGACAAAGTTTTTGCCATAATTTCCAAAGACCCAAGCAGTACGGATGATATAATGTTGTGACGTAAGGCTTTCAACAAGTTCTTCACCCATTCTCTTGGTACGTCCGTACTCTGTTTGCGGATCAGGTAGGTCATCGACTTCCCATTCTTGTCCGACGGGTTTCTTCCCATCAAAGACGTAGTCTGTTGAGATATAGACCAGAGTAGCTCCGTATTTCTCAGAGGCCTTGGCTACATTTTCAGTTCCAGTTACGTTGATGGCAAAATCCAGTTCTTTTCCCTCATCTTCTGCCGCATCAACAGCAGTATAAGCTGCACAATGATAGACCAGAGTTGGATTAACCTCGGCAAAGACTTTCTCAACCATTTCAGCATTGGTGATATCCATTTCGGCCACATCCACGGCAACATAGTCCACATTTCGTTCATCTAGTAAATAACGTAGTTCGGTACCGAGTTGACCATTTGCACCTGTAATTAATATCATTGTCTTCTCCTTAACTTTTCTTCTATCTAATCATAGCAAAAAAATGATAAAAAATCTGATTTTCGGTCCTTGTTTTGCTGGTTTAAGATATAAAAATATAGTATTAGAGAATAATAATTTTATAATAGAAAACTTATTTTTCAGAATTTACCAAATTAATTCAAAAATTCTGAAAATTATATTGACATGTTTCTGAAAAGGGACTATAATGGGGTGAAAGTTTTAAAGGAGAAAACAATGAAAAGTTCAAAACTACTTGCCCTTGCGGGTGTGACGTTATTGGCAGCTGCGACTCTTGCGGCTTGCTCTGGATCAAGTTCAAATGCTAAAGGTGAGAAAACATTCTCATACATTTACGAAACGGATCCTGATAACCTAAACTATTTGACAACTGGTAAGGCAGCTACAGCAAATATTACTAGCAACGTTATCGATGGCTTGCTTGAAAATGACCGCTACGGTAACTTTGTACCATCTATGGCTGAGGATTGGTCTGTATCTAAGGATGGATTGACTTACACGTATACACTCCGAAAGGATGCAAAATGGTATACATCTGAAGGTGAGGAGTATGCAGAAGTTAAAGCTCAAGACTTTGTAACTGGTCTTAAGTATGCTGCTGATAAGAAATCAGATGGTCTTTACCTGGTTCAGGAATCTATCAAGGGATTGGATGCTTACGTCAAAGGAGAAATTACAGATTTTTCTCAAGTAGGAATCAAAGCTCTTGATGATTATACTGTTCAATACACATTGAACAAGCCAGAAAGTTTCTGGAATTCTAAGACAACAATGGGTGTTCTGGCTCCTGTTAATGGAGAATTTTTGAACTCTAAAGGGGATGACTTTGCTAAAGGTACGGACCCAAGTAGCATTCTCTATAATGGACCTTTCTTACTCAAATCAATCGTAGCCAAATCATCAGTCGAGTTCGAAAAGAATCCAAACTATTGGGACAAAGACAATGTTCATCTTGATAAAGTGAAATTATCCTTCTGGGATGGTCAAGATACCAATAAGCCAACTGAAGCTTTCAAAGACGGTAGCTTTACAATGGCTCGCCTCTTCCCAACAAGTGCTAGTTACTCAGAGACTGAAAAAACATTCAAAGACAATATCGTTTATACCCAACAAGATTCTACTACTTATTTAGTAGGCACAAATATCGATCGTCAGTCTTATAAGTACACTTCTAAGACAACAGATGAGGAAAAAGCATCAACCAAGAAGGCCCTTTTGAATAAGGACTTCCGTCAAGCTATTGCATTTGGTTTTGACAGAACAGCCTACGCTTCTCAAGTAAATGGTGCAAGTGGGGCTACTAAACTGCTTCGTAACTTATTTGTTCCTCCTACATTTGTACAGGCAGATGGGAAAAACTTTGGGGAATTAGTTAAGGAAAAATTGGTGACCTATGGAGATGAGTGGAGCAACGTAAACTTGGATGATGCTCAAGATGGACTCTACAATCCTGACAAAGCCAAAGCAGAGTTCGCTAAAGCTAAGGTGGCCCTTCAAGCGGAAGGTGTGAAATTCCCAATCCACTTGGATATGCCTGTAGATCAAACAAATACAACAAAAGTTCAACGTGTTCAATCTTTTAAACAGTCAGTTGAAGAAAATCTAGGATCAGATAATGTGGTTATTGATATCCAACAGCTCCAAAAAGATGATGTTCAAAACATTACCTACTTCGCTGAAACTGCGGCTGGAGAAGACTGGGATATCTCAGATAACGTGGGTTGGTCTCCAGACTATATCGATCCATCTACTTATCTTGATATTATCAAGCCTTCTGTAGGAGAAAATACGAAAACATATCTAGGATTTGATTCTGGGACAAACAACGCTGCCGCTAAGCAAGTTGGTTTAGAAGATTACGAAAAAATGGTTGTAGAAGCTGGTGAAGAAACCACTGATGTTTCAAAACGTTATGAGAAATATGCTGCTGCCCAAGCTTGGTTGACAGACAGTGCCTTGCTCATCCCAACAACTTCTCAAACTGGTCGTCCAATGTTGTCTAAGATGGTACCATTTACACTTCCATTTGCTTACTCTGGTAACAAGGGTATGAGTGAAGCCCTTTTGTACAAATATCTAGAAGTACAAGATAAGGCAGTGACAACAGAAGAATACCAAAAAGCTCAAGAAAAATGGTTGAAAGAAAAAGAAGAGTCAAATAAAAAGGCCCAAGAAGAACTCGCAAACCATGTGAAATAACTTTAAAAAAGTAAAGGATTTAGCCATCGGCATGATGGTTAAGTCCTTTTTTATCTTGGTATAAGCCCCTGAATGATTAGAGATAGGATTTTTCAGAAAAGAGAAAATTTTAGTGAATTTTACCTATTTCCTATTGCTTTCTGGTCTTTTATTTGTTATATTAAAAGTACAATTATTTTTAATTTATAACAGTTAAGCAGAGCACTTTCAGAGAAAGGAGTATTTTTTAAAAAAGAAATGTAAACGCTTACTGGATAATGAAAGGATTTAGGAGTTCATGGATAAACGATTTTTTGAAAAACGCTGTAAGTTCAGTATTCGTAAGTTTACGCATGGAGTAGCTTCGGTGATGATTGGAGCGACTTTCTTCGCAGCTAGCCCAGTATTAGCTGATCAAGCAAGAGTGGGTTCAACAGATAATTTGCCGAGTGAACTAGCTGATTTGGATAAGAAGGCTAGTGATGAGGGGCACGATTTTGACAAGGAAGCTGCCGCTCAGAATCCTGGTTCAGCTGAAACTACTGAAGGCCCTCAAACAGAAGAAGAGTTGTTGGCTCAAGAAAAAGAAAAGTCAGAAAAGCCAAGCAATCTGCCAAAAGAATTAGAAGATAAGTTGGAGAAAGCTGAAGACAATGGGCGCGAAGTTGACAAGGATCAATTGGCTCAAGATACTGGCAAGCTCGTCCCAGAAGATGTGGCTAAGACTACCAATGGGGAATTAAACTACGGCGCGACTGTTAAGATTAAGACACCATCAGGAGAAGGCAGCGGTATTGTCGTTGCTAAAGACCTTGTCTTGACGGTTTCTCACAACTTTATCAAGGATAGCCAAGACGGCAATATCCGTAAGGTTGTGGATAATGACCAAGGGGATGGAGATATCTATAGCATCTCATATCCAGGATTGCCAGATGTCAAGTTTAGCAAGAAAGATATTATTCATTGGGATCGTGAAGGCTATCTGAAAGGATTCAAAAATGATTTGGCCCTTGTGAGATTGCGTACAGTTCTAGAAAATACGCCTGTTGAAGTAACTAAAAAGCCAGTAGTTAAGAAAATTGGAGATAAACTCCATGTCTTTGGTTATCCAGAAGGAAAATTGAATCCGATTGTCAATACTACAGTTGATTTTGCGGAACCATACGGAGAAGGTGTCCAAGGGATTGGTTACCAAGGAGGAAAACCGGGTGCTAGTGGCGGCGGTGTCTTTGATACAGAAGGCAAACTAGTCGGTGTTCACCAAAATGGTGTAGTTGGAAAACGGAGCGGAGGCATTCTCTTCTCACCAGCTCAACTAAAATGGATCCAAGACCACATGCAGGGGATTTCAAGTGTGAAACCAGCAGACTTGGAAGAGAAAGAAAAACCGGCTGAAGAAAAACCAAAAGAGGATAAACCTGCAGCTGCTAAACCTGAAACACCTAAGACAGTAACTCCTGAATGGCAAACAGTAGCGAATAAAGAGCAACAAGGAACAGTCACTATTCGCGAAGAAAAGGGTGTTCGCTACAATCAATTGTCTTCAACGGCCCAAAATGACAATGATGGCAAACCAGCCTTGTTTGAAAAACAAGGATTGACAGTTGACGCTAATGGAAATGCGACGGTTGATTTAACCTTCAAAGATGATTCTGAAAAGGGCAAATCACGCTTTGGTGTCTTCTTGAAATTTAAAGATTCCAAGAACAATGTTTTTGTTGGATATGACCAAGGTGGCTGGTTCTGGGAATACAAAACTCCAGGTAATAGCACATGGTATAAAGGCAACCGTGTGGCAGCACCAGAACCGGGTTCTGTAAACCGTCTTTCAATCACTCTCAAGTCAGATGGACAACTCAATGCCAACAACAACGATGTCAATCTTTTTGACACAGTGACCCTACCAGGGGCGGTCAATGAGAATCTTAAAAATGAGAAGAAGATCCTTCTCAAGGCAGGAACTTATAGCAATGACCGCACGGTTGTCAGCGTTAAAACAGACAATCAAGAAGGTGTAAAAGCGGATGATACTCCTGCCCAGAAAGAAACAGGTCCGGCCGTTGACGATAGCAAGGTGACTTATGATACGATCCAGTCTAAGGTTCTCAAGGCAGTGATTGACCAAGCTTTCCCTCGTGTTAAGGAATACACCTTGCATGGACATACTTTGCCAGGACAAGTTCAACAACTTAAGAAAATCTTGGTAAACAATCGCGAAATTACACCTGAAGTCACTTATAAGAAGATCAATGATACTACTGCAGAGTACTTGATGAAACTTCGTGACGAGAAGAATTTCATCAATGCAGATATGACAGTACGCTTGCAAGTTGTGGACAATCAGTTGCATTTTGATGTGACCAAGATTGTCAACCACAATCAAGTCACTCCAGGTCAAAAGATTGATGATGAAAGAAAACTTCTCTCCTCTATCAATTTCTTAGGAAACTCACTTGTGTCAGTTTCAAGCGACCAAACTGGAGCTAAGTTTGACGGGGCAACCATGTCAAACAATACCCATATCAGTGGAGATGAACATATCGATGTAACCAATCCAATGAAGGATCTGGCTAAGGGTTACATGTATGGATTTGTTTCTACAGATAAGCTTGCTGCAGGTGTTTGGAGTAACTCTCAAAACAGCTACGGTGGTGGTTCGAATGACTGGACTCGTTTGACAGCATTCAAACAAACTGTTGGAAATACAAACTATGTGGGAATCCAAAGTTCTGAATGGCAATGGGAAAAAGCTTATAAGGGCATTGTTTTCCCAGAATACACCAAGGAACTTCCAAGTGCCAAGGTTGTTATCACCGAAGATGCCAATGCTGACAACAAAGTCGACTGGCAAGATGGTGCCATTGCTTATCGTAGCATCATGAACAACCCTCAAGGTTGGGAAAAAGTTAAGGATATCACTGCTTACCGTATCGCTATGAACTTTGGTTCTCAAGCACAAAACCCATTCCTTATGACCTTGGATGGTATCAAGAAAATCAATCTCCACACAGATGGTCTTGGGCAAGGTGTTCTCCTTAAAGGATATGGTAGTGAAGGTCATGACTCTGGACACTTGAACTATGCTGATATTGGTAAACGTATTGGTGGTGTCGAAGACTTCAAGACCTTGATCGAAAAAGCGAAGAAATATGGAGCTCATCTAGGTATCCACGTGAACGCTTCTGAAACCTATCCTGAGTCTAAATACTTTAACGAAAATATTCTTCGTAAGAATCCAGATGGAAGCTACAGCTATGGTTGGAACTGGCTAGATCAAGGTATCAACATTGATGCTGCTTATGACTTGGCGCATGGACGCTTGGCTCGCTGGGAAGAGTTGAAGAAAAAACTTGGTGATGGTCTCGACTTTATCTATGTGGACGTATGGGGCAATGGTCAATCAGGTGATAACGGTGCCTGGGCTACCCACGTTCTTGCTAAAGAAATCAACAAACAAGGCTGGCGTTTTGCGATTGAGTGGGGCCATGGTGGTGAATACGACTCTACCTTCCAACACTGGGCAGCTGACTTGACCTATGGTGGCTACACTAATAAAGGTATCAACAGTGCTATCACCCGCTTTATCCGCAACCACCAAAAAGATTCTTGGGTTGGGGACTACAGAAGTTACGGTGGTGCAGCCAACTACCCACTTCTAGGTGGCTACAGCATGAAAGACTTTGAAGGCTGGCAAGGAAGAAGCGACTACAATGGCTATGTAACCAACTTATTTGCCCATGATGTCATGACTAAGTACTTCCAACACTTCACTGTAAGTAAATGGGAAAATGGTACACCAGTTACCATGACCGATAATGGTAGCACCTATAAATGGACTCCAGAAATGAAGGTTGAGCTAGTCGATGCAGCAGGTAACAAGGTTGTTGTGACTCGTAAGTCAAACGATGTCAATAGCCCGCAATACCGCGAACGTACAGTAACGCTCAACGGACGTGTCATCCAAGATGGTTCAGCTTACCTGACTCCTTGGAACTGGGATGCGAATGGTAAGAAACTTCCTACTGATAAGGAAAAGATGTACTACTTCAATACGCAAGCTGGTGCAACAACTTGGACACTTCCAAGCGATTGGGCAAATAGCAAGGTTTACCTTTACAAGCTAACTGACCAAGGTAAGACAGAAGAGCAAGAACTAACTGTAAAAGATGGCAAGATTACCCTAGACCTTCTAGCAAATCAACCATACGTTCTTTACCGTTCAAAACAAACCAATCCTGAAATGTCATGGAGCGAAGGCATGCACATCTATGATCAAGGATTTAACAGTGGAACCTTGAAACACTGGACCATTTCTGGTGATGCTTCCAAGGCAGAAATTGTCAAATCACAGGGTGCAAATGAAATGCTTCGTATCCAAGGTAATAAGAGCAAGGTCAGTCTTACTCAGAAACTGACTGGCTTGAAACCAAATACCAAGTATGCGGTTTATGTTGGTGTCGATAACCGTAGTAATGCTAAGGCAAGTATCACAGTGAATACTGGCGAGAAAGAAGTGACTACTTATACCAATAAGTCACTCGCTCTCAACTATATCAAAGCTTATGCTCATAACAATCGTCGTGAAAATGCTACAGTTGACGATACAAGTTACTTCCAAAATATGTACGCCTTCTTTACAACTGGATCTGACGTATCAAATGTCACTCTGACATTGAGTCGTGAAGCTGGTGATGAAGCAACATACTTTGATGAAATTCGTACCTTTGAAAACAATTCAAGCATGTACGGAGACAAGCATGATACAGGTAAAGGAACATTTAAACAAGACTTTGAAAATGTAGCTCAAGGAATCTTCCCATTTGTAGTGGGTGGTGTCGAAGGTGTCGAAGATAACCGCACTCACTTGTCTGAAAAACACGATCCATATACACAGCGTGGTTGGAATGGTAAGAAAGTCGATGATGTTATCGAAGGAAATTGGTCATTGAAGACAAATGGACTAGTGAGCCGTCGTAACTTGGTTTACCAAACTATTCCGCAAAACTTCCGCTTTGAGGCAGGTAAGACTTATCGTGTAACCTTTGAATACGAAGCAGGATCAGACAATACCTATGCTTTTGTAGTTGGTAAGGGAGAATTCCAGTCAGGTCGTCGTGGTACTCAAGCAAGCAACTTGGAAATGCATGAATTGCCAAATACTTGGACGGATTCTAAGAAAGCCAAGAAGGCAACCTTCCTCGTGACAGGTGCAGAAACAGGCGATACTTGGGTAGGTATCTACTCAACTGGAAATGCAAGCAATACTCGTGGTGATTCTGGTGGAAACGCCAACTTCCGTGGTTATAACGACTTCATGATGGATAATCTTCACATCGAAGAAATTACCCTAACAGGTAAGATGTTGACAGAAAATGCTCTGAAGAACTACTTGCCAACGGTTGCCATGACTAACTACACGAAAGAGTCTATGGATGCTTTGAAAGAGGCGGTCTTTAACCTCAGCCAAGCAGATGATGACATTAGCGTAGAAGAAGCGCGTGCAGAGATTGCTAAGATTGAAGCCTTGAAGAATGCTTTGGTTCAGAAGAAGACAGCCTTGGTAGCAGAAGACTTTGAAAGTTTGGATGCGCCAGCTCAACCAGGTGAAGGTCTAGAGAATGCCTTTGATGGCAATGTTTCTAGCCTATGGCATACATCTTGGAATGGTGGAGATGTAGGCAAGCCTGCAACAATGGTCTTGAAAGAACCTACTGAAATCACAGGACTTCGCTATGTTCCACGTGCCTCTGATTCAAATGGAAACTTGCGAGATGTGAAACTGGTTGTCACAGATGAGTCTGGTAAAGAACATACCTTCACAGTGACAGATTGGCCAAATAACAACAAACCAAAAGACATTGACTTTGGTAAGACTATCAAGGCTAAGAAAATTGTCCTTACTGGTACCAAGACTTACGGAGATGGTGGAGATAAATACCAATCGGCAGCGGAACTCATCTTTACTCGTCCACAAGTAGCAGAGACACCTCTTGACTTGTCAGGCTATGAAGCAGCTTTGGCTAAGGCGCAGAAATTAACAGACAAAGACAATCAAGAGGAAGTAGCTGGAGTTCAGGCGAGCATGAAATATGCGACGGATAACCATCTCTTGACGGAAAGAATGGTTGCCTACTTCGCAGACTATCTCAACCAATTAAAAGATTCTGCTACGAAACCAGACGCTCCTACAAGCAGCAAGGGGGAAGAACAACCACCAGTTCTTGATGTACCTGAGTTCAAAGGCGGCGTCAATGCAGCAGAAGCAGCTGTACATGAGGTTCCTGAGTTCAAGGGCGGCGCTAATGCGGTTGAAGCCTTGGTAAACGAATTGCCAGAATACAAAGGTGGAGCCAATTCAGTTCTAGCAGCTGCAAATGAAGTTCCAGAGTATAGAGGTGGAGTCAATGCAGTTGAGGCCTTGGTGAATGAAAAGCCAGCCTACACAGGTGTATTGGCTACTGCTGGGGATCAAGCAGCTCCAACAGTTGAAAAACCTGAGTACCCGCTCACTCCAAGTCCAGTAGCTGATACCAAAACTCCGGGAGCTAAAGATGAAGAAAAACTACCTGCTACAGGGGAGCACAGCTCAGAAGTAGCCCTCTTCTTAGCAAGTGTGAGTATCGCTTTATCTGCTGCTGTTCTTACGACAAAACGAAAAGAAGACTAAACAGATTTGGTTTTAGAAGTCCAAAAGATCTCGAATCAAATAGGATCAAACAGCCGGAGAGGACCTCTAGGTTCTCTCCTTTTTTCAAAGGAGAAATGATACCGCTTACTCATGTATGCGGATGAAAGGAATAGGAGAAAGATGGATAGACATTTTTTTGAGAAACGCTGTCACTTTAGCATAAGAAAATTTGCAATCGGTGCAGCCTCCGTTATGATTGGTGCTAGTATCTTTGGAGCCAATATGGTTCAGGCAGCAGAAACAGCAGCTCCTTCAGAAACAGAGGGAAGCATCACCCATGTTGAAGCACTGGATAAGTTACCCGATGATTTAGCCAATGCGCTTAAAAAGGCGGATGCAGAAGCTGCAACAGAAGCAAGTCATGAAGAAACTCCAGCGACTGACGAAGGAAGCAATCCTACATCAAGTGAAGAGGCAAAACCAGAGACAAGTCCTACAAGTCCCAAGCCAGCAGAAACGCCGAAACCGGTTGAAACACCAAAGGCAGACAATAAACCAGCTGAAACTGCTACGCCAGCAGCAAAACCAGCTGAAAAGCAAATTGAAGATAGAGAAGATGTCAACCATCTCGAAGGTGCTACTGCTCAGGCGAGCAACCATGAGACTGGTACCAACTTTACTGCGGATAAAGCTATCGATGGAGATGACAATACTCGTTGGGCTACAGACAAAGATGTACCAAAACCAACTTTTGAACTAACTCTGCCAAAGACTACCTTGATCAAACATGTAGAAATTGACTGGGATCGTCGTCTTCGTAATGGGCAAAATGACCCTAATATCAAATCTTGGAGTCTCTACTATGCAGGTCAAGAAGACGTGGGCGCTAATGGAGAAAAACAATGGAAACTCGCTCATACCAAGACTGGAGAACCTGTTTTAGATGAGAAAGTTGACCTAGCTGAAAGTATTCAAGCTAAATATCTTAAGTTAGAAATTAACGACTATCAAGCGGGCACAATGGGTTGGAGAAACGTTGGCATCCAAGAAATTCGAGCTTATTCAAACGTTCCGGACCATAGTAGGGTAACGGATATCCGCCAAGTAACCGAACTAACAGTAGCAGAAGATGGACAGTCTCTTGTCTTACCAACTTTACCAGGAAAAGTCAGTCTCATCGGAAGCAATAAACAAGGTGTAATTGACCTTCAAAATCACATCTATAAGCCTTTGACAGATCAACGCGTCAAGGTCATGGTCCAACAAATCAGAGACAGTCATACCTTTACAAAAGAGTTTGAAGTAGTCATCAAGGGCTTACATCAGGACGAAGGTGTGGGTGTGAAACCAAAAGTAGCACCAGCTGTTCAACAATGGTATGGGAAAGAAGGCCAATCTTCTATCACTTCAGATACAGTCCTTGCGACGGGTGATTCTGGCTTTGATCAGGCTGCAACCTTCTATCAGTCAGACCTTGCCAGCCGTGGATTGGAACTAGCAACAGGTGACAAGCAAGCTCAAAAACGAATCGAATTTAAAAAGGTTGAAAACAAGGGTTATGGTAAAGAAGGGTATGGCATCACTATCCAAAATGATGTGATTACCATCGAAGCTGCCACAAACACAGGAGCCTTCTACGCCACTCGGACCCTTCTTCAAATGGGAGAAAGTAACCTCCAAAATGGCGAAATTCGTGATTTCCCAAGTTTCAGCCACCGTGGCTTTATGTTGGATACAGGTCGTAAATTTATCCCTTACGACACTCTTGTAGACATCATGCTCAACATGGCTTACTACAAGATGAACGACTTGCAGTTGCACCTCAACGATAACTATATCTTCCTAAAGGAACACTTGGCAGGTAAGAATTTAAGTCCAGAAGAACAACTCAAGTATGTACTTGAACATGCCAAGACTGGTTTCCGTTTGGAGACCGATATTGTCGGTACGAATGGTCAAAAATTGACATCAGATGAGCACTATACCAAGGAAGAAATGCAAAATCTGATTAAACTTGCCAAGGCCTTGCATATCAACCTAGTGCCAGAAATTGATACACCAGGTCATGCACTATCATTTGTCAAAGTTCGTCCAGACCTCATGTATCAAGGTAGTTTGAGCGATTATGCAGGCAAGCACAATGTCGAGCGCGTAGCTATGCTGGACCTAGATAAAAAATACGATGAAACGCTGGCTTTTGTCAAATCCGTCTATGACAAACTCCTCGATGGTCCAGATGCACCACTTCATGGGGTATCCACTGTTCATATCGGAACGGATGAATACTATGGCAGCAGAGAAAGTTATCGTCGCTATGTCAATGACCTTATCAAATACATTAAAGGAAAAGGCTATACCCCTCGTATCTGGGGCTCACTCAGTGCGAAACGTGGGAACACTCCTGTTGATTGGAACGGAGTAGAGGTTGATATCTGGAGTATCGGATGGCAACGACCAAATGAAGCCATTGCTCAGGGAGCTAAGATTATCAATATCACGGATGTACCGACCTATAGTGTCCCAAGTGGAAGCAATAGTCAAGCAGCCTACGGGGACTATGCTAACTACGAACGTCAGTACAATAGCTGGACACCAAATGATTTTAGAACAGGTGGAGGTCCGCTTCTACCAGCTTCTCATCCAAGTATCCTTGGTGGTGGTCACGCAGTTTGGAATGATAATATCGACCTTCATGAAACCGGTTTGACCTCTTATGACATCTTCAAACGCTTCTTCAAGAGCATGCAAACCACTGCAGAACGCACCTGGGGATCTGACCGTGCAGCTGCGACCTTTGCAGAACGCACCCTACCAACGAGTCCTTATGCGCCACAGTCAAATCCTGATAAAGAGATTGATCAAAGCGACTTGTTTACCATCAATTCTGAAACAGTCAAGAACTATGCAAGTAAGAAAGTGAAGACAAGCGAACAGGGATTGGCTTTTGAGAAAGACAGCAGTATTGAAGGCTTGGCTGGTGATGTTGGTCCAAGTCACGTCTTGAAGTTTGATGTAACTGTCACTGGAGACGGGGAACAAACCTTCTCAACAAGTGGGGACAATCGTATCTATCTAGCTGATAAAGACGGCTATCTTGCTTACCAGTTTGAACAGTTCCATATCCAATTCAATAAAAAACTTGAAAAGAACAAACGTTATCAAATCTCTATCGTGACCAAACCACAATCAACCGAAGTCTATGTGGATGGTGAAAAGATTGAGCGTATTGCAAATCCAGCCCACCCTCGATTTGCCCACAATAGCTTGGTTCTACCGCTTGAAAGCATCGGTGGTTTCAAAGGAGTCTTGCATAGTGCAGAGTTGTCAGACAAACCATTTGTAAATCCTCGTTTGATTTCAAATGATAAGATTACAGCAACCGCAAGCAGTCAGCAACTTCCAGGAAACGCGACTGAAGGCGCTGTTGAAAAGGCCTTTGACAATGATCCAAATACCTTCTGGCATACTAAGTGGACTGGTGACACTGCGCCATACACTCTTACTATGACCTTGAAAGAAGCAGAAAAAGTCAATGGCTTGACCTATCTCCCACGTCCAGGTGGTGGAAATGGTGTCGTGACGCGCTACGAAATCTACGCACAAAAAGATGGCCAAATGGTCAAGGTTTCAGAAGGAAGCTGGGACAACAACGCCCAAGAAAAAACAGTCAACTTTGCGGCGGTAGATACCAATAAGATTGAGTTGAAAGTATTGGAAGGCGTTGGTGGTTTTGCAAGTGCAGCTGAAGTTCATCTATTAAAACCTGTCAAAGAAGAGCAAGAAACGCCTGCACCAAGTCAACCAGAAAAACCAACTACACCAGAAAAACCAAAAGTAGAGCAAACAGGTGATGGAACAGTTGAATTGGCAGATCAATTCACTGCAAGTAAACCAGCTAGCGAAGACAGCATTGCAGCTGCTAGCAAGAGCGCAGACTATCTCAAGAAAGAGTACAAGGTCTTCCCAACTCCACAAAAAGTGACTTATGGAGAAGGAGTCACAGCCCTTCGTAAGCAAGTCAATCTGGTCATGGGCGATCAACTCGATATCTATACTCGCAATCGCTTGAAGAGTGTCTTGCAGGACAATCAAGTATCTTATACAACTGGTAAGGCAGCAATCGCTGGCGCAACCAATATCTATCTTGGAGTGCATGGACAAGGCTCACAAGCAGAGCAAAACTTGTCCAATGTTTCAGCAGGTCTCTTTGACAAGATTGACGCCTATGTCTTGAGTATCAAGGATAATTCGATTTCTATCGTCGGAAAAGACACTGATGCAGTCTTCTATGGTTTGACAACCTTGAAACACATGCTCAAGGAAAGCCAAGTACCAGTCCTTCGCAATGTAACAGTAGAAGATTACGCAGAGCTCAAGAACCGTGGTTTCATCGAAGGATACTATGGAAACCCATGGTCGAATGCCGATCGTGCAGAACTCATGCGTTTTGGTGGCGATTTGAAATTGAACCAATACTTCTTTGCACCAAAAGACGATCCATACCACAACAAGAAATGGCGTGAACTCTATCCAGAAGAAAAACTAGCTGAAATCCGTGAACTAGCTCGCGTCGGAAATCAAAGTAAAACACGCTATGTCTGGACTATCCATCCATTCATGAACAACCGCATCCGCTTTGGCAATGAAGCGCATTACCAAGAAGATTTGGCAACCATCAAGGCTAAATTTACCCAGTTGATGAAAGTGGGTGTCCGCGAATTTGGTATCCTTGCAGATGATGCTCCAAGCCCAGTCGGAGGCTACAATAGCTATAACCGCTTGATGCAAGATATGACCAAGTGGTTGACTGAGATGCAGGGAACTTACAGTGGTCTTCGCAAAGAAATGATCTTTGTTCCTGGACAGTATTGGGGTAATGGACGTGAGGATGAGTTGAAATCCCTCAATGAAAATCTCCCAAGTTCAACATCCATGACCTTGACGGGTGGTAAGATTTGGGGCGAAGTCTCTGAAAGCTTCCTTTCAACTCTCAAGAACAATCTATCCGCAGGTGGAAAGACCTATCGCCCAGTTTCACTTTGGATTAACTGGCCTGTAACAGATAACTCTAAACAGCACTTGATTCTAGGTGGTGGTGAGAAATTCCTTCATCCAAATGTGGATCCTAGCTTGCTATCTGGTATCATGTTGAACCCAATGCAACAGTCTGAACCATCTAAGATTGCCCTCTTTTCAGGAGCTCAATACTCATGGAAACAGTGGAAATCAGAAGAAGAAGCTAAGAAAATCAATGATATTGCCTTCAACTTTGTAGAAAATGGTCATTTTGAAGATAGCAAGGTATCGGCAGCCTTCCGTGAACTTGGTAAGCACATGATCAACCAAAACATGGATAATCGTGTCGTCAAACTAGAAGAATCTGTAGACTTGGCTCCAAAATTAACAGACTTTATGACCAAGCTTAAAGCAGGTCAGGATGTGACTGCTGAACGTACAGCCTTGCGTGCAGAATTTGCCAAGATTAAAGAAGCAGCCGAACTCTATAAAGCATCAGGCGATAAAAAAATGGTTGCCCAAATCCACTATTGGTTGGATAATGCAATCGACCAAATGAATGCTCTTGATGCCTTCCTTACAGGAACTGAGGCCATGGCTACAAACGATGTAGCCAAACTTTGGGATAGCTACTATAAAGGTTTGAAATTGTACGAACAGTCTCAAACTCACACCTTCCATTATGTAGACCATATGGAAAAAGCTGAATTGGGTGTTCAACATATTCGTCCATTTATCCTATCCTTGAAAGAAGTTCTAGCGTCTGAAGTTCAAAAAGTCTTGCATCCAGACCAAATCATCAGTACCTTTATCACCAATCGAACAGGTGTAGAAGGTGGTTTGGCAGAAGTAACGGATGGCGACTTGGCAACTCATGCGATTATTAAATCACCAAACAGCATCAAGACAGGTGATTATATCGGTATGAAGTTCAACAAGCCGGTAGCGATCCAAACCTTGACCTTTGCAATGGGAACTCAGGCAAATCCACGTGATACCTTTAGTAAGGCAGAAGTGCAGTATCAAGATGAAAATGATAACTGGGTAACTTTGAAAGAGCCAAGCTATGTCGGAAATGAATCCCTGCTTAAGTTTGAGAATCTCACTATCAAGGCCAAGGCAGTTCGCATGATTGCGACAGCAGACCGCGAGAACACTTGGTTTGCAGTTCAGGAAATTGCAGTCAACCGTCCAGTTGAAAAAGCTCGTAGCCAACAAGCAACGACAGTTAGTCTAAGCTCAAACTTAGTTTACAAACTAAATACCTCAGCTCGTCAAATCACTGATGGCAAGGACAATACAGAAGCCATGATGGCAAATGCTGACGGTAGCAATACGACACCAGTTGATGCCTGGGCACAACTTGACCTCGGTGAAGTCAAGTCAGTCACTAAAGTACGACTTCGCCAAGGAACGGGTGATAAACTTGCAGCAGGTGTGCTTGAGTATTCTACAGACGGTACTACTTGGCAGGAACTCGATCGCCTATCAGGAGAACAAACCAAGGAAGTGACCAGAGCGATCAATGCTCGTTACATCCGAGTCCGCAATACCAAGGCTCTCGACCTCTGGTGGCGTATTCAGGACTTCTCTGTTGAGACACGCTCTGGAAACAGTGAGTTAACAGACACCAACGTCGATGCCTTGAAGGAAACGCCGGTAGTGGATAGCTTGGGACATTATGAACTTCAAATTCCAGCTGGAACCAAACTCCCTGCTCATAGCTATCTAGGTATGAAACTTGACCGTATCCATCAAATCAAGAGCATCCAGCTCAAAGGCCAAGCCAACCCAGCTCTTAGTCTTGAGTACTCTGCAAATGCTCAAGAATGGATGCCGGCTAGCCAGTTGACTGATAGATCTGCAGCAAGCCACTTAGTACGTTATGTGCGTTTGGTCAACAAAACAGATCAGGAGCAAGCTATTACAGCGACTTCTCTCCTTGTGACGACTAAAGAAGTGCAACCAACCAAACTAGAATCTACAACAATGGGCATTCATCCAACATACGGAAGCAATGATGTTCGTAAGCTGAACAACCTAGATCAACTATTTGACGGTGTTTATAACAACTTCGTTGAATTTTCAGACTACGCCCATAAAGATGGTCACGTAACCTTGAAACTTGGTAGCGAACGTACCATCAAGAAGATCAGAGCCTACATCCAAGACGGAACTCAAAACTACCTTCGTGATGGTAAGATCCAAGTCAGCCAAGACGGTAAAACTTGGACAGATGTCGTTACAGTAGGAGATGGTGTGGCCAATAGCCAACACGATGATTCATTGACAGATGGTTGGATACATGATTCTAAGATGCCAGGAAATCGCTATATCGAGGGTGAATTGACGACACCAGTTAAAGCTAACTATCTCCGTGTCCTCTATACAGCAGACTATGATGCCCGTTTTGTAGGCTTTACAGAATTGGTCATCAACGATGGTGAATTTGTCAAACCAATCAATGATCCAACAGTAGAAGGAAACGGTGGAGAAAGCCAAGGCAACCTTTATAATAATCTTGTAGACGGCAAAGTCTTGACCAGCTACAAGTCTGAAAAAGATAAGGGTGAATTGGTGTATCACTTGTCTGAACCAACCAAAGCCAACCACCTTCGTCTCGTTTCCAGTCTTCCTGAAGGAGCGCAAGCACGTGTTCTTGCTAGAACACTCAAGGATGGTCAAGACAGTTGGACAGACCTCGGTGCCATTACATCTAGTCTCCAAACCTTCGCTATCCGAAATGGTGGCTCTCTTCTAGACGTCAAATTAGTCTGGGAAGGTGGCAAGGCTGAGTTTTATGAATTGGCAAGCTTCCATCAAGAATTAACAGAAGAACCTGTTCAGTCAAGTAAGGGCGAAGAACCAGCACCCGTTCTTGAGGTTCCTGAATTCACAGGTGGTGTCAATGCAGTTGAAGCCCTAGTACATGAACTTCCAGAGTACACAGGCGCATTAGCAACAGTAGGTGACCAAGCAGCTCCAACAGTAGAGAAACCTGAGTTCAAGGGTGGTGTCAATGCAGTTGAAGCCTTGGTACATGAGCTTCCAGAGTACACAGACCCGCTAGCAACAGTAGGCGACCAAGCAGCTCCAACAGTAGAGAAACCTGAGTTCAAGGGCGGTGTCAATGCTGTTATGGCACTGGTACATGAGCTTCCAGAATACACAGGTCCATTATCGACAGTAGGCGACCAAGCGGCTCCGACAGTAGAGAAACCTGAATTTAAACTTAGCACTCTAGTTTCTGATCAAGGTAAGACTCCAGATCATAAACAAGAAATTGCTAGACAAGAAACAGCAAAACAGAGCTTGCCAGCAACAGGTGAGAGTCAATCTGACACAGCCCTCTTCCTAGCAGGAGTTAGCCTAGCCCTATCTGCTCTCTTTGTAGCAAAAACGAAGAAAGATTAGGATTATAAAACCTTCTAAGATTGACTAAGAGTATATTCTCTAAATCAATAATAGTGAGGTTCATAGAACAGAAAAACCTGAGAAGATTTCTTCTCAGGTTTTTCGAATTTAATAAAAAAGAAAGTTTGTATGGTATGAAAAAATCCACCCAATTTTGGGTGGATCATATTTTAAGGTTGTGCTGGTTGCGGGTTCTGGTTTTGGTTTTGGTTTTGGTTTTGGTTTTGTTGACCAGGAGTGGTATTTGGTTGTTGCGTATTGTTCTCGCTTGTACCTGAATTTGGAGTTGTTGTACTTGCTTGTGTACTAGAACTCTCTGAAGTTGAGCTAGAGCTTTCAGGTGTTGGACTTTGCTGAGGAGCAGGAGCAGTCCAGGCAGGACGTGCACCTTTTTTAAAGACGAATTCTCCACCTCTGTAGAGTCCTTCTGGCATAGTCCAGTCGCCAGGATGATCATCTTCGGATAGATAAGTCATCATCGAACGGTAAACCTTGGCAGCAACATAGAAGCCATCACCAACAATAGGAGTCAGGCGGTTTGAGTAACCAGTCCAAACGGCCATTGAATATTTACGAGTGTATCCAACGAACATTTCGTCAGGAGCTACAGTACCTGTGTTCTTGATGTAGTTTTCAATCTCATCATCTGTGTAGTTTGATGTACCAGTTTTACCAGCTTGTGGCAACCATGGGAGGTAGGCTCCTCGACCAGTTCCATATGCTAGGACAGTTTTCATCATATCCGTCATCATATAGGCTGTTGTCTCTTTCATGGCACGAGTACCAGGATCAGAGAATTCTTTTGAACTGCCATCACTGAAGACAATTTTGTTGATATACATCGGCTTGCGGTAGATACCACCGTTAGCAAAAGCTGCGTAAGCAGCAGCCATCTTTTCGCTACTTGCTCCATACTTTTTGTTAGATTCAGTTGTATTACTTGAAATGGCATTTGCATAGTGCATATCTGGATAGTCAATACCAAGTCCATTTAGGAAGGTCTTGGCTCTATCCAAACCGACTTTGTTCAAGGTTTCTACGGCTGTAACGTTCCGTGATTGTTGGAGCGCATATTGGATGGTGATGTTTCCAAAATAACTTCTATCCCAGTTGTAAACAGGGGTATCTGTTCCAGGATAGTTGTAAGGAACATCATGTACAATCGAAGCAGTTGAATCGTAGATGTCATACTCCAAGGCAGGAGCATAGTCTGTGATCGGCTTCATGGTAGAACCCCAGTCACGGTTGGTTTCAACAGCTTGATTGATTCCAAAAGAAACATTGCTTGATTGGTGACGAGAACCTAACTGAGCAATGACTTTCCCGTTTGTCACATCCACAATCGTTGAAGCTACTTGCATTTCATCGTCAGGATAGTTGACATACTCGTCGGTATTGTAGATATCCCAGAGATGTTGTTGAACTTTAGGATCAACGTTGGTGTAGACATCCATACCAGTCGTTAAGAGATTGTAGCCTGTTTCTTGTTCGACTTGATCGATTACCTCTTTGAGATAGTTGTCCATGTGTTGAGGATAACTATTAGCCGATTTTAGACTTTGAAGTCCATCTGTAATCGGAGTATTAATCGCTTTTTCATATTGCTCAGCTGAAATGTAACCTTGCCCCTTCATCTCAGAGAGGACGAGATTACGACGTTCTTGAGCAGCTTCTGGATGTGAGTATGGATCATACTGATTTGGCGCCTGAGGCATTCCGGCAAGGAGAGCCAACTGTGGGATACTCAAATCTTTGAGGTCCTTGCCATAGTAATTTTGGGCAGCAGTTTGCATACCGTAGTTACCGTTTGACATATAGACCTTGTTGATGTAGTAGGTCAGGATTTCTTGCTTGGTTGCTTTCTGTTCAAGTTGAACGGCCAGCCAAGCTTCTTGAGCCTTACGTGAAAGGGTCTGGTCCGACGTTGATGTAGAAAAATAAGTTAGTTTAATCAGCTGCTGCGTTAAGGTTGAAGCTCCCTGAAGGCCTCCACCACCACGAAGATTTCGTAGAGTGGCACCGAGGATACGAATAGTATCAACCCCACGGTGATTAAAGAAGCGATGGTCCTCAATCGAAACAATAGCGTTGACCAAATCGGTCGGTATTTCGTTTGCTTGGGCATTGACCCGACGTTCCGAACCAAGATCAGCGATAAGCTCGTCATTGCTATCATAGATCTTACTTGACGTTGTAGCGACTAGTTTACTTTCAGAAAGTTCTGGAGCCTTGCTAACATAGTAGAGGAAGAGACCTCCACCAAGCATTACAGCTGCGATAAATACAGTTAAGAGACTGATACTGACATACTTAGCTATTAGCAGAAAAGTTTGTTTGTTCATCTTGTTTTACCACCTAGTAAATGTTCTTTGATAATGTCGAGGTAGGGAATTTGAGGAAAGGCCCCAGGCTCAATCCTATATCCATTTTCTCGAATATATCCAAGTGGCATTGACTTTTGTCCCATATCTTGATGATAGAAACGAATCAAGTCAATGGCCGGCAATAAGTAGGTTTCTTGCTGAGAAGAAAAGTGAAGGAGTACAAAGCAGATTCCTTGCTGGGCAAGGACTTGTTCCATGTGTTGGATCTGATGGAGATGAAAATTCTTCATCGGTATCGCATGTTTTTGCCTGGTTTCCTTTGCTTCAAAGTCGATGTAGTATCCATCATAAACCCCTGAATAGTCAGTAGTTGAGGCTTGTCTAAAGTAGGCTTCAACGATCTTGGCACGACTTCGTTGGGGATAGTCGACACGTACGATTTGGATGGGAGTCGGTTTCTTGTGAATAACAGCTACCCCATGCGACAAATAGTAGTCGTTCGTAGCATTGATCATCTTTTCAAAGGACATTCCCCGATTTGCGAAATTTTTAGTTTGTGACAGGGGTGCTTGTCTCTTTTGAGATGAAATTTTATGTGGATAGTTGACCATAATTCTCCTTATTGGTACAATAACATCACTCTATTATATCATAAATTTACAAAGAAAGGGTTAAAAATGACATCAGCCTTGATTTTAGGCTATTCGGCCTTCGACCTTGGTCTCTTTAATGACAAGGATATTCGCGTTGATATTATCAAAACAGCCATTCGGAGAGACCTGGAACGTTTAGCAGAGGATGGGGTGAACTGGCTTGTCTTTACAGGGACCTTGGGCTTTGAGTACTGGGCGCTTCAGGTGGCGAAAGACATGAAAGCAGACTATGGATTTCAATTGGCGACCATTTTTGATTTTGAAACCCATGGCAGTAATTGGAATGAAGCAAATCAAGCGAAATTGAGTGAGTTTAAGCAGGTTGACTTTGTCAAATATGCCTATCCACAATATGAGCACAAGGGGCAACTGCGTGATTATCAAAAATTTCTGCTGGAGAATACAGATACTTGCTATCTTTTTTACGACGAAGAAAAGGAAACCAAGTTACGATATTTTTACCGAATGATGAAAAATCAAGCGGACTATGTTACAAGACGATTAACATTTGAGGACTTGAATGAAATAGTAGAAAATTTTTCCGAAAAGTAAGGTTTTGACCTTGATTTTTACTTGTCTTTTTTTATATAATAATACTAGTAACCCAGAATGGAGAGAGACATGGCAAGTATTATATTTTCAGCGAAAGATATTTTTGAACAAGACTTCGGACGTGAAGTTCGTGGATATAGCAAAGCAGAAGTGGATGAATTCCTTGATGATGTGATTAAGGATTATGAAACTTATGCGGCTTTGGTCAAATCTCTTCGTCAAGAGATTGCTGATTTGAAAGAAGAATTATCTCGTAAACCACAGGTAGCTCCAACTCAACCAGACTCTATTGAAGTAACAGCTTCTACTTCAATGACAAACTTTGATATTTTGAAACGCTTAAATCGTCTCGAAAAAGAAGTATTTGGTAAGCAAATCTTAGACAACCAAGATTTATAATTGACTAAGGAATGAGTGCAATTTTTGGATAATCGCGTGAAGAGATTCTCTTTTCATGAGGAAAGTCCATGCTAGCACAGGCTGTGATGCCTGTAGTGTTTGTGCTAGGCGAATCCATAAGCCTAGGGACGAGAAATCGTTACGGCAGTCGAAATGGCTAAGTCTTCGGATAGGTCAAAATAGGCTTGAAAGTGCCACAGTGACGGAGTCTTTCTGGAAACAGAGAGAGTGGAACGCGGTAAACCCCTCAAGCTAGCAACCCAAATTTTGGTCGGGGCATGGAGTGCACGGAAACGAACGTAGTACTCTGACTGCTAGCAGATTTATGCTGTTAGCGGTAGACAGATGATTATCGAAGGAAGTGGTCCTAGTCACTTCTGGAACAAAACATGGCTTATAGAAAATTGCATATAGGTTGGGGCTGAGAAATCTTTCTCAACCTCATTTTTTAAAGTGAACAAAAGAAAGGTCTTACAAGACTGTAAAATGAAAAAAGATTTTAATTTAATCGCAACTGCTGCGGCGGGTCTTGAGGCTGTCGTTGGACGTGAGGTGCGAGATCTTGGTTATGATTGCCAGGTTGAAAATGGGCGTGTCCGCTTCCAAGGAGATGTGAAGGCAATCATCGAGACTAACCTTTGGCTTCGCGCAGCGGATCGCATCAAGATTGTAGTCGGAAGTTTTCCAGCTAAGACCTTTGAAGAGCTTTTTCAAGGTGTTTTTGCTCTAGATTGGGAAAACTATCTCTCGTTAGGAGCACGCTTCCCGATATCAAAGGCAAAATGTGTTAAGTCTAAACTCCACAATGAGCCCAGTGTTCAGGCTATTTCTAAGAAGGCTGTTGTAAAGAAATTACAAAAACACTATGCCCGCCCAGAAGGAGTCCCCTTGATGGAAACGGGTCCCGAGTTTAAGATCGAGGTATCTATCCTGAAAGATGTGGCAACTGTCATGATTGACACGACAGGTTCTAGCCTTTTTAAACGTGGTTATCGTACGGAAAAGGGTGGGGCGCCAATCAAGGAAAATATGGCAGCGGCCATTTTACAACTCTCTAACTGGTATCCAGACAAGCCCTTGATTGATCCGACCTGTGGGTCAGGAACTTTCTGTATCGAGGCGGCTATGATTGCCAGAAAAATGGCACCAGGACTTCGCCGTTCCTTTGCTTTTGAGGAATGGAACTGGGTCAGCGATCGGTTAATCCAAGAAGTTCGCACAGAGGCGGCTAAGAAAATTGATCGTGAATTTGAGCTGGACATTATGGGCTGTGATATTGATGCTCGCATGGTGGAGATTGCCAAGGCAAATGCTCAAGCAGCAGGCGTCGCAGGTGATATCACCTTTAAGCAAATGCGGGTACAGGACTTACGCACAGACAAGATTAATGGCGTTATCATTTCCAATCCACCATATGGGGAACGCTTGTCTGATGATGCAGGAGTTACCAAGCTCTATGCTGAGATGGGACAAGTCTTTGCACCACTGAAAACCTGGAGTAAGTTTATCCTGACCAGTGATGAAGCATTTGAAAGTAAGTACGGAAGCCCAGCTGATAAAAAACGAAAACTGTATAACGGGACCTTAAAAGTGGATTTGTATCAATACTTTGGTCAGCGTGTGAAACGTCAGGAGTTAAAATAGAAAGGTGAAATCATGAGTAAGAAAAGACGTGATCGTCATAAAAAAGGACATCAAGAACCCAAATTTGACTTTGATGAAGCAAAAGATTTGACTGTTGGTCAAGTGATTCGTAAGAATGAAGAGGTGGAGGCTGGAGTATTGCCCGAGGACAATATCTTAGACAAATACATCAAACAGCACCGTGAAGAAATCGAAGCCGACAAGTTTGAAACTCGTCAGTTTAAAAAAGAAGAGCCAGCTTCTACTCAAAGTCTAGAAGATATGATTCAAGAAGTGCGAGAATCTAGCGAGACTTCTGAAGAAGTCGAAGAAACACATCTTTTTACGGAGGAAGTTTCTGGCCATACAGAAGAAACGGAGGCTGATAGTGTTTTTCTGTCTCCTCTAGATGAGGAAAATCAAGAACTGGAACCACTTGTATTAACCAACACAGCAACAGAAGAAGAGACAGAAAGTCCAGAAGAGGAAGAAGTGATTGTTCCTCTATCACGTTCGGCTCAAACAGAACCTGAAACAAGCTCTAAGAAGAAAGGTGTCATCATCATTGCTTCAGTAGTCGCTGCAATTCTTGTGCTTGCTGGAACATATTATGTCTACCGTCAAGTATCTCGTTCAAACCAAGAGATCCAGTCTTCTCAAGCAGCCTCTTCGGATGATCAAGGAACACAAACGGCTTTGAAAGACTTCAATGATCTCTATGATACTTTCTATACGGATGCTAATAAGACAGCTCTGAAAAACAGCCAGTTTGATAAATTGAGCCAACTGAAAACCTTGCTAGATAAGTTAGAAGGTAGCCGTGATTATACACTAGCTAAGTCAAGATATGATAGCCTAGCAACTCAAATCAAGGCCATTCAAGATGTTAATGCCCTCTTTGAAAGCCCAGCAATCACGGACGGAGTCTTGGATACCAATGCGAAAGCCAAAGCAGACGCTAAATTTACAGAAATCAAGACAGGCAACACAGAACTAGACAAGCTCTTGGATAAGGCCATTAGTCTTGGCAAGAGCCAACAAACCAGTGTTTCCAGCTCAAGTTCAAGCTCTAGCACGAGTCAAGCAAGCTCAAGCTCAGCTACAGAAAGCAATGCAAGCAGTACGACCCCTTCAACAAGCACCACGGCACCAGCTAGAGATACAAATGGTGGTTTGTCTGGCGATGGGGTTAATCTTCAAAGAAGTGCGAGTCGTGTACCCTACAACCAATCAGCTGTAGACGATAGCAACAACCCTGCTTGGACCTTTGCAGATGGTGTATTGGAACAAGTCCTAGCAACATCACGTGCTCGTGGCTATATCACTGGAAATCAATATATACTAGAACGTGTCAATATCGTAAACGGAAATGGTTATTACAACCTCTATAAACCAGATGGAACCTATCTCTTCACCCTCAACTGTAAGACGGGTTACTTTGTAGGGAATGGTTCTGGTCACGCTGATGACTTGGACTACTAGGACTCCGTTACAAAATTCTTTCCTTTCATAGGTAAAAATGATAAAATAAAACATATTAAACAAGAGGAGTGTCACATGACAAAAGCTAACTTTGGTGTCGTTGGTATGGCCGTAATGGGTCGTAACCTTGCCCTAAATATCGAATCTCGTGGTTATACAGTTGCCATTTACAACCGTAGTAAAGAAAAAACAGAAGATGTAATTGCTTGCCATCCTGAAAAGAACTTTGTGCCAAGCTATGACGTGGAAAGCTTTGTAAACTCAATCGAAAAACCTCGTCGTATCATGCTGATGGTTCAAGCTGGATCTGGTACAGACGCAACTATCCAAGCTCTTCTTCCCCACCTTGACAAGGGTGATATCTTGATCGATGGAGGAAACACTTTCTACAAAGATACTATCCGTCGTAATGAAGAACTAGCAAACTCAGGTATCAACTTTATCGGTACTGGAGTTTCTGGTGGTGAAAAAGGTGCCCTTGAAGGGCCTTCTATCATGCCTGGTGGACAAAAGGAAGCCTACGAATTGGTTGCTGATGTTCTCGAAGAAATCTCAGCTAAAGCACCAGAAGATGGCAAACCATGTGTAACTTACATCGGTCCTGATGGAGCTGGTCACTATGTGAAAATGGTCCACAACGGTATCGAGTATGGTGACATGCAATTGATCGCAGAAAGCTATGACTTGATGCAACACTTGCTTGGCCTTTCTGCAGAAGACATGGCAGAAATCTTTACTGAGTGGAACAAGGGTGAGTTGGACAGCTACTTGATTGAAATCACAGCTGATATCTTGAGCCGTAAAGACGATGAAGGTCAAGATGGACCAATCGTAGACTATATCCTCGATGCTGCAGGAAACAAAGGAACTGGTAAATGGACTAGCCAATCATCACTTGACCTTGGTGTGCCATTGTCACTCATCACTGAGTCAGTATTTGCCCGCTACATCTCTACATACAAAGAAGAGCGTGTACATGCTAGCAAGGTCCTTCCAAAACCAGCTACTTTCAAATTTGAAGGTGACAAGGCTGAGTTGATCGAAAAGATCCGTCAAGCCCTTTACTTCTCAAAAATCATCTCATACGCTCAAGGTTTTGCCCAATTGCGTGTGGCTTCTAAAGAAAATAACTGGAACTTGCCATTTGCGGACATCGCATCTATCTGGCGTGATGGCTGTATCATCCGTTCTCGTTTCTTGCAAAAGATTACAGATGCCTACAACCGCGATGCTGATCTTGCAAACCTTCTCTTGGATGAGTACTTCTTGGATGTTACTGCTAAGTACCAACAAGCAGTTCGTGATATCGTAGCTCTTGCTGTTAAAGCTGGTGTACCAGTGCCAACCTTCTCAGCAGCTATTACTTACTTTGATAGCTACCGTTCAGCAGACCTTCCTGCTAACTTGATCCAAGCACAACGTGACTACTTTGGTGCCCACACTTACCAACGTAAAGACAAAGAAGGCACATTCCACTACTCTTGGTATGACGAAAAATAAGTAGGTCTGCCATGGGGAAACGGATTTTATTACTTGAGAAAGAACGAAATCTAGCTCATTTTCTCAGTCTGGAACTCCAAAAAGAGCAATACCGTGTTGATCTGGTCGAGGAGGGGCAAAAAGCCCTCTCCATGGCTCTCCAGACAGATTATGACTTGATTTTACTGAATGCTCGTCTGGGGGATATGACGGCCCAGGATTTTGCAGAGAGGCTGAGTCGGACAAAACCTGCCTCAGTGATCATGGTCTTGGACCATCGCGAAGAATTGCAAGACCAGATCGAGACAATCCAGCGCTTCGCCGTTTCTTACATCTATAAGCCAGTGATTATTGATCAGCTGGTGGCTCGTATTTCAGCGATTTTCCGAGGTCGGGACTTTATCGACCAACACTGTAGTCAGATGAAGGTCCCAACGTCTTACCGCAATTTGCGTATGGATGTAGAACATCATACCGTTTATCGTGGCGAGGAGATGATTGCTCTGACGCGCCGTGAGTATGACCTTTTGGCCACTCTCATGGGAAGCAAGAAGGTCTTGACTCGTGAGCAGTTGTTGGAAAGTGTTTGGAAGTACGAAAGTGCGACAGAAACCAATATCGTGGATGTTTATATCCGTTATCTACGTAGCAAGCTTGATGTAAAAGGTCAAAAAAGCTACATTAAAACCGTGCGTGGTGTTGGTTACACTATGCAAGAATAGAAAAGCAGTTGCAGTTGTGTAACTGCTTTTTTTGAGAAGTTTCTATGTATTGACATACAATAAAGTCTTTGCTACAATCAGTTATGGAGGAAAGATCTAATGAAGAAATTTAAAATAATGATGCAAGTTGGACTCGCAGTCTTTTTCTTTGCTTTGTTAGCGACAAGCACCGTCTTTGCGGATGATGCTGATTCAGAAGGCTGGCAATTTGTCCAAGAAAATGGTAGAACCTACTACAAGAAGGGGGAACTCAAAGAAACCTACTGGCGAGTGATTGATGGTAAGTACTATTATTTTGATCCTTTATCTGGAGAGATGGTTGTCGGCTGGCAATATATACCTGCTCCACACAAAGGGGTTACGATTGGTCCTTCTCCAAGACAAGAGATTGCTTTTAGACCAGATTGGTTTTACTTTGGTCAAGATGGGGTACTACAAGAATTTGTTGGCAAGCAAGTGTTAGAAGCAAAAACTGCTACAAATACCAACAAACATCATGGGGAACAATATGATAGCCCAGCCGAAAAACGTGTTTATTATTTTACAGATCAGAATAGCTATCACACCTTAAAAACTGGTTGGGTTTCTGACGAAGGGCATTGGTATTATTTGCAGAAGGATGGTGGCTTTGATTCTCGCATTAACAGATTGCCTGTTGGGGAGATATCACGTGGTTGGATCAAGGATTATCCTCTAACCTATGATGAAGAGAAGCTGAAAGCGTCTCCATGGTACTACCTAGATCCAGAAACTGGCATTATGCAAACTGGTTGGAAACAACTTGCCAATAAGTGGTACTACCTCCGTTCATCAGGTGCAATGGCAACTGGCTGGTATCAAGAAGGCTCCACTTGGTACTATTTAGATGCTGAAAATGGTGATATGAAAACGGGCTGGCAATACCTTGGTAACAAGTGGTACTATCTCCGTTCATCAGGATCTATGGCGACTGGCTGGTATCAGGAAGGTTCGACTTGGTATTATCTAAATGCAAGTAATGGCGATATGAAGACAGGCTGGTTCCAGGTTAATGGTAAATGGTACTATGCATACAGCTCAGGTGCTTTAGCAGTGAATACAACCGTAGATGGTTATTTTGTCAACTATAATGGCGAATGGGTCCAATAATGAAAGAGGCGATTGTGAAGGAAACAATCGCTTTTTTTGTGAAAATATAATAAAATAGATAGGAGAAAATACTACTGTATGAAATGAGACGGTCTTTCCGTCTGGTTAAAGGAAAACATGACAAAAAAAGTTGGTGTCGGTCAGGCACATAGTAAGATTATTTTAATAGGAGAGCATGCGGTTGTATACGGCTATCCTGCTATTTCTCTGCCTCTCTTAGAGGTGGAGGTGACTTGTAAGGTAGTTCCTGCTGAAAGTCCGTGGCGTCTTTATGAGGAGGATACCTTGTCCATGGCAGTGTATGCCTCGCTGGAGTATTTGGAGATCAAAGAAGCTTGCATTCGATGTGTGATTGACTCGGCTATCCCTGAAAAACGGGGAATGGGTTCGTCAGCGGCTATCAGCATAGCGGCCATTCGTGCGGTTTTTGACTACTATCAAGCCGACCTGCCTCATCAGGTATTGGAAATTCTGGTCAATCGGGCTGAGATGATTGCCCATATGAATCCGAGTGGCTTGGATGCCAAGACCTGTCTCAGTGACCAACCTATTCGCTTTATCAAGAATGTTGGTTTTACAGAACTTGAGATGAACCTATCTGCCTATTTGGTGATTGCAGATACGGGTGTTTATGGTCACACTCGTGAAGCCATCCAAGTGGTTCAAAGCAAGGGGAAGGATGCCCTGCCGTTTTTGCATGCCTTGGGAGAATTGACCCAGCAAGCAGAAGAGGCGATTAGACAAAAGGATGCTGAGGGACTGGGACAAATCCTCAGTCAAGCGCATTTACATTTAAAAGAAATTGGTGTTAGTAGCCCTGAGGCTGACTCACTGGTTGAAACGGCTCTTAACCATGTTGCTCTGGGTGCCAAGATGAGTGGTGGTGGGCTAGGAGGCTGTATTATCGCCTTGGTAGCTAATCTGGATCAAGCGCAAGAACTAGCAAAACGATTAGAAGAGAAAGGAGCTGTTCAGACATGGATCGAAAGCCTGTAACAGTACGTTCCTACGCAAATATTGCCATTATCAAATATTGGGGAAAGAAAAAAGAAAAAGAGATGGTTCCTGCTACTAGCAGTATCTCTCTTACTTTGGAAAACATGTATACAGAGACGACCTTGTCGCCTCTACCGACGGATGCGACTGCTGATGCCTTTTATATCAATGGTCAGCTTCAGAGTGAGGCTGAGCATGCCAAGATGAGCAAAATCATCAACCGTTACCGTCCAGCAGGTGAGAGATTTGTCCGTATCGATACCCAAAACAACATGCCGACCGCAGCGGGTTTGTCCTCCAGTTCCAGTGGTTTGTCCGCCTTGGTCAAGGCTTGCAATGCTTATTTTCAGCTTGGTTTGAATCGGAGCCAATTGGCGCAGGAGGCTAAGTTTGCCTCAGGATCGTCCTCTCGCAGTTTTTATGGACCGCTAGGTGCCTGGGACAAGGATAGTGGGGAAATCTACCCTGTAGAGACAGACTTGAAGCTAGCTATGATCATGTTGGTCCTAGAGGATAAGAAAAAACCAATCTCTAGCCGTGATGGGATGAAACTCTGTGTGGAAACTTCAACGACCTTTGATGACTGGGTGCGTCAGTCTGAAAAGGACTATCAGGAGATGCTGGTTTATCTAAAGGAAAATGACTTTACCAAGGTTGGGGAATTAACGGAGAAAAATGCCCTTGCTATGCACGCTACGACCAAAACAGCATCCCCAGCCTTTTCTTATCTAACGGATGCGACTTATGAAGCGATGGACTTTGTCCGTCAACTTCGTGAACAAGGCGAAGCCTGCTACTTTACCATGGATGCCGGTCCCAATGTCAAGATTCTCTGTCAGGAGAAAGACTTGGAGCATTTATCAGAAATTTTCGGTCAACGTTACCGCTTGATTGTGTCAAAAACAAAGGATTTGAGCCAAGATGATTGCTGTTAAAACTTGCGGAAAACTATACTGGGCAGGTGAATATGCTATTTTAGAGCCAGGACAGTTGGCCTTGATAAAGGCGATACCTATCTATATGAGGGGAGAGATTGCCTTTTCTGATAGCTACCGTATCTATTCAGATCTGTTTGATTTTGCAGTGGACTTGACGCCAAATCCTGACTACAGCTTGATTCAAGAAACGATTGCTCTAGTGGAAGATTTCCTCGTTTATCGTGGGCAAGCCTTGCAACCTTTTTCCTTGGAAATTCGTGGAAAAATGGAACGAGAAGGGAAAAAGTTTGGTCTGGGTTCTAGCGGTAGTGTCGTTGTCTTGGTGATCAAGGCCCTGCTGGCTCTGTATAATCTTTCAATTGATCAGGATCTCTTATTCAAGCTGGCTAGCGCGGTCTTACTCAAGCGACGAGACAATGGTTCTATGGGAGACCTTGCCTGTATTGTGGCAGAAGATTTGGTTCTCTACCAGTCATTTGATCGCCTAAAGGTGGCTGCTTGGTTGCAAGAAGAAAGCTTGGCGACGGTTTTGGAGCGTGACTGGGGCTTTTCTATCTCACAAGTGCAACCGGGCCTAGAATGTGATTTCCTAGTGGGATGGACCAAGCAAGTGGCCGTATCGAGTCAAATGGTCAAGCAAATCAAGCAAAACATAGGCCAGAATTTTTTAACTTCCTCAAAAGCAACGGTATCTGCTTTGGTAGAAGTCTTGGAGCAGGGGAATGCAGAAAACATCATCGAGCAGGTGGAAACAGCCAGTCAGCTTTTAGAAGGTTTGAGCTCAGATATTTACACACCTTCGCTGAGACAGCTGAAAGAAGCCAGTCAAGATTTGCTGGCTGTTGCCAAAAGTAGTGGCGCTGGTGGTGGTGACTGTGGCATTGCCTTGAGTTTTGATGAGCAATCAACTGAAACCCTAAAAAATCGCTGGGCCGATCTGGGGATTGAGCTCTTATACCAAGAAAGGATTGGACATGACAACAAATCGTAAGGACGAGCACATCCGCTATACCCTTGAGCAGAAAAGTTCCTATAATAGCTTTGATGAGGTGGAGTTGATTCATTCTTCCCTGCCTCTTTATGACCTGGATGAGATTGATTTGTCTACAGAGTTTGCAGGTCGAAAGTGGGACTTTCCTTTTTATATCAATGCCATGACGGGTGGAAGCGATAAGGGGAGAGAAATCAATCAAAAACTGGCTCAGGTGGCAGAAGCATGTGGGATTTTGTTTGTGACGGGCTCTTATAGCGCAGCCCTCAAAGATCCAACAGATGACTCTTTTTCTGTCAAATCTAGCCATCCAAAGCTTCTCCTTGGAACCAATATTGGCTTGGACAAGCCTGTTGAGTTAGGACTTCAGACTGTAGAAGCGATGAATCCTCTTCTCCTCCAAGTGCATGTCAATGTCATGCAGGAATTACTCATGCCAGAGGGAGAAAGAAAGTTTCGAAGCTGGCAATCGCATCTAGCAGATTATAGCAAGCAAATCCCTGTTCCTATTATTCTAAAGGAAGTGGGCTTTGGGATGGATGTGAAGACTATCGAAAGAGCCTATGAACAGGGCGTTCGAACCGTTGACCTGTCGGGTCGTGGTGGTACTAGCTTTGCCTATATCGAAAACCGTCGCAGTGGTCAACGTGATTACCTTAATCAATGGGGGCAGTCTACTATGCAAGCCCTTCTCAATGCCCAAGACTGGAAAGACAAGGTCGAACTCTTGGTCAGTGGAGGGGTTCGTAACCCGCTGGATATAATTAAGTGCCTGGTCTTTGGAGCCAAGGCTGTAGGACTGTCACGTACCGTTCTAGAGTTGATTGAAACCTACACAGTTGAAGAAGTGATTGGCATTGTCCAAGGCTGGAAAGAAGACCTGCGTTTGATCATGTGTGCCCTTAACTGTGCCACCATAGCGGATCTGCAAAGCGTAGACTATATTCTTTATGGCAAATTAAAAGAAGCAAAAGATCAGATGTAGAGAGGTCGGGACAAGAATCCCGCCCTTTTTTGTAGCCTTTTGTCAACTGTAGCGGGCTGAAAGAACCTAGCTTGTAGGAGCGATTTCTGTCCAATCGCCTTTTTCCATCCTCAGACCGAGGTGACTTTTTTGAATTGTGATAAAATAGAAGGGAGAGGATGCATCTATGAAAAAATTTCAAATCTTTTTATTTATTGAAGCCTGTCTGTTGACGGGAGCTCTGATTTTGATGGTATCAGAGCATTTTTCGCGTTTTCTGCTGATTTTATTTCTCTTTATGCTCTTGCTGCGCTATTATTCAGGGAAAGAAGGCAACAACGTTTTCCTCCTTGTGGCGACTATTCTTTTCTTTTTCATCGTCATGCTCAATCCCTTTGTGATTTTAGCCATCTTTGTAGCGGTCATCTATAGTCTCTTTCTTCTCTATCCGATGATGAATCAAGAAAGAGAGGAGACGGACTTGGTCTTTGAAGAGGTGGTGACGGTTAAAAATGAACGCAATCCTTGGTTTGGCAATCTCCATCATTTTTCTAGCCACCAGACCTGCCAGTTTGATGATATCAACCTCTTTCGCCTCATGGGCAAGGACACCATTCATTTGGAAAGAGTTATCCTAACCAATCATGACAATGTCATTATCCTTAGAAAGATGGTCGGAACGACTAGGATTATCGTACCTGTAGATGTGGAAATCAGCCTCAGTGTTAACTGTCTTTATGGAGATTTAACATTCCTTCATCAACCTAAGCGAGCCCTCCGTAATGAACACTATCATCAGGAAACCAGAGACTACCTCAAGAGTAACAAGAGTGTCAAGATTTTCCTAACTACTATGGTTGGCGATGTGGAGGTGGTCAGAGGATGAAAAAGCAATCTTATCTGTTAATCGGCATCGGCCTGACTTCACTCCTCTTTATTCTCTTTTTGGCTAATAGTCTGCTTGATATTCTAAATCTTGATTGGTCCTATTTGCTACAGGATATTGAGAAAGCAGAGAAACTCATCTTCTTGATCTTGGTCTTTAGCCTTTCCATGACCTTCTTTTTTGTCCTTTTTTGGCGCGTGATAGAAGAAATCTCTCGCAGAAAAATGCAAGTCAATCTCAAGCGACTGCTAGCAGGAAAAGAGGTAGTTTCCTTTGCAGATCCAGACTTGGACGCCAGTTTTAAGTCCTTGTCTGGCAAGCTCAACCTCTTGACAGAAGCTGTTCAAAAGGCTGAAAATCAAAGCCTGGTCAAGGAAGAAGCAATCATCGAGAAGGAACGGAAGCGTATAGCACGTGACTTACATGATACGGTTAGTCAGGAGTTGTTTGCAGCCCATATGATTTTATCAGGTGTCAGCCAGCAGGCTTTGAAGCTGGATAGAGAAAAGATGCAGACCCAGTTGCAAAGTGTTGCAGCTATCCTAGAGACCGCCCAGAAAGATTTGCGGGTCTTGCTCTTGCATTTGCGACCAGTTGAGTTGGAAGAGAAGAGTTTGGTTGAGGGGATTCAAATCCTCTTAAAAGAGCTTGAGGACAAGAGCGATCTCAAGGTTAGTCTCAAGCAGAATGTGTCTAAATTGCCTAAGAAGATTGAAGAACATATCTTCCGTATTTTGCAGGAATTGATCAGCAATACCCTCCGCCATGCCCAGGCATCTTGCTTAGATGTCTACCTCTATCAGACAGATGTTGAATTGCAGCTGAAGGTGGTGGACAATGGGATTGGCTTCCAGTTAGGGAGTTTAGACGACTTGAGTTATGGACTGCGAAATATCAAGGAGCGGGTAGAAGATATGGCAGGGACGGTTCAACTCTTGACAGCTCCAAAGCAAGGACTGGCGGTTGATATCCGTATTCCCCTGTTAGATAAGGAATTATAAGGAGTAGAGATGAAAATTTTACTGGTAGATGACCATGAAATGGTTCGATTGGGCTTGAAAAGCTATTTTGATCTCCAAGACGATGTGGAAGTTGTGGGCGAGGCTGCCAATGGGGCTCAAGGTATTGAGTTGGCCTTGAAACTGCGTCCAGATGTCATTGTCATGGATATCGTCATGCCTGAGATGAATGGGATTGACGCGACCTTAGCCATCCTCAAAGAATGGCCTGAAGCCAAGATTTTGATTGTAACTTCTTACTTGGACAATGAAAAAATCATGCCAGTCTTGAATGCGGGTGCCAAAGGTTATATGCTCAAGACTTCTAGTGCAGATGAATTGCTCCATGCTGTTCGTAAGGTGGCTGCTGGCGAGCTGGCCATTGAACAAGAGGTCAGCAAGAAGGTCGAATACCACCGCAATCATATGGAGCTTCATGAGGAGCTGACTGCGCGTGAGCGAGACGTACTTCAACTCATCGCCAAGGGCTACGAAAATCAACGCATTGCAGATGAACTCTTCATCTCTCTCAAGACGGTCAAGACCCATGTGTCCAACATCCTTGCCAAGCTTGAGGTCAGCGATCGCACTCAGGCGGCGGTCTATGCCTTTCAGCACCACTTGGTCGGGCAGGAGGACTTTTAGATGAGTCTTGCAGATTTACTTGAGGAGCTAGAAGCAGCAAAAGACCCTGAAAAAGCAGGGCCTATGGAAGCCTATATGCGCCATCAATTTCCCTTTCTAGGTATTGCAGGCCCTGAAAGAAATGCCCTCTATAAAAAATACTTTCCAAGCGTGAAAAAAACAAAGATTATTGATTGGGATTTTGTAAATATATGCTGGCAAAAGGAGCCTAGAGAATACCAATATGTAGCTGCCAACTATTTGAAAGCCATGCAGTCTTATCTAACGAAGGATGACTTGCCTGAGCTTGAGCGTCTGGTCGTGACCAAGTCTTGGTGGGACACGGTAGATATCTTAGATAGAGTAGTAGGAAGTTTGGTGGCTAACCATCCGGAACTTGAAGAAGTGCTTTTAAAATGGAGCCTATCAGACAATATCTGGTTGAGGCGAGTCGCTATTGACCACCAGTTGTTAAGAAAAGAAAAAACAAACGTCCAACTGATGGAAAAGATCCTGCTCAACAATCTGGACCAGACAGAATTTTTTATCAACAAAGCCATCGGCTGGGCTCTAAGAGACTACTCTAAAACCAATCCCGAATGGGTAGCACGTTTTATTGAAAAAAAAAAGAAAAGAATGGCTGAACTTAATATCAAGGAAGCGAGCAAGTACCTCTAGCACTGTTGAAAAGCGCATTCATTACTTGAAAAAAGTCGCTATTATATGGTATAATGGACTGTATTAAAAATTTTAAGGAGAAATGACAGAATGTCTGTATCATTTGAAAACAAAGAAACAAACCGTGGTGTCTTGACTTTCACTATCTCTCAAGACCAAATCAAACCAGAATTGGACCGTGTATTTAACTCAGTAAAGAAAACTCTTAACGTTCCTGGTTTCCGTAAAGGTCACCTTCCACGCCCTATCTTCGACCAAAAATTTGGTGAAGAAGCTCTTTATCAAGATGCAATGAACGCACTTTTGCCAAACGCTTATGAAGCTGCAGTAAAAGAAGCTGGTCTTGAAGTCGTTGCGCAACCAAAAATTGACGTAACTTCAATGGAAAAAGGTCAAGACTGGGTTATCACTGCTGAAGTCGTGACAAAACCTGAAGTAAAATTGGGTGACTACAAAAACCTTGAAGTATCAGTTGATGTAGAAAAAGAAGTGACAGACGCTGACGTTGAAGAACGTATCGAACGCGAACGCAACAACTTGGCTGAATTGGTTATCAAAGAAGGCGCTGCTGAAAATGGCGATACTGTTGTGATTGACTTCGTTGGTTCTATCGACGGTGTTGAATTTGACGGTGGAAAAGGTGAAAACTTCTCACTTGGACTTGGATCAGGTCAATTCATCCCTGGTTTTGAAGATCAATTGGTAGGTCACTCAGCTGGCGAAACTGTTGATGTTGTTGTAACATTCCCAGAAGACTACCAAGCAGAAGACCTTGCAGGTAAAGAAGCTAAATTCGTGACAACTATCCACGAAGTAAAAGCTAAAGAAGTTCCAGCTCTTGATGATGAACTCGCAAAAGATATCGACGAAGAAGTGGAAACTCTTGACGAATTGAAAGAAAAATACCGCAAAGAATTGACTGCTGCGAAAGAAGAAGCATACAAAGACGCCGTTGAAGGCGCAGCAATCGATAAAGCTGTAGAAAACGCTGAAATCGTAGAACTTCCAGAAGAAATGATTCACGAAGAAGTTCACCGCTCAGTAAATGAATTCCTTGGAAACTTGCAACGTCAAGGTATCAACCCTGACATGTACTTCCAAATCACTGGAACTACTCAAGAAGACCTTCATAAACAATACGAAGCAGAAGCTGAGTCACGTACGAAGACTAACCTTGTAATCGAAGCAGTTGCTAAAGCTGAAGGATTTGACGCTACTGAAGAAGAAATCCAAAAAGAAATCGAGCAATTGGCTGCAGACTACAACATGGAAGTTGCTCAAGTACAAAGCTTGCTTTCAGCTGATATGTTGAAACACGATATCACAATCAAAAAAGCTGTTGAATTGATCACAAGCACTGCAACAGTAAAATAATCTGAAAAGATAAAAAGCCCACCGTATTCGGTGGGTTTTCTTATACTTTATTTTCCGAAAAACTCCTGAAGGTCATCTTGACTAATCCCAATCATAGCTGGAATACTAGACCAGTTTTCCTCGGTCAGGATGTAGGATTGTCCAGAGTCATTTGTTGTGGCAGTTTCAGAGAAGGCTTGTTTACTTTCTTCAATATTATTTTCAATTAAATCACTAAAACGTTCAATCAGATAGGTCTTGCGAGCTGTCCCGATGTGCTTGGTTGCATAGTCAAAGGCCTGAAGTTCACCAAGTAGGATGAGTTTGCTTTTGGCGCGAGTGATAGCAGTGTAGATGAGATTTCGCTCCAGCATGCGCTTGTTAGCACTGGTAATTGGCAGAATCACAACTGGAAACTCACTCCCCTGTGACTTATGGATACTCATAGCATAGGCCAGACGAATTTTGTACCATTCATTTCGAGGATAGGAAACCTCGTTGCCATCAAAATCGATGATAATTTCATCTTGCTTAGATTCAGTGTATTTTCCAGGAATCAGGTCAGTAATATAGCCTAAATCTCCATTAAAGACATTGACTTCTGCATCGTTGACCAGATGAATGACCTTATCGCCTGTGCGGTAATGAAACTGACTTGCCTCAAAACTAATCTGTCCCTTTTGAAGAGGATTGAGCAGTTCTTGCATGAGTTGATTGATGGCATCAATTCCTGCTGTACCACGATACATAGGAGCCAGAACTTGGATGTCACGTGCAGGGATACCACTTCTGATAGCAGCATCTATGATTTTTTCAATGGTCGCAGGGATGTGGCTACTAGCGATTTCAAAGTAGGAACGGTCTGCTTTTTTCTGAGTGAAATCTGCAGGTAAAATTCCCTGACGAATCTGACTAGCAAGGGTGACAATGGTTGATTCTTCGCTCTGACGGTAGATTCTTTCCAAGCGTGTTTGAGGAATACTTGAAATCTGGAGTAAGTCAGCCAAGACTTGACCAGGACTAACCGATGGCAGCTGGTCACTATCGCCTACGATGAGTATTTTACTAGTAGAGGAGATATTGGAGAATAGCTGGTTGGCTAGCCAGGTATCTACCATAGAGAACTCGTCTACAATGATAAAATCAGCATCTAGATAATCTTCCAAATGACTGGTATCATCGTCTCCAGTCATACCTAAATGACGGTGAATCGTTGCACTAGGCAAGCCTGTCAGCTCATTCATGCGACGTGCGGCACGACCAGTTGGAGCAGCTAGGAGAATCGGTAGACTACTTTTCTTTCTAAGATCTAGCCTCTCTAATAGAGCATAAACACCAATAATCCCATTGATAACCGTGGTCTTACCTGTACCAGGTCCACCTGTCAGGATAAAGACCTTGTTTTGGATAGCGTCGCAGATAGCCTGCTTTTGAATGGCATCGTATTGAATGCCTAATTCTTCCTCAACCGTAGCAATATGCTCTTGGATGATTGCTATTTCTTGTTTTTGGGTTTCTTCCTTTTTAAGGATACGCATGAGGTGATTGTGGATCCCTTCTTCAGCGAAAAAGAGACTGTTATCAAAGATTTTCGTATCAACCTGCTGAACTTTTTCTTCTTCAATGAGATTGGATAATTCTTGTGCAAGTTGGCGGGGTTCTAATTCCACAGGTCGTGAGGATTCAAGTAGGGTTAGAGTCTTTTCTAATAGATCTCTGGCTTCAACATAAGTATCCCCACTTTCCATACAGGCGTTTAAAAGACTATGAACGAGTCCTGCTCGGAAACGTTCTGGAGCCTGACTTTCAATCCCCAATTCTTGCGCCAATTGGTCAGCGATAGTAAAGCCCAAGCCCTTGATATCTTCGACCAGTTGGTAGGGATAATTTTCAACGATATCGATGGTTTCCTCTTTATAGGTATCCTGGATTTGAATAGCTAATTTATTAGGGATTCCGTAGTTGGCAAGTTTGGCCAAGACCATTTCAGTCCCGTAGTTGAGGCGAAGTGTGGAAACGAAGGCCTCGCGACTTTTAGAAGATAGTCCAGAGATGGTTTCGAGTTTCTCAGGATGCTCTAGGATTTCATCAATGGTATTTTCTCCATAGAGTTCCACAACCTTTTGGGCAGTTTTGAGCCCAATCCCCTTGAAATGACTGCTAGAAAAGTACTTGACGAGGCCCTTGCTAGTTGGTTTTGCGCGTTCATAACGGTTGATCTGAAGCTGTTCCCCATACTTGGAGTGCTGAACGATTTGCCCCCAAAAAGTGTAGTCTTCACCCTCAATCACGTCCGCCATGGTTCCGGTGACGATGATTTCAAAATCGTCAAAGTCCTCCGCATTGGTATCTTCGATATCTAGGAGGAGAATACGATAAAAATTACTGGGATTTTCAAAAATAATCCGTTCAATGGTGCCTGAAAAATAAACTTCCATAGGTTTCCTTTACATGAGTTCGTGAGAGTTGTACCCTTAGCTTCTTTCAATAAGCTAGGAGACTAAAAGGTCTTCTTCTCGCAATAGAAAAAGAGGCTGAGACTTAGCATTCTCGGCCTCTTCCTTATCTTAAAAAGTTCCGATACGGTTAAGTGGCCAGAAACGGAATTTTGCTTCGCCTTTGATATCGCTGGCCTTGAAGGTACCGACATGGCGGCTGTCGCTAGAGACTAGACGATCGTCACCAAGGAGAAGGTATTCGCCTTGAGGGACAGTAAAGCTGAAGCTGGTGTTGGAATTGACATCGACCGTAAAGGCTTGTGCTTTTTGAGCAAGTTCTCTAAAGTAAACTCCCTTATTGCCTTCAAATCCTTTGCCAGTATAGGTGTTTTGCAACTTTTCTGTTTTGAACAAGTTGAGATATTCAGCTAGGTAAGGTTCATTCGTTTCTTCACCGTTGATAAAGAGTTTGTCATTTTCATAGCGGATGGTATCTCCAGGCATACCGATAACCCTTTTGACAATGTCTTTATTTCCGTCTTCCTCATGCGCAACCACGATGTCGAAGCGGTCAATTGGGAGATGTTTGACAACGAAGAGAACCTCTCCGTCGGCTAGGGTAGGGTCCATAGAGTGTCCTTCCACACGGACATTGCTCCAAAGGAAGATGCGGCTAAGACCGACCAGTGCGATAATCAGGAAGAAAACTCCCCATTCTTTTAGAAATGTTTTAAACGAATTCATAATTTACCTTTCTAGAAGTGCTTTGGCTTTTTCAGTGTTTTTAAAATGCAGTTTGGCGCAGAAATGAAGTCCCTTCATACCATAGGCTTGAAGGATTTTGCTGGCAACCTTATCAGATGCAGTTCCAGCGCCACTTGGCAGTTGATAGCCTAGTTCTCGTCCAAGATTTTCCAAGTTTTCGAGAAAGAGATCCCGCGAGATGATGGAACTAACTGCAACAGCCAGGTATTTGCCCTCGGCTTTTTCTTCTAAGCTAATTTTGTTTGGAAAACGGTTGGCTTCTTGCGCCAAGTACTTGTCATAGTTTTTAGCGCTTGTAAAAGCATCAATCACGATTTTTTCTGGCTGGACTCCTTTTTGAAGCAGGAGAAAGATAGCCTGATTGTGAAGGGCAACCTTTACAGAAACAGCATTGTAACGCTCTCCGATAACTTCGTTGTACTTGCTCGGTGAAAGGAGGAGCGCTTGGTGCTGGATTTTTTCCTTGAGGATAGGGGCAATCTGACGAATCTTTTGGTCTGTCAGAGTCTTGGAATCCCCCACACCGAGTTTTCGTAAGAAGTTATGCTGGTCAGGTGTCACGAAGGAAGCCACGACAGCCAGTCCGCCAAAGTAGGAACCATTTCCCACCTCATCGGTACCGATCATAGGAAAATCTTGTCCACTGTTTTCTTGTCGAACCTGATAGCCAAAGAAATTGGCGTAGTGCTCAGCAGCTTCGCCTTGCAGGAGGACTTTTCCAGAAGTATAGATGGAAACCGTTGCCTGAGGCAGTCGCAAAAAATAGCGAATATAAGGATTTTTACTAGGACTTAGAGCCTTCTGATACTGACTTAAAAAGCTCTGAATTTCCTGTTCACTTGGTGTGAGTGTGATACTTGCCATAGTCTCTATTGTACCACAAAAGCAGGAGAATTGGTAAAAACTGACAAAGTTAGCGAAATTTGGTATAATATCGTGAGGTGAATTTTATGGCAAATCTAAATCGATATAAGTTTACATTCGGGAAAAAGACATTAACCTTAACAACCGAGCATGACAACCTCTTTATGGAGGAAATTGCCAAGGTTGCGACTGAAAAATACCAAGCAATTAAAGAACAAATGCCTGGGGCGGATGATGAGACCATTGCGCTTCTTTTGGCGGTCAACTGTCTGTCTACACAGCTCAATCGTGAAATTGAATTTGATGACAAGGAGCAAGAGTTGTTAGAACTCCGCCACAAGTTGATTGCTGTTAAACAAGAACAGAGCAAGATTGAGGACTCCCTATGATTTCAATCCTACTCTTATTGGTTCTTGCTTGGGGCTTTTACATCGGCTACCGTAGAGGTTTGGTCCTGCAAGTTTATTATTTCCTCGTGGCAGTGATTTCAGCCTTTGTTGCGGGACAGTTTTATAAATCACTGGGTGACCACTTCCACTTGCTTGTCCCTTATGCCAATCCTCAGGAAGGACAGGGAACCTTTTTCTTCCCTTCAGACCAGCTGTTTCAGCTAGACAAGGTCTTTTATGCGGGTCTAGCCTATCTTCTAGTTTTTGGGATTTGTTATAGTTTCGGACGTTTTATCGGTTTGTTCCTGCACTTGATTCCAACTAAAAAGCTCGATGTCAAATGGTTGCGTATCGGATCAGGCCTTTTATCTCTATTGGTAACCTTATTTGTCTTGCAAATGGCTCTGACCATCCTTGCAACAGTGCCTCTGGCAATCATTCAAAATTCACTCGAAAAAAGTATAGTAGCCAAACATATCATCCAAAGTGTCCCTTTTACGACAAACCTTATCAAACAACTTTGGGTGACAAATTTAATCGGATAAAAAGGGCGGGATTTTTCCTAGCCCTTTGTTTACAGATTGGACGACTAGGTCAAAACACCTAGTTGCTATAATCTTGTAAACCAGCATACAAGGAAAAAATATGAATACAAAAATACTAGAAACCTTAGAATTTAATAAAATCAAAGCCTTGTTTGAACCGCATCTCCTGACTGAGCAAGGCTTAGAGGAGCTAAAAGGCTTGGCTCCAACTGCTAAGGTGGATAAGATCAAACAAGCCTTTACAGAGATGGAGGAAATGCAAGCCCTTTTTGTGGAGCAACCCCACTTTGCCATCCTAGCGACACGTGAGATTTCAGCTTTCTGCAAGCGTCTGGAGATGGGGGGGGATCTCAATATTGAGGAGTTCCTGCTCCTCAAACGGGTCTTACTGGCTAGCAGAGAGTTGAAAGGTTTTTATGCCAATCTTGAAAACGTACGCTTGGAGCAGTTGGCGAAATGGTTTGAAAAACTGCATGAGTTTCCACACTTGCAAGGAAGTCTTCAAGCTCTAAATGATGCAGGATTTATCGAAAATTTCGCCAGTGAAGAGCTAGCACGCATCCGTCGGAAAATCCATGATAGCGAGAGTCAAGTTCGAGATGTCTTGCAAGACTTGCTCAAGCAAAAAGCGCAGATGTTGACGGAAGGTATAATTGCTAGCAGAAATGGCCGTCAAGTCTTACCAGTCAAGAACACCTATCGCAATAAGATTGCAGGTGTTGTCCATGACATCTCTGCTAGTGGGAATACGGTCTATATCGAGCCACGGGAGGTGGTCAAGCTGAGCGAAGAAATCGCCAGTCTGCGAGCTGATGAACGCTATGAGATGATTCGCATCCTGCAGGAGCTCTCAGAACGGGTCCGCCCTCATGCTGCAGAGATTGCTAATGACGCTTGGATCATCGGCCATTTAGACTTGATTCGTGCCAAGGTGCGTTTCATTCAAGAAAGACAAGCAGTTGTTCCTCAATTTTCAGAGAACCAAGAGATTCAACTCCTTCATGTTCGCCATCCTTTGGTCAAGAATGCTGTCGCAAACGATGTACACTTTGGTAAGGAATTAACGGCTATTGTCATTACAGGTCCCAATACGGGTGGGAAGACCATCATGCTCAAAACCCTGGGCTTGACTCAACTCATGGCCCAATCTGGCTTGCCCATTTTAGCTGATAAGGGGAGCCGTGTCGGTGTTTTCGAGGAAATCTTCGCCGATATTGGGGATGAGCAGTCTATTGAACAAAGCTTGTCTACCTTCTCCAGCCACATGACCAATATAGTAGATATTCTTGGCAAGGTCAATCAGCACTCGCTCTTATTGCTAGATGAGCTCGGGGCTGGTACCGATCCACAGGAAGGAGCAGCGCTTGCTATGGCTATTCTGGAGGATCTTCGTCTGCGTCAGGTCAAGACCATGGCGACGACCCACTATCCAGAGCTCAAGGCCTACGGTATCGAAACAGCCTTTGTGCAAAATGCCAGCATGGAGTTTGATACAGCAAGTCTGCGTCCGACCTATCGCTTTATGCAGGGAGTTCCTGGCCGAAGCAATGCCTTTGAAATTGCCAAACGTCTGGGCTTGTCAGATGTCATTGTCGGGGATGCCAGCCAGCAGGTCAACCAAGATAATGATGTCAACCGTATCATTGAACAATTGGAAGAGCAAACGCTTGAAAGTCGCAAACGCTTGGACAATATCCGTGAGGTGGAGCAAGAAAACCTCAAGATGAACCGAGCACTCAAAAAACTCTATAACGAACTCAATCGTGAAAAGGAAACTGAGCTCAACAAGGCGCGTGAACAGGCTGCCGAGATTGTGGAACTTGCTCTAAATGAGAGTGACCAGATTCTCAAGAACCTCCACAGTAAGTCTCAACTCAAACCCCATGAAATCATTGAAGCCAAGGCTGAGTTGAAAAAACTGGCTCCTGAAAAAGTTGACTTGTCTAAAAACAAGGTCCTTCAAAAAGCCAAGAAAAAACGAGCTCCAAAGGTGGGAGATGATATTGTGGTACTCAGTTATGGACAACGTGGAACATTGACCAATCAGCTTAAGGACGGCCGTTGGGAAGCCCAAGTCGGTTTAATCAAGATGACCTTGGAAGAGAAAGAATTTGACCTTGTTCAGGCTCAGCAAGAAGCCCCAGTCAAGAAAAAACAAGTCAATGTCGTCAAACGAGCTTCTGGTCGTGGTCCGCAAGCCAGACTGGATCTCCGAGGTAAACGGTACGAAGAGGCTATGAATGAGCTGGACGCCTTTATCGACCAAGCCCTGCTCAATAACATGGCGCAAGTCGACATCATCCATGGTATCGGTACGGGAGTCATCCGTGAGGGCGTCACCAAATACCTGCAAAGAAACAAGCATGTTAAGACTTTCGGCTATGCTCCACAGAATGCTGGCGGTAGTGGCGCAACCATTGTGACCTTTAAAGGATAAGAAAAGCCTGAGGAAATATGTGGTTCCTCAAGCTTTTTTGATTTCTAGACTAGTCATCTAAAGGTTGTCCAGTGTGATTGAGTTGTGTGACAGTAACAAAGAAATCCTCTCTCATTCGAGTCAGAAGTTGATTTGGATAGATTTTTTCAAAGTTATCAAGACTGGCAAAGATATGCTTAGCAAGTTCTAGACCTCTGACATCGTCTTGTCTGAGAAAATTATTAGCACGTTCCATGGAAAGGCTAATCATCTCTGTCATCTTGGTACTCAGTAGAGGGAAGGTATTAATCACTTCCAGAGTCTTCAACGCTAGATTTTCAGCTTTATCATAGTAGCCATTAACAGAGTAATGCTTGATAGCAGTTCTTAAGCAGGCAATATAGTAGTCAGCAGTACGGATTGAATGGTATTCAGTCTGTTTTTTTAGAGTATCTAATAAGTTGTAGAGTCTGTAATCTAAAAATTCGATTGAAAAGTGAGGCAGGATGGATGAAAAGATATTGACCTCAATTTTATTCCAGTCGTCCAATTCACTGAGATAGTTCTTGATATATTCTAGTTCTTGATAATCTTTTGGAGTCAGAAAAGAATCGCCGATGATGTTTGCGATAGCAAATTTATTGACTACACGATTGGCGATCACATAGTGCTCAGCTATTCCAGGATTTTCCAGAGACTGATTAATCAAGCTAAGGATCTTTTTAAATTCACGCTTATAGGCCAAATCAGCAATTTGAGACTGTAATTTATGAAATTCAGTTGGAAACATCTGTGTTTTGAGACTATCAAAGATTTCTTTATCAATTCCAATATTAGAAAGAATCTCTTCAAATTTTTGAATGGTTATTCGAGATTTTCCTTGCTCAAACTGACGTAAAAAATGTGGCGTCACTGTAGTCCCAGCAGCTTCCTTCTGTGTAAATCCTCTCTCCTCACGAATAGTCTTATAGACTAATCCATACACACTTTCATCTTGCATCCTAAATCTCCTTGGGTCTTTTTTTCTATTTTATCATAATTTCCTTGTTTTTTAACATTTTTCAAGGAAAAGGTAATTATAGTTTCTATTTTTTGGAGAATATCAGTTTATTAAGAAAAAAAGGGATATATAAATACGTTTTTTATAAAAAAGGTAATAATTATGTTATAATGTAACCGCAAACAATAAAATTTTAAAGGAGATTTTTTATGAAAACAAAATCATTATTGCTAAGTTCACTGCTAGCAACTTCCTTATTAGGAGCAGGAGTACTTGTAGCTCAACCCACGGAGGTTCATGCCTTGACGGACGTTAGTGTTAATGAAACGGAATTTCCGTTGCAACTTACATTCATCAATGTTCAAGATAATCCAAATTATCGCAACAAAATGTTGTTAGAGGTTCAAAAAGATTCAGGCTATATCAGTTCATACTTATCTTATGATATTGTCAATGAGGATACGGGTGCTCTTGTTGATACACGTACAGCAAGCTATATATCAGCTGAGACTAAATTTAGAGAAGATATTTCAACTTCAGCACTAAAAAATGGAACATATCATATTGATATGTATACAAAGGATGATTTTGGTAAAAAAGCTTTCGGTCGCTCAGTATCGTTTAAAATAGCAGGGGGGAAATTTCAATCATTTCTGGCTTCTGCTGCTCAAAAAACTGAAGATAGAAGTCCTGTTCTGACTGATGATAAAGCAAATAGTGCAGAGTTTCCTTTGAAACTGAGCTTTATTAATGTTCAAGATAATCCAAATTATCGTCAAAGAATGTTGTTAGATATTCAAAAAGATTCCGGTTATATCAGCCGATATTTGTCATATAATATTGTCAATGAGGATACGGGTGCTCTTGTTGATACACGTACAGCAAGCTATGTATCGGGGGAGACGAGATTTAGAGAAGATATTTCAATTTCGTCATTAAAAAATGGTACATATCACATTGAAATGTTTACAAAGGATGATTTTGGTAAAACAGCGTTTGGTCGCTCAGTATCTTTTAAAGTAGCAGGAGGTCAATTTCAATTTTTTCCAACTTCTACTATTCAAAAAAATATAAAGTTTACACAGCCCGTTTTAAATGATCCTAAAACAAATAGTGCAGAGTTTCCTTTGAAATTGAGCTTTGTTAATGTTCAAGACAACCCGAATTATCGTCAAAGAATGTTGTTAGATATTCGAAAAGACTCTGGTTATATCAGCCGATATTTGTCATATGATATTGTTAATGAAGATACGGGTGCTCTTGTTGATACACGTACAGCAAGCTATGTATCGGGGGAGACGAGATTTAATGAAGATATTTCAATTTCATCACTAAAAAATGGTACATATCATATTGAAATGTATACAAAGGATGATTTTGGTAAAACAGCATTTGGTCGCTCAGTACCTTTTAAAGTTGTAGGAGGTCAGGCTCAACTTGATTTTACATCAGAAGCGACACCAAAACCAACACCAAAACCAACACCAAAACCAACGCCAAAACCAAAACCAACGCCAAAACCAAAACCAACACCAAAACCAACACCAAAACCTACAGTTCAGTCTGGTTGGTCAGGTTCATCTTATTATCAAAATGGTAAAAAAGTCACAAGCAAGTGGATTTTTGATAAAAACTATAATTCACACTTCTATCTAAATGCATCAGGGAATTATGTTCAAAATGCTTGGGTAGGTAACTATTATCTCAAATCAGGCGGATACATGGCTAAAAGTGAATGGATTTACGATAAGAACTATGGTTCATACTACTATCTAACATCAGAAGGTAGCTACGCTCGTAATACTTGGGTAGGTAATTACTATCTTAAATCAAATGGTAAGATGGCTAAAAGTGAATGGATTTACGATAAAAACTATGGGGCATACTACTACTTGACATCAGAAGGTAGCTACGCTCGCAACGCTTGGTCAGGCAGTTACTATTTGAAGTCAAATGGTAAGATGGCTAAAGGTGAGTGGGTATACGATAGTAAATACAAATCATACTACTACTTGACAGCAGAAGGAAGCTACGCTCGTAATACTTGGGTAGGCAATTACTACCTTAAATCAAACGGTAAAATGGCTGTCAATGAACGCACACCAGATGGTTATCGTGTAGATGGATCAGGTAAGTGGGTTCGCTAACATAATTTGAGTAATAGGTCCTAAATGCTCTGAATTTAGGGCCTATCTTTTAGATAAAATGAATGAGAGAAAAAAATGAAAAAAATATTATTAGCTAGCGCCTTAGTATTAAGCGTGTTTACAGCAGGATATGTCAATGGAGTTATACAAGCGGATTCACCAAGTGCAGAAACTCTAAATATCAAATCATATAAAAATGCAGATTCAGAAGTCAAAGATTTAAGTAAATCATTAGTAGCAACAAATGTTGTGTTAGTAGAGAAAAGAAATCCAAAGCTTAGTCCGGTTTATCAAGGCTATCAGGCTATCGATAGCATTGATTCAAATTATATAACAGAGTATAAAAAACTATTTTCTAATCTGTATAAAGACTTTTATTTTACTATGAATGGTAAAGATATAGTATTTAATGTATCAGATTATGGAATCTATACGATGAATGTTGAATCGAACGGAGTAACATATAAAGTGACTGCGGATGTTCGAGAAAATAATGAAAAGGGGTTAGCGTATTATGTTTGGTTGACTAAGCTGGAGGTTGTTCCTAAGGAGCAGGAATCAACTAGTAAGCCAAGTGTAGAAAATAAAAACGAAACTGATAATGCAAATAATAATGCTCTTGCTAAACAAAGTGGTTGGTTAGGTTCATCCTATTATCAAGATGGGGTGAAAATCATGAATAAGTGGATATTTGATAAAAACTATACTTCTTACTTTTATCTAGATGCATCAGGAAATTATGTTCAAAACGCTTGGGTAGGTAATTATTATCTCAAATCAGGCGGATACATGGCTAAAGGTGAGTGGATTTATGATAAGAACTATGGTTCATATTACTATCTAACATCAGAAGGCAGCTACGCTCGTAACACTTGGGTGGGTAACTATTATCTTAAATCAAACGGAAAAATGGCTAAAGGAGAGTGGATTTATGATAAGAACTATGGTTCATATTACTATCTAACATCAGAAGGTAGCTATGCTCGTAACGCTTGGTCAGATAACTATTATTTGAAGTCAAATGGTAAGATGGCTAAAGGTGAGTGGGTATACGATAGTAACTACAAATCATACTACTACTTGACAGCAGAAGGAAGTTACGCTCGTAGTACTTGGGTGGGTGATTATTATCTCAAGTCAAACGGTAAGATGGCTAAAGGAGAGTGGATTTATGATAAGAATTATGGTTCATACTACTATTTAACATCAGAAGGCAGCTACGCTCATAGTACTTGGGTGGGTGATTATTATCTCAAGTCAAACGGTAAGATGGCAGTGAATGAGCGTACACCAGATGGTTATCAAGTTGATGGCTCAGGTAAATGGATTCGCTCTCAGAGTACGCATACAGCTAGCAGTTCACAAGCGACATCATTAGGAATAAGCCTTTACCATGTCAATGATGCTATGACCTATATCGATATTGCTCTACCTAGCACTCCGTCTTCATCTTATAAAGTAGCCTATGATTTTACCCTAGTTGATGCAAATACAGGTAAGGTTTCTACACAAACCAAGTTTACTGTGATCTACAATCCAAGTCTACGTGTCTTTCAAACTCGTTACTTCTTTAGTGCAACTACAGATGGCAGTTATCGCTTTGTTATTAAAGGAAAAGGACAAGATGGTAAGGTATACGATGGACAATCAGTTGTCTTTCGTGTAAAGAATCATCGTTTTGTTAGATGATTGAATGTAAAATAGGATAGATTTCTAGATAAGGGAGTAATATGAAAAAGTATTTATTAGCCACAACGCTTTTACTGGCACTGGTTTTGGGAGGATGTCAGTATCTACCTTGGAATAAAAGCGCGGAACCAACATCTAGCTCAATATCAGATACATCTGTAGCGACTCCAGAGATGGACTACAGTTACTACAATAAGGTTTTGGATGACTACGAAAAAGTAGCTAAAGGCACCTTGCCAACTGGTATGGATGTCAATCCCCTAGCTAGTCAAGTAAAGTCTTCTCAAGGTTTTTACACAGATGTAGTTTACCACAAGACAGATTTGAATAACGACGGAGTGGATGAACTCTTGCCTGCTCTTGAAATGAAGAGTGGCGAAAAGAGTTTACTTGATATTCGTACTTTGAAAGATGGAAAGGTGATCCGTCTGACCAATCAAGAAAATCGTTTAGACCAGATTGGTGAGAGAATGACAGTCGGTATCCTGCCAGACAATTCTCTGCTCTATCGTGGATCTAGTTCGGCAACGAGTCATATTTATGCTTACTACCAATTTAGTGGGGATGGACAGTCTTTGGTAAAAGTTAAGGAAGCTCAAGAGTTAGAGGAACTTGGAGTAGGTTCTCCCATTTCTCTAGAGACTCTAAGTTGGAAATCTGTTTCTGATAAACTTCCTGGAGGAAGCAGTGCAGACAAGGATACAGAGGAAACAGCATCTTCATCAAATCAAAATACTTCTGGGAAAATGGATATTAACGCCATAAAAATGGTGATTTCTCTAGCATTGAGGGAAGATGGAGTAATGGTCACGGAGGAGAAGACTTAGTCTTTAGTAAAGAGGGATTGATAGAACCAGAGAATTTTAAAGTTGACCTTGCAGAATCAGAAATAGTCAATGATTTTCTACGAGCTCGCTATTCAGGTTCATCTTTTGGAGTCTTTATTCAATTCATACCAGCAGGTGTTAGAATACCGGATGAGACATCAATGGATGGATTAATATCAGACGCTTCGGATATTAGTAAAGATAGAATCATTTATCGTGCTTCATTTCCAGTACATAATAAACCAGAACAATTCTTATACCGTGTGGAATAATAGTGAAGCAGGATTGATTTAATTAATAGCACCCCACGCACATGGGAATGCTCAATCTTTCTTCTACAGAGTTAAATAAGATTTTCCCAAAACACATTGACAAAAGCCAACATTTTTTGTAAAATAAGAATCAATTAAATACCAACACCGAATGAAGTTTAATAGAAGTGGAGAAAGGTTTGTTTTCCATGACTGTAAATGGACGGAACTCTGGAGAGACCGTAAAGGCACCGAAGGGGCAAGGCAGGTAACTGCTCAAACTCTCAGGTAAAAGGACAGAGCTAGGATAGACCGCTTTTTGGCATTTATCTAAGCATTCCAGAGTACATGTATCTTGCATGTGCTCTTTCTTTTGGGGTTGAAAGATAGGAGAAGGATATGTTAGAATTGCTTAAAGCGCTAGATGCTTTCGTTTGGGGGCCTCCCCTCTTGATCTTATTGGTCGGAACAGGTATCTATTTGACCATCCGACTAGGTCTTTTGCAGGTAGCTCGTCTCCCTAAGGCCTTTCAGCTGATCTTTACCAAGGATAAGGGGCATGGCGATGTGTCGAGCTTTGCTGCTCTCTGTACGGCTTTAGCCGCCACCGTTGGTACGGGAAATATCATCGGGGTCGCAACAGCCATTAAGGTTGGGGGACCAGGGGCCCTCTTTTGGATGTGGATGGCGGCCTTCTTTGGGATGGCGACCAAATATGCTGAAGGCTTGTTGGCCATCAAATATCGCACAAAGGATGCAAATGGAGCTGTAGCTGGAGGACCCATGCATTACATCCTTTTGGGGATGGGAGAAAAGTGGCGTCCACTTGCTATCTTCTTTGCCCTAGCGGGTGTATTGGTAGCCCTTCTAGGGATTGGTACCTTTACCCAAGTCAATTCGATTACAGAATCCATTCAAAATACAGCCCAAGTTGATCCAGCTATCACAGCTCTGATTTTATCCATTTTTGTAGGGATTGCCGTCTTTGGTGGTCTCAAATCCATTTCAAAAGTTTCGACAGCAGTGGTTCCTTTTATGGCTATTGTCTATATTTTAGGAACTCTTACAGTTATTCTCTTTAATATCGAGAAAATCCCAGCCACACTTGCCCTCATCTTTACTTCAGCCTTTAGTCCAGCTGCTGCGGTAGGTGGTTTTGCAGGTGCCAGCATTCGGATGGCTATCCAAAATGGTGTGGCGCGAGGAGTCTTTTCTAACGAATCTGGACTTGGATCAGCTCCCATTGCAGCGGCTGCGGCTAAGACAAATGAACCTGTCGAGCAAGGCTTGATTTCCATGACAGGAACCTTTATTGATACTTTGATTATCTGTACTCTGACAGGTCTAACAATCTTGGTAACTGGGGTTTGGAGTGGTGATTTGAATGGAGTTGCCTTGACCCAGTCCGCCTTTTCAACAGTTTTTTCACACTTTGGACCAGCTCTTTTGACCATCTTCCTTGTACTCTTTGCCTTTACGACGATTCTCGGATGGAACTACTACGGAGAGCGCTGTTTTGAGTTTCTCTTTGGTGTCCGCTTTATCTGGCTTTACCGTGTAGTCTTTGTAGTCATGGTCTTGTTGGGAGGATTTATCGAGTTGGATATGGTTTGGATTATCGCAGACATCGTCAATGCCTTGATGGCTTTACCAAACTTGATTGCCCTCTTGGTCTTGTCGCCAGTCGTTATTTCCGAAACCAGAAAGTATTTTAAACACTAACCTAATCACACTTTTAGTGTGATTTTTTTCATTTCATAGACATTTTTTATCAAGGCGATTGAAAATATATATTATCCAAGGGTGAAATTCTATGATAGACTAAATGACAATAAAATGAAAGAGGTTTCTTATGACAACATTTACAATCCACACAGTAGAATCAGCACCAGCAGAAGTAAAAGAAGTTCTTGAAACAGTACAAAAAGACAACAACGGCTATATTCCCAACCTAATCGGTCTCTTGGCTAATGCTCCTACCGCGCTTGAAGCCTACCGAACTGTCGGAGCCATCAACCGTCGCAACAGCCTGACACCAGTAGAGCGTGAAGTAGTGCAAATCACAGCTGCTGTAACCAATGGTTGTGCTTTCTGCGTCGCAGGTCACACAGCCTTTTCAATCAAACAAATCCAGATGAATGATGATCTTCTACAAGCTCTCCGCAATCGCACTCCGATTGAAACAGATCCTAAATTGGACACCCTAGCTAAGTTTACCTTGGCGGTCATCAATACCAAAGGGCGTGTAGGAGATGAAGCCTTGGCTGAATTTTTGGAAGCTGGCTACACGCAACAAAATGCCTTGGATGTGGTTCTCGGTGTTAGTCTTGCCAGTCTTTGCAACTATGCCAACAACCTAGCCAATACGCCAATTAATCCAGAATTGCAACCTTATGCCTAGTTCGAATCAGAAAGAAAAAATGAAGACTGAGCAATCCAGTCTTCATTTTTCTATGCTATTTTAAGCGCTTTTATGCTATACTAATAATAACATGATTATTGGAGGCTCGGATGAAAAAGCTCCCCTTAGTATTTTCTGGCTGTTTATTAGGTTTAGCAGGTGCAGGAAATCTGATTGCAGATACTTTGCCTGTTCTGTCGCATTTATTGAGTCTGACTGGTCTAGTGTTGTGGATTTTCTTTCTTGTTGTTCATCTTTTTAATTGGGAAGAAATCAGGAAAGAATTGACCAAGCCCCCTCTTTTGTCTGGGATGGCCACTTTTCCCATGGCTGGGATGATTTTATCGACCTATGTCTTTCGCGTATTCCCTGCTCTTCCTATAGTAGCACAAGGGATCTGGTGGTTTTCATTTCTCTTGGATTTGGCTTTGATTGCTACTTTTACCATCAAATTTGCCTGTCCAGGTCGGAGGGTCAATGCGACTCCTAGCTGGACGGTACTCTATGTGGGGATAGCAGTAGCAGCCTTGACCTATCCTCTTGTCGGTATCATTGAAATTGCCTATGCGACCTTGAGTTTTGGTTTTGTCTTGACCTTCTATCTCTATCCCCTTATTTATAGTGATTTAAAGAAAGATCCACTCCCAGTGGCCTTGCTTGGACAGGAAGGAATCTACTGTGCTCCCTTTTCCCTACTCTTAGCTTCTCTAGTTCGAGTTGGAGGAGCAGGCCTACCGACTTGGCTCTTGATTGTCATGATTTTGGCATCTCAGTCCTTCTTTTTCTTTGTTTTGACTCGCCTGCCCAATATTTTAAAACAAGGCTTTCAACCAGCCTTCTCAGCCCTAACCTTCCCAACCATTATCACAGCTACTTCGCTCAAGATGGCTCAGGGAATTTTGAAACTTCCATTTCTGGATTATCTGGTCTTGGCTGAAACCGTTATTTGCCTCACTATTTTATTCTTTGTATTGGGGGCTTATCTGATTTGGTTACGAAAAAAGGTCTAGCTATTTTCTAGCTAGGCCTTATTTTTTATGGTTTGATAACTTCAGCGCCACCCATATATGGACGAAGTGCTTCTGGAATAGTTACAGAACCATCTTCGTTTTGATAGTTTTCAAGAATGGCAGCCACTGTACGTCCAACTGCAAGTCCAGAACCATTCAAAGTGTGAAGGAGTTTAACCTTGCCATCTGCTTCATCACGGTAACGGATTTGGGCACGACGAGCTTGGAAATCTTCTGTATTTGAACAACTTGAGATTTCACGATAGGTATTTTGGGCTGGAATCCAAACTTCCAAGTCGTAAGTCTTAGCTGCTGAGAAGCCCATGTCTCCAGTAGAGAGCGCAACGACACGGTATGGAAGGTTGAGTTTTTGAAGGATGTTTTCAGCGTTGGCTGTCATTTTTTCCAATTCTTCATAAGATTCTTCTGGTTTGGCAAATTTGACCATTTCAACCTTGTGGAATTGGTGCAGACGAATCAAGCCGCGGGTATCACGACCAGCTGAACCAGCCTCAGAACGGAAAGATGGACTCATAGCGGTGAAGTAGATCGGTAGGTCTTTACCGTCAAGGATTTCATCACGGTAGTAGTTTGTAAGAGGAACTTCAGCTGTAGGGATGAGGACATAACTAGTGTCTTTCAATTCAAAAGTATCATCCTTGAATTTTGGATAATTTCCGGTACCAAACATAGAATCATGGTTAACCATGTAAGGTGTGATGACTTCTGTGTAGCCCTCCTTACCATGCTCATCCAACATGAAGTTGTAGATAGCACGTTCCAAACGAGCCCCAAGTCCTTTATAGAAGAGGAAACGAGCGCCAGTTACTTTACCGCCACGTTCCCAGTCAAGGATACCCAAGTCTTCACCAAGATCCCAGTGAGCTTTTGGCTCGAAGTCAAATTCGCGCGGAGTACCCCAACGGCGAACTTCCACATTGTCATCTTCGTCAGCTCCAACAGGAACGCTGTCGGCAGGGATGTTTGGAAGAGTAGTGGTAAATTCTGTCAATTTAGCATCGATGTCCGCCAATTCAGCATCCAAGGCTTTGACTTCAGCAGATAGGGTTTGCATAGCAGCAATCTTGTCATTGGCATTTTCCTTGTTTCGCTTGGCTTGGGCAATCTCAGCAGAAACTGTGTTACGTTCTGCTTTTAAAGTTTCAACCTTGACCAAGATGTCACGACGTTTAGCATCGATTTCTTTCATCTCATTCAAGATAGCAGCATCTACACCACGTGTAGCTAATTTTTCAGCGACAGCATCAAAATCTGTACGAATACGTTTAATATCTAACATAAGAACTCCTTTATGAAAAAAGCACACCTGACAAAGTGTTGGAGTGGCAGGGCCACGGTTCCATCCAACTTCACAGGTGTGCACTTGATTCTATATTTAATTGTTACTAACGGTAGAATTTCACCTATCCCTCCTATCTGCTCGCAGCACCCGCAGACTTTCTGAAAGAAGGAGATAACTTACTTATCCGTTGCTATGATTATACTAAAGTTTCTACTTTTTTGCAAATAGATTTTTAAGTTTTTGTCCAATGGTCTGGAGTAGAGTCGGAAGTTTCACAACCTTGTCGTTTCCTAATTTTTCACGAGCGATTTTGAGGATAGCTCCAGAGTCTTTTGAAGCGAAAAGGAATTTTCCTTGATCGGTGAAGACTTCAAAGTGACGGCTGATCTTGCGACCAGTTACATTGGCTCCTATTTGCTGAATGCTGGACCAGGGGATTTGGATATATTGTTCGACATTGACATCAGGATAAAACTCTAAGGCTTGATCCCCGACTAAAAATTTTCCAACTTTTCCAGAGATAGAGAGGTAAGATGTCCCAGTAGTTTGGAGGTCAATGACTTGATTGAGTGATTGGGCCATGATTAGTCTTCCTTACTTTCACCGAAAAAGGCATGATAGAGAGCCTTGATAGCTGCTTTTTCTTGCTCTTTATTGACAACAAACATGATGGAAACTTCACTTGAACCTTGGGACATCATCTGGATGTTAATCTTGTTTTCAGATAGAGCTCGTGTTGCAGTAGCAGTTACCCCGATATGGCTCTTCATCTTTTCTCCGACAATCATAATGATGGAAAGGTCATGTTCGATTTCAGCATGGTCCACTTCAGCTTTTTGAACGAGTTGGCGTAGAATTTCTTCTTCTTTGATAGGAGTCAATTCGCGGGAGCGGAGGATGATTGAAAGATCGTCAATACCTGTAGGCATGTGTTCCCAACCGATATTGAGGTCCTCAAGAATTTGCAGAACCTTGCGACCAAACCCGACTTCGCGGTTCATGAGGTATTTAGACATGTTGATGCTGACGAATCCTGAGTCACCCGCAATCCCTACTACTGGGAATTTATCACTACTGTGTTCTAAAACAATACGCGTACCTGGGTGGTCAGGGTTGTTGGTATTCTTGATGACAAGAGGGATTTTTCCGCGGTAAGCGGGTAGAAGGGCTTCGTCATGAAGGACTGAAAATCCAGCGTAAGCCAACTCACGCATTTCACGGTAGGTTAATTCAGGAATGGAGTGTGGTTGGTGGATAATACCAGGATGGGCAGCAAAGATACCATCTACGTCTGTAAAGTTTTCATAGAGATCAGCCTTAACACCTGCTGCAATGATAGAACCTGTGATATCTGAACCACCACGTGAAAAAGTACAGATTTGATTTTCCTTAGTCACACCAAAGAAACCAGGGATGACAAGGACTTCGTTGCTATCAGCCAAGCCTTCAATCTTGTCATAACTAGATGGAATGATACGTGCATTTCCAGGTTCACTTGTGACAACAATTCCAGCTTCTCTGGGGTGAACATAGCGTGCATCTATACCGTTTTGGTTAAAGTAGGCTGCAATCAATTTGGCATTGTTATTTTCTCCAGCCGCTAGGAAGGTATCATAGAGAAATTCATTGTCCTCTATAGGGAGAGTTGCCAAGGCCCGAATACTTTTAGAGATTTTTTCTAAAACAGCAGGTTTTAACCCTAGTTCACTAACCATAGCGGCATAACGGTCAATGATCCAGCTTTGGCTAGCACTGATGTCATTTCCAGCCACATAGTCGCGATAGTATTTGATCAAGGCATCAGTTACCTTAGTATCTTCAGCATTGCGTTTGCCGGGTGCAGAAACAACTACAAAACGGCGTTCTTTATCACTTTTAACAATATTTAAGACTTTTTCTAACTGACCAGCAGAGGCAAGCGAGCTTCCGCCAAATTTTACAACCTTCATAAGGACTCCTCAAGTAAGTATTTTATACGATTATAGCAGAAAGAGGGGCATTTTTCAATGAAGAAAATAACTTCCTATTATAATAGAAGAAAACACTAACTTATTCTGAAAAGCGATAACGGTTTAAAAGTAAGTGTGTAAAATTTCTCTCACATTCATAATGAATGGGAAAATAATCAGCTGAGACACTTTCCTTTAGTTTTTCCTTGCCTCTTTATCCAAAAAAAGGTATACTTTGATGATAAAACAATTTCATCGCCTTATAAAAGAAAAGGAGAAGCTATGAATCATATCTTATATCAGATCGTAGATGATCTGGCTATCATTACTTTGAATCGTCCCGAAGTGGCAAATGGTTTTCATATCCCAATGTGTGAGGAAATTTTAGAAGCTTTGACTCTAGCGGAGCAGGATCAAGCTGTGCAGTTCATCTTGATTAATGCGAATGGGAAGGTCTTTTCAGTTGGAGGAGACTTGGTTGAGATGAAACGCGCAGTAGATGAAGATGATATCCCTTCTTTGAATAAGATTGCAGAATTAGTCAATACAATTTCTTTTAAAATCAAGCAAATTCCAAAACCTGTTTTGATGGAAGTAGATGGAGCGGTTGCTGGTGCTGCAGCAAATATGGCAGTAGCAGTTGATTTCTGTTTAGCGACTGACAAGGCAAAATTCATTCAAGCCTTTGTTGGAGTTGGATTGGCGCCAGACGCTGGTGGGATTCATCTCTTGAGTCGTAGTATCGGGGTAACACGGGCTGCACAACTTGCTATGACAGGTGAAGCTTTGACTGCTGAAAAAGCGCTAGAATGGGGCGTGGTATACCGTGTTTGTGAAGTTGACAAATTAGAAAAAACAAGAGAACAAGTTCTGAAAAAATTAAGAAGAGGTTCAGCAAACTCATACGCAGCGATTAAAAAGTTAGTTTGGGAAAGTCAATTTAAGGATTGGCAGAATTATGCTGAATTAGAATTGAAATTACAAGAATCGTTATCTCTAACTGAAGATTTTAAAGAAGGGGTTCGAGCACATTCTGAAAGAAGAAGACCGAAATTTACAGGAATGTAAAAAAATACTTGCACAATTTTTTGAAGTTTGATATACTTCTTTTATCAAATGCTTTGATTGTGAAAGTTTTTTAGAAGGAGGGAAACGATTTGGACTACCAACAAGTAAATGATTATCTAACATCTATTTTCAACAATGTCCTTGTGATCGAGGAGGTTAGCTTACGAGGTAGTCGATTCAAAGACATCTCCATAAAAGAAATGCACACGATTGATGTGATTGGAAAGTTTCCGGAGGCAACACCAAGCAAGGTTTCAAAGGAACTGATGGTAACTCTTGGAACGGTTACAACTAGCTTGAATAACCTGGAAAGAAAAGGTTATATTGAGCGTATTCGTTCTGATCAGGATCGACGTGTGGTCTATCTGCATTTGACCAAGAAAGGTCGGTTAGTCCATCGTCTTCATAGACGTTTTCACAAGGCAATGGTCGAAAAAATCATCGATGGCATGAGTCCTGAGGAAATAGAAGTTATGGGTAGAGGATTAATCAATCTTTATCAATTTTTGGAGGATTTGAAATAATGGCTTTTGCAAAGATAAGCCAGGTTGCTCATTATGTTCCAGAGCAAGTGGTCACTAATCATGACTTAGCCCAAATCATGGACACAAGCGATGAGTGGATTTCAAGTCGGACAGGAATTAAACAGAGACATATCTCAAAAACAGAGTCTACAAGTGATTTGGCGACAGAAGTAGCTAAGAGCTTGTTGGCTAAAGGGAGCTTAACAGCGGATCAGATTGATTTTATCATTGTAGCGACGATTACCCCAGACTCGATGATGCCTTCCACAGCAGCTCGAGTTCAGGCAAATATCGGAGCGCATAGAGCTTTCGCCTTTGATCTGATAGCAGCTTGCAGTGGCTTTGTATTCGCTCTCTCAACTGCAGAAAAGTTTTTAAGTTCTGGACAGTTCAAAAAAGGGATTGTTATCGGGGCTGAGACCTTATCCAAGGCAGTTGACTGGTCAGATCGTTCAACAGCTGTTCTCTTTGGGGATGGTGCTGGTGGGGTTCTCTTGGAAGCGAGCGAAACACGTCACTTCCTTGTGGAAAGTCTCTATACAGATGGCTCTCGGAGCGAGTGTTTGACCTATGGTCAAACGGCTTTGGCTTCTCCTTTCTCAGATCAAGAAGCAGTTCCTGCTTTTTTGAAGATGGATGGACGAGCAGTTTTTGATTTTGCAAATCGTGATGTTGCTAGATCGATCAAAGAAACCATTGAAAATGGTCCAATCACAGCATCGGAATTGGATTATCTCTTGCTTCATCAGGCAAATATCCGCATTTTGGATAAGATGGCTAAGAAGATTGGTGTAGACCGAGACAAACTTCCTGCCAATATGATGGAGTATGGAAATACCAGTGCAGCAAGTATCCCGATTTTGCTTTCAGAGTGTGTGGAAAATGGCATGATTCGTTTAGATGGTAGCCAGACGATTCTCCTATCAGGCTTCGGTGGAGGTTTGACATGGGGCACACTCATTCTTACAATCTAGGTAATCATGTGGTAAACACATAGTTATAAATTTTTTATATTTTAAAGGAGTCCTATCATGGCAGTATTTGAAAAAGTACAAGAAATTATCGTTGAAGAACTTGGGAAAGACGCATCAGAAGTAACACTTGAATCTACTTTTGATGATTTGGATGCAGATTCATTGGACTTGTTCCAAGTAATCTCTGAAATCGAAGATGCTTTCGATATCCAAATCGAAGCAGAAGATAACTTGAAAACAGTTGGTGACTTGGTTGCCTACGTTGAAGAGCAAACAAAATAATTAACATATTACTAGAAGGAGTAGGGGAAACCCACTCCCTCTTGTTTAGGTAATAGTTTGAAACTCAAATGATAAACTCATCGAACTATTACGTAAGCAAGGAATGATGGAGGCACTATGAAAACACGTATTACAGAATTATTGAACATTGATTATCCTATTTTTCAAGGAGGAATGGCCTGGGTTGCTGATGGTGACTTGGCTGGTGCAGTATCAAAAGCTGGTGGTCTAGGGATTATCGGTGGTGGGAATGCACCTAAAGAGGTCGTGAAGGCTAATATCGATAAAATCAAATCACTTACGGACAAACCTTTTGGTGTCAACATCATGCTCTTGTCACCTTTTGTAGAAGACATCGTTGATCTCGTGATTGAAGAAGGGGTCAAGGTGGTGACAACTGGTGCAGGAAATCCAAGTAAATACATGACTCGTTTCCATGATGCAGGAATTACAGTTATTCCTGTTGTTCCAAGTGTTGCTTTGGCAAAACGCATGGAAAAAATTGGTGCAGATGCAGTTATTGCAGAAGGAATGGAAGCCGGTGGGCATATTGGTAAATTAACGACGATGACCTTGGTTCGCCAAGTTGCTGCAGCTGTTTCAATTCCAGTTATCGCAGCTGGAGGAATTGCGGACGGTGAAGGTGTCGCTGCAGGCTTTATGCTTGGTGCTGAGGCCGTTCAAGTTGGTACGCGTTTCGTAGTAGCTAAGGAATCTAACGCCCATCCAAACTACAAGGAAAAAATCTTAAAAGCGCGTGATATTGATACGACTATTTCAGCTCAGCATTTTGGTCATGCCGTTCGTGCCATTAAAAACCAGTTGACACGTGACTTTGAGCAGGCTGAAAAAGATGCCTTCAAACAAGAAAACCCAGATTTAGAAATCTTTGAGCAAATGGGAGCTGGCGCTCTTGCCAAAGCCGTTGTTCATGGAGATGTAGAAGGTGGTTCTGTCATGGCGGGTCAGATTGCTGGTTTGGTCTCTAAAGAAGAAACCGTCGAAGAAATCCTAAAAGATCTATACTATGGCGCTGCCAAGAAAATTCAAGAAGAAGCCTCTCGTTGGGTAGGAGTTGTAAGAAATGACTAAAACAGCCTTTCTATTTGCAGGTCAAGGTGCTCAGTATCTAGGGATGGGGCGTGATCTCTATGATCACTATCCTATTGTCAAGGAAACAATTGACCAAGCCAGTCAGGTTTTGGGTTATGACCTTCGTGATTTGATTGACAAGGAAGAAGCCAAGTTAAACCAGACTCGCTATACGCAGCCAGCTATTTTAGCGACTTCGGTTGCTATTTACCGACTATTGAAAGAAAAGGGCTACCAGCCAGATATGGTAGCAGGATTGTCTCTTGGGGAATATTCTGCTCTTGTAGCAAGTGGTGCTTTGGACTTTGAGGATGCAGTTGCCTTGGTTGCTAAACGTGGTGCTTATATGGAAGAGGCTGCACCTGCAGGCTTTGGGAAGATGGTTGCGGTTCTCAATACTCCAGTTGAAGTGATTGAGGAAGCTTGTGAAACAGCCTCTAAAGTTGGAGTAGTAACTCCAGCTAACTACAACACCCCAAGCCAAATCGTTATCGGTGGTGAGGTGGCTGCAGTTGACCGCGCAGTTGAACTCTTGCAGGAAGCAGGAGCAAAACGATTGATTCCTTTAAATGTATCGGGTCCTTTCCATACAGCCCTTCTTGAGCCAGCTAGTCAGCAACTAGCTGAAGCTCTTGAGGGAGTGAGTTTCGCTGATTTCACTTGCCCACTAGTTGGCAATACGGAAGCTGCTGTTATGGAAAAAGGTCGAATCCAAGAGCTTTTGACGCGTCAGGTCAAAGAACCTGTTCGTTTTTATGAAAGTATTGCTGTGATGCAGGATGCTGGGGTAACCAACTTTATTGAAATTGGTCCTGGTAAGGTCCTATCAGGCTTTGTCAAAAAAATCGATAAAACAGCTCAGCTAGCTAACGTTGAAGACCAAGCAAGCTTGGATGCTTTGTTAGGAAACTAATGATCCCTTCTCCCACAAAATACAACAGGAAACAGGAGAAATAGAATGCAACTTACAAACAAAAATGTCTTTGTAACAGGTTCAAGTCGTGGTATCGGACTTGCCATTGCTCACAAATTTGCCCACCTAGGCGCTAATGTAGTCTTGAATAGTCGAGGAGCAATCTCAGAAGAATTGCTGGCTGAGTTTTCAAACTACGGCGTCAAAGTAGTACCGATCTCAGGTGATGTTTCAGACTTTGCAGATGCCAAGCGTATGATAGATCAAGCGATTGCAGAACTCGGTTCTGTCGATGTCTTGGTCAACAATGCTGGGATCACTCAAGATACGCTTATGCTCAAGATGACCGAAGAAGACTTTGAAAAAGTGATTAAGATCAACTTGACAGGTGCCTTCAACATGACGCAAGCAGTATTGAAACAGATGATCAAGGCACGTGAAGGAGCGATTATCAACATGTCTAGTGTGGTCGGTTTGATGGGAAATATTGGACAAGCCAACTATGCAGCTTCTAAAGCAGGTTTGATTGGTTTTACCAAGTCAGTTGCACGTGAAGTTGCCAATCGTAATGTGCGCGTAAATGCTCTTGCACCAGGAATGATCGAGTCGGATATGACTGCTGTTTTATCTGATAAGGTCAAGGAAGCGACATTGGCCCAAATCCCAATGAAACATTTCGGTCAAGCAGAACATATCGCAGATGCTACAGTGTTCCTGGCTGGACAGGATTATTTGACTGGACAAGTTCTCGCTGTTGATGGCGGACTTAGCATGTAAAAAATAAGGAAAGATATAGGTAAGACAGATGAAACTAAATCGAGTTGTAGTAACAGGTTACGGATTGACCTCTCCTATCGGAAATACTCCAGAAGAATTTTGGAACAGTTTGCAAACTGGGAAGATTGGAATTGGAGAAATCACTAAATTTGACCACAGCGAATTTGCTGTGCACAATGCGGCAGAAGTTCAAGATTTTCCATTTGATAAATACTTTGTCAAAAAAGATACCAACCGTTTTGACAACTATTCTTTGTATGCCTTGTATGCAGCTCAAGAAGCGGTGACAAATGCAAATCTTGATGTAGAAGCAATCGATAAAGATCGCTTTGGTGTCATCGTTGCTTCTGGTATTGGGGGAATTAAAGAAATCGAAGATCAGGTTATCCGTCTTCATGAAAAAGGTCCAAAACGCGTTAAACCAATGACACTTCCAAAAGCCTTGCCAAATATGGCTTCAGGAAATGTTGCCATGCGTTTCGGAGCAAACGGTATCTGTAAATCAATCAATACAGCCTGTGCCTCATCAAATGATGCCATTGGGGATGCCTTCCGTTCTATCAAGTTTGGTTTCCAAGATGTCATGTTAGTTGGTGGATCAGAATCATCTATTACTCCTTTTGCTATCGCTGGTTTCCAAGCTTTGACTGCCCTATCAACTACAGAGGATCCAACTCGTGCTTCTATCCCATTTGACAAAGATCGTAACGGATTTGTGATGGGAGAAGGTTCAGGAATGTTGGTTCTTGAAAGCCTTGAACATGCTGAAAAACGTGGTGCAACTATCTTGGCTGAAGTAGTTGGCTACGGTAATACCTGTGATGCTTACCATATGACTTCACCTCATCCAGAGGGTCAAGGTGCGATTAAGGCTATGAAGTTGGCTTTGGAAGAAGCAGAAATTTCTCCAGAGCAAGTGGCTTACGTCAACGCCCACGGAACTTCAACTCCTGCTAATGAAAAAGGAGAAAGTGGTGCGATCGTAGCTGTCCTTGGTAAAGAAGTACCTGTATCTTCAACCAAGTCCTTTACAGGACACTTGCTTGGTGCTGCAGGGGCAGTAGAAGCCATCGCTACCATCGAAGCCATGCGTCATAACTATGTACCAATGACAGCTGGTACAAGCGAGTTGTCAGACTATATCGAAGCCAATGTCGTTTATGGAAAAGGCTTGGAGCAAGAAATCCCTTATGCTATTTCAAACACTTTTGGTTTTGGCGGACACAACGCGGTTCTTGCTTTCAAACGTTGGGAGAATAAATAATTATGAATTTAAATGAAATCAAGGACTTGATGGCTCAATTTGACCAATCAAGTTTGAGAGAATTTTCTTATAAAAATGGAACGGACGAATTGCAGTTCAGTAAGAATGAAGCAAGAATGGCTTCTGAAGCACCAGCTCAAGTTGCTCCAATGCCAACTGCAGTAGCTGCAAGTCCAGTAGTTTCTACCCCTTCAACTCCAGTAGAGAGTGCAGTGGAAGAAGCTCCAGCACTAGCTGATACGACGGTTGCTCCAGAGGGTGATGTCGTTGAGAGTCCACTTGTAGGGGTGGCTTATTTGGCTGCTGGACCAGATAAACCTGCCTTTGTCACAGTCGGAGACAGTGTTAAAAAAGGTCAGACTTTGGTGATCATCGAAGCCATGAAAGTCATGAATGAAATCCCTGCACCTAAAGATGGTGTGGTGACAGAAATTCTCGTTTCAAATGAAGAAATGGTTGAGTTCGGTAAAGGATTGGTACGTATCAAATGATCGATATTCAAGGAATCAAAGAAGCTCTACCCCATCGCTACCCCATGCTCCTAGTGGATCGTGTCTTGGAAGTGAGCGAGGATACCATTGTTGCCATTAAAAATGTGACCATCAACGAACCTTTCTTCAATGGGCATTTTCCTCAATACCCAGTCATGCCAGGTGTTCTTATCATGGAAGCCTTGGCTCAGACTGCTGGTGTCTTGGAATTGTCCAAACCTGAAAATAAAGGGAAACTGGTCTTCTACGCTGGCATGGACAAGGTTAAGTTCAAGAAGCAAGTTGTACCAGGTGACCAATTAGTCATGACGGCTACCTTTGTGAAACGTCGTGGTACCATTGCCGTGGTTGAAGCAAAGGCTGAAGTAGATGGTAAACTTGCAGCGAGTGGTACTCTTACCTTTGCAATTGGAAACTAAGGAGGTTCTCCATGTTTCGTAAAATTTTGATTGCCAACCGTGGTGAGATTGCGGTTCGCATTATTCGAGCTGCGCGTGAATTGGGCATTGCAACCGTAGCAGTCTATTCAACTGCTGATAAGGAAGCTCTTCACACACTCCTAGCGGATGAAGCTATCTGTATCGGACCTGGTAAGGCGACAGAATCTTATCTCAATATCAACGCTATTTTGTCTGCTGCAGTCTTGACAGAAGCAGAAGCCATCCACCCAGGTTTTGGTTTTCTTAGCGAAAACTCCAAGTTTGCCACGATGTGTGATGAAGTGGGGATTAAGTTCATCGGTCCTTCTGGGGCTGTAATGGATACCATGGGAGATAAGATCAATGCGCGTGAGCAAATGATCAAGGCTGGGGTTCCAGTTATCCCAGGATCTGATGGTGAAGTTCACACGGCTGAAGAGGCACTTGCAGTTGCAGAAAAAATTGGCTATCCAGTCATGCTTAAGGCATCGGCAGGTGGTGGTGGAAAAGGGATTCGTAAGGTTGAAAAGGCAGAAGACTTGGTCGCAGCCTTTGAAACAGCATCCAGTGAAGCCAAGGCCAATTTTGGAAATGGCGCTATGTATCTTGAGCGTGTGATTTATCCAGCTCGCCATATTGAGGTTCAGATCCTTGCGGACCAAGAGGGTCATGTTGTCCATCTTGGTGAACGGGATTGTTCACTCCAACGGAATAACCAAAAGGTCTTAGAAGAAAGCCCATCCATTGCGATCGGCAAAACCCTTCGTAATGAAATTGGTGCTGCAGCCGTTCGTGCAGCAGAGTCTGTAGGCTATGAAAATGCAGGGACGATTGAATTTCTTCTCGATGAAGCGAGTGGAAATTTCTACTTCATGGAAATGAATACTCGTGTGCAAGTTGAACACCCAGTCACAGAGTTTGTTTCAGGTGTTGATATCGTGAAAGAGCAGATTCGCATTGCTGCCGGTCAACCTTTACCTTTCAAACAAGAAGATATCGTCCTACGAGGTCATGCTATCGAGTGCCGGATCAATGCAGAAAATCCAGCATTTAACTTTGCTCCAAGCCCAGGGAAAATTACCAATCTCTATCTACCAAGTGGTGGAGTTGGCTTGCGCGTGGACTCAGCAGTTTATCCAGGTTATACCATTCCCCCTTACTATGATAGTATGATTGCTAAAATCATTGTTCATGGGGAGAATCGTTTTGATGCTCTTATGAAGATGCAACGGGCACTTTATGAACTTGATATTGAAGGAGTGCAAACCAATGCAGACTTCCAGTTGGATCTGATTTCAGACCGCAGAGTTATCGCTGGTGACTACGATACTTCCTTCTTGATGGAAACTTTCTTGCCAAAATACCAAGAAAAAGAATAGACTTTCAAACAGTATGAGAACTAAAAGGGGGAGTTATGGCTCTATTTAGTAAAAAGGATAAGTATATTCGGATCAATCCTAACCGTTCCGTAAGGCAGAAACCACAAGCCAAACCTGAGGTTCCGGATGAACTCTTCTCCCAGTGTCCTGGTTGTAAACACACCATTTATCAAAAGGATCTTGGGAGCGAACGAATTTGTCCCCATTGTAGCTATACTTTCCGTATTTCAGCTCAGGAACGCTTGGATTTGACGATTGATTCTGGTAGCTTTGTGGAGATGTTTACAGGTATTGAAACTCAAGATCCATTAAACTTTCCTGGCTATCAGAAAAAACTTGCAACAATGCGTGAAAAGACAGGTTTGGATGAAGCAGTACTAACTGGTACAGCTAGCATCAAGGGACAAAAAGTTGCCCTTGGGATCATGGATTCTAACTTTATCATGGCTTCTATGGGAACAGTTGTGGGTGAAAAAATCACGCGCTTGTTTGAGTATGCAACGGTAGAAAACTTGCCAGTCGTTCTCTTCACAGCTTCTGGTGGAGCCCGTATGCAAGAAGGAATCATGAGCTTGATGCAGATGGCTAAGATTTCTGCGGCAGTTCAACGTCATTCCAAGGCAGGACTTTTTTACCTAACTATTTTAACCGATCCGACAACAGGTGGAGTGACCGCTTCTTTTGCTATGGAAGGTGATATTATCCTAGCGGAACCCCAAAGTTTGGTTGGTTTTGCTGGGCGTCGTGTTATCGAAAATACAGTTCGTGAGACCTTGCCGGATGACTTCCAAAAGGCAGAATTTCTGCTTGAACATGGATTTGTTGATGCAATTGTTAAACGGAGAGAATTGCCTGAAACAATTGCTAAATTAGTAAGATTGCATGGAGGAAGTCGCGGATGAATATTGCAAAAATAGTCAGAGAGGCACGCGAGCAGAGTCGCTTGACCGCACTTGATTTTGCCAATGGAATTTTTGACGAGTTTATCGAATTGCATGGAGATCGCTCTTTCCGTGATGATGGTGCGGTTATCGGTGGAATTGGTTGGTTAGGTGACCAAGCAGTAACTGTCGTTGGTATCCAAAAGGGGAAGAGTCTTCATGATAACCTCAAACGAAATTTTGGGCAACCACATCCAGAAGGCTATCGTAAGGCCTTGCGCCTGATGAAACAGGCAGAAAAGTTTGGCCGTCCAGTTGTGACTTTTATCAATACGGCGGGTGCTTACCCAGGTGTTGGAGCTGAGGAACGTGGACAAGGGGAAGCAATCGCTCGAAACCTGATGGAAATGAGCGACATCAAGGTTCCAATCATCGCGATTATTATCGGTGAAGGAGGATCTGGAGGTGCATTAGCACTAGCCGTAGCTGACCGCGTCTGGATGCTGGAAAATTCGATCTATGCCGTACTCAGTCCAGAAGGATTTGCCTCTATCCTTTGGAAGGATGGAAGTCGTGCTATGGAAGCGGCGGAGTTGATGAAAATCACTTCGCATGAACTCCTAGAAATGGGAATCGTAGATAAGGTCATCTCAGAGGCAGGCCTTTCCAGTAAGGAACTGCAAGCTCGTGTTAAAAATGAATTGCGTGTAGAACTAGATAGGTTGCAAAAACTACAACTCGACCAACTTATCGAAGAACGTTACCAACGCTTTAGAAAATACTAAGAAATTTTAAAAGCTAGAACTATGTGTTCTAGCTATTTTGATAATAGAGCATGAATAAACATGAATACTCTAGATAAATAAGAAAATAATCAATGGTATATCCTCTATATTGCCCTAATAGAGAGTTTATCATTAGGAGAGAAAGAATGAAAAAGACAATACATTTAGGAATCTGTATGATTTTAATGTTTCTGTACATTTATTTAACTCCATTAGGGGCTATAACTCTAGCTAGAATCTTTGGTTTAGGAATGGACAGCTATATAATCTTTCTAGTTGGAGAAGTGTTGCTTATTTTCTTTTTATTCGTTTTGTGGTTGAAAAAGAAGAAGATGCTCTTTATCTTCAAGAAAAAGGATTGGCGCTGGTCTTATCTCGCTTTCTTAATGGCTTGCTTTCTTATCTATTCTTTTCTAAATGAATTTCGAATGCAGAATATTCGATTGATTGACCATAGCTTTATTTTCCAAGACCTTCTTTCGGAACTTTACTTAAACGGACGAGAAACGACTCTATCAAGTCTTGTATTTTTAATCTTTAACATTTCGATTGTACCTGTTGTCGAGGAGACAATCTATAGGGGTTATTTTATGAATACCTTCTTTCCGAAGTCGGAATTTTATTTGGATGTGATCTTGTCTTCTTTCATCTTCGGGCTCAGTCACTTAGTTCTATCCCATCGTGACCCCATCAGTCTCCTAATTTATAGTATTCTTGGTCTTCTATTTGCAGTCGCTTATCGAGTTACGAGTAGTCTTCGATTTACCATTGTTTGTCATAGTTTCTATAATGCGATTCCCTATGCTCCGTCCCTCTTATTTTATATTTATTATTTGATTTTTAGATAGTAGGAAGTAAAGAAAAAAGTGTTTGACAATTATCAAACACTTTTTTCTATTTACTGTTCTTCTGTTACAAACTGGCTGAGCAGTCCGTTGATAAAACGGGCAGATTTTTGATCTGAGAAGTCCTTTGCAAGCTCAATAGCTTCATTAACCGCCACCAACTGTGGGGTGTCGAATGAAGTGATTTCAAAAACTCCCAAGCGAAGGAGGTTTCTCTCCACGAGTGTTAACCGCTCGATGGTCCAACCTGCTTTTAAATGCTGTGTGATTTGCTTGTCTAGTTCTTCCTTTTTAGCCTGAACACCAGAAACTAGCTCTGTCAAAAAGGCTGGAAGTTGCACATCCGTATCTTCACGATCATGAGTATAGGCGAAACGACAAGCAGTTTCGACATCCGTACCGAATTCAAGACTCATGAGAGCTTGAAAAGCGCATTTACGGAGTTGGCGTCTAGATTCTAATAGTGGACTAGTCATTGAGGAAGTCCTCGTCAAATAGATCTTTCAATTCTGGTTTTGGTGTTTTATCTGGAACGATACCTGCAACGTGGATATTGATAGCAGCGAGTTCAACATCAGCCATATTGCGGACTGCATCTTTAACAGCTTTCTGGATAGCAACCGCTACCTTAGGAACTTTTACTCCGTACTCAAGGTAGAGATAGATATCTGCTGTGAGCTCTTCGTCCACGTTTTTAAGATAAACACCACGGCCAAGAGAAAGTTTTGAAAGGGTGTCAGATACTGATTTGTTTGAAAAAGAGTGAACACCCTCTACTTTTGCAGTAGCAATAGCAATGATTTTTTCAAGTACACGTGGGGCGATAACGATTTCGCCAAGTTGTTCTTCAATTCCCATAGAATGACCTCTTTCTAGAGATTAGGCACGAGAAACGTAAGTTCCTTCTGCAGTGTTGATAACGAGTTTTTGTCCTGCTTCGATGAAGTCTGGAACGTTTACGACAAGTCCAGTTTCCATCGTTGCTGGTTTACCAGAACCGGTAACAGTAGCACCTTTGATAGATGGTTGAGTTTCTGCAACTGTCAATTCGACAGTAGTAGGAACGGTAACACCAATCACTTCAGTTCCGTAGAATTGGATCTTCACATCAGAGTTTTCAAGGATGTAAAGCAATTCGTTTTCAACGTTGACTACAGGAATTTCGTATTGGTCGTAAGTTTCTGTGTTCATGAAGTAGGCTGTGTCATCCATTTTGTACAAGTATTGAGCTGGGACAGTCTCAATGATAGCTTGTTCAAATTTTTCCTCTGGACGGTAGCTTGTGTCAAATGTAGAACCAGTACGGACATCACGCAATTTCATACGCATGATGGTATTTCCTTTACCTGGTTTGTGGTGGCTAGCTTCCAAAACGCGGATCAATTTTCCGTCAGCTGTTTCAAAGGTCATACCAGCCTTTAATTTACTTGCTTCAATCATGTTTTTACCTCTTTAATAAAATAATTTACTCTTTATTGTACCATAAAAGACAACATTACTCAAATATCAGAAGGAGCTTAATTAGTTGACTGGTACGATATTCCCATCTTCGTCTTTGGTAACGAGGACGTATTTTCCATCGACTTCGATGTAAAAATTCTTGCTGGCAGTTTGCCCAGTGTTTTGAGCCGGTGCTTGATTTTGAACTTGTTGGCTTAGTTGACCACCCAGAGTCTGGCCAAGATTCATGCCCATAAACATGTTCATCCCATTGCCATTTCCTTCGTTGGCAGCTGCAGCAATAAGCGCTTCGTTTCGAGCACGGCGTTCTTCAATTTCAATCGTGTTGTACTTCATTGCCACGAGCTCACTATCAAGTTTGCGAACAATATCAAGACTTTCTTGGTCGTAGCTGAGGTCTTCAAGCAAGATGTTAGTTGCTTCAATCCCGTAGAGACCTGTCCAAACCTTGTTGACCTCTTGTTTAGCGAGTTCGTTAAAGGTGTCTTGGTTGGCATTGAGACTATAGATATCAACCTTGTTTTCGTTGGTATATTTGGCAATGGCAATCGCAATTTTTGGTGCGATATTTTGACGGAGCGTTCCTTGAGCTACATCTTGGAGAGTAAATGGCTGTCCGTCAGTAATTTGACGGCTAACAGAACTTACGTAGAAGAGGACTGGGTCTGCTATTTTTACATCAAACAAGCCATAGAAACGGATGTTGAGCAGTTGTTGGTAACGTTCGCTGAAGTATTCGACCGCATTTTGTGTGCCGAACTTATTACCTGCAATAGGTTGCATGCGAATAAAGATAATTTCCTGTTGGGTGATGACTTGTCCACCAAAAGAGAAACGGTTTTTAAAGTTTTCCCAAGTGCCTTTTAAACCACCTTTTTCAAGGAGCCAGGCGTTATCACCAGCTTGCCATTCGTGGCTACCAGCTTCGAGGACTTCACCAAGGAAGGTACCATTGTTTACCAAAACAGCGGTATAACCTTGGGGAACGATAACCACACTGCCATCTGACAAAAGTCCAGTATTTTGATTGCTGTGACGAGAACGTCCATCTGGGTCTTTTGTGAGTAATTGTCCCTTGACGGCCAAAGCGTCGCCAGAGACATTATCTGGAAGGACAATGGCTTCCTTGAATTTACTATCATTAAAACTATTTAAGCCTGCTGATAAGGCTGCACGTATAAATCCCATAATTCCTCCTAATTATAAAGCTCGTCTTCATCCACAACATCATAGGTATCCAGTACCCATTGGTTTGGACTGCGAGAGAGATTGGCACCACAGTAGTCGCACTCGCTAACTGCAGAGATTTTCAATGGGGCGCCACAGTTTGGACAGTGGTCGCTCACAACTTCGTCTGGATTGACTGCTTGCGTTTGGCTACCGTGTTGACGGATAAAGTTCAATTGATACACGGTGAAGAGATCTTTTTTAGGGTCTCCTTCAATGACACGGCGAGTCTCATCGTCAATGACATAGTCTCGTAAAATTGATGATAGAATCACCACTAAGGTATCGTTTCCGTCAGGATTTTCAATAAACTCCTTGATGCGAACATTTTCGATACAAACTTTCTCTAAAACATTGGTTGTTTTAGCACGAATATGGTCTTCGAGTTGGGCACTGTGTTGGGAGTAGAGACTGGTACTTTCCAAAGCGCGGACAGAGTTCCAATTTTTCTCAGTCCAGGCAACCTGCAATTTAAGGTAGACTTCCTTAACCCAAGATGTGAAAGCTTCCGCGTCAAAGTTTGGATCTCCGTATTTCACAAGACTAATGGCCCGTGTGTTGTGTTCAACTCGACGATGGAGCGTTTGAGAATCATTACTAGTGTAGGTTGAACTCGAATCTCCAGACTTATTCCGCAAGGATTTGACGATAACAACTAGTATGATTCCTCCGACTAATATGAACATAAATCCTAAATAGGGAGAGCTAGCAGAACTGTCAGAGGATGATCCATATCCAGAGCGGTAGTAGTGGTAGGATGATCCGCCAGAACGACTTCCACCTCCACTTGAGCGGCTACTACTGCGGCTGCTCCCTCCACTTCTGGAATGTCCGACACCCGCATCAACGATTTGAGGCACGGATAGAAAAACAAGTAATAAACAGGTCATTAAAAGAGCGTAAAACTTTTTCATGTGTCTCCTAACTATATGATTGAAAAGGTAGAATTCTGAATTCGAATGATTATTAAACTATTTAATAACCTTTAAAAATCATCTAAGATATACTAGGCGTTATTTACTAGCATTTAGCTTCTTTATGGAATGGCGTTCGATGAGCCATCCCACAATCCATCCTATTGCTAGCAAGTAATTTTCAAAAGCACCGATAGCATTTACAGGAGAGTGATACTCCATATAATTGAGTAAGTGATTTGTTCCTATTCCAATTCCGCCAATAATGAGAGCAAGAAGTGCGATTCGTAGATAGAACCAATCGTATTTAATATTGATAGCGAGAATAATAATCAATACAGCTAAATTCCATATTCCAATTTCTCGTTGCCAACCAGCAGATATTCCGTACCCGGAGTGGCTTCCCATGTACGATGGAAAGAAAATTTGTAGTATAGAAGCGCCTAACATAGCGATGATGACTAAGACAAATAGCAATCGTAAAAATTTGTTCATTTATTCTCCTTGTCTCATTCTCGTCTTAAAAGTAGAAAAAAGTGTATAAAGAGTAAATTACTCACTTTCTTTCAACTTCGCCAATTCCTGTGCAAGGAGTTTAAGGGCAACTTGTGGATTGGCTTGGCCTTTGGTTGCTTTCATAAGGAATCCTGTGAAGGCCTTGTCTGCGTTGCGTTTGCCTGACTTGAAGTCGGCAACGGCAGCTTCGTTATCCGCAAAGACTTGGTGGATGATTGGAATCAGAACATCTGGATCTGAGATTTGGACCATACCTGCTTTTTCCACGTATTCACGCGCGCCACCACCATTTTTAGCTAGGTGGACAAAGACTTTCTTGGCGATCTTAGAAGAGATAGTGCCGTCTTCGATGATGGCGATCATTTCAACCAAGTTTTCTGGTGTCAATTCGATTTGTTCCAGTGTCTTGCCTTCAGCGTTCAAGAACTGAGCGACTTCCCCTTGGAGCCAGTTTGAGACTTGTTTGGCATCACCACCGAGGGCAACAGCTTTCTCAAAGAAGTCAGAAGTGACTTTGTTTGCCGTCAACTGGCTAGCGTCATAGTCTGACAAGCCAAGGTCAGATACGTAGCGCGCACGGCGTTCTTTTGGAAATTCTGGCAACTCAGTCCGCATTTCCTCAATCCACTCATCAGAGATTTCAAAGAGGGGTAGGTCTGGTTCTGGGAAGTAGCGGTAGTCTGCAGCCCCTTCCTTGACACGCATAAGGATGGTTGCTTTGTTAGCTTCATCATAACGGCGTGTTTCTTGGCGGATTTGACCACCTGAGCGAAGGATTTCGGCTTGACGTTGAACTTCATATTCAAGACCCTTACGCACGTTTGAGAAGGAGTTGAGGTTTTTCAACTCTGTCTTGGTACCGAATTTTTCTTGACCATAAGGACGAAGCGAGATATTGGCATCCACACGCATAGAACCTTCTTCCATCTTAACGTCAGAAATGCCAGCGTACTGGATAACTTCCTTGAGGGTAGTTAGGTAAGCATAGGCTTCTTCAGGAGAACGCATGTCAGCTTCAGATACAATCTCAATCAAAGGCACCCCTTGGCGGTTGAGGTCTACATAGGAGTAGCCATCTGTACCGTGGGTGTTTTTACCAGCGTCTTCTTCTAGGTGAGCACGTTCGATCCCGATTTTCTTAGTCGTACCGTCTTCTAGCTCGACTTCAATCCAGCCGTTATAACCGATTGGCTCATCAAACTGAGAAATTTGGTAGGCTTTTGGATTGTCAGGATAGAAGTAGTTCTTGCGGTCAAAGTGCATCTTTTTGTGGATGTCCATGTTGAGGGCAAGAGCAGCCTTGATACCGGCATCGACAACACCTTTATTGAGAACTGGCAGAACTCCTGGGAAGGACCAGTCAATTACGTTGGTATTGGCATTCTGGTCATTTCCAAAGTGGGCAGAAGTTGGTGAGAAGATTTTTGAATTGGTGTTGAGCTCTACGTGGACTTCAAGTCCAATGACTGTTTCAAAGTTCATTAGTTATCACCTCCAAAAATCACAGGTTGTTGTTTGTGGTAGTTTGTTGTTGCTTCAAAAGCAGCAGCAGCTTGGTAAATGGTTTCTTCTGAGTATTTAGGACCGATCAATTGGAGACCGACAGGTAGACCTTGAGCAAATCCAGCAGGAATTGAAATTCCTGGGAGACCCGCTAAGTTGACAGGAATGGTCAAGAGGTCAGCTAAGTACATGGCAACTGGATCATGGTTGAGTGAATCCAAGTCATAGGCAACGCTTGGAGCAGTTGGTCCCAAAATCAAGTCGTAATCCGCGAAGACTTTTTCGAAATCTTGAATGATGAGGGTACGAACCTGACCAGCTTTCTTGTAGTAGGCATCGTAGTAACCTGATGAAAGACTAAATGTTCCAAGCATGATACGGCGTTTCACTTCTTCACCGAAACCTTGGCTACGGCTGTTTACATAGATTTCATCAAGGTTGCTTGCATCTTCTGCGCGGTAGCCATAACGGATACCGTCAAAGCGTTGCAAGTTTGATGAGGCTTCTGATGAAGCGATAATGTAGTAAACGGCAACACCGTATTTAGAGTGAGGAAGGCTGACTTCTTCGACGATGGCACCAAGTTTTTCAAAGTGTTTAGCGGCATTCAGAATGGTTTCCTTAACCTCTGGGTCAATCCCTTCACCCAGGTATTCCTTAGGTAAAGCAATTTTCATGCCCTTGATGTCTTGACCAATTTTTGAAGTAAAGTCGGCAATGCGGACAGGAGCAGAAGTAGAGTCTTTAGCATCTTCGCTGGCAATCGCATTGAGCAAGAGGGCATTTTCTTTAACAGTTGGTGCAAAAGGTCCAATCTGGTCTAATGAGCTACCGAAGGCAATGAGACCGAAACGAGAAACCGTTCCGTAGGTTGGTTTGAGACCAACAATCCCGTTGAAGGCGGCAGGTTGGCGGATGGAACCACCAGTATCAGAACCAAGTGACAAGCGGACTTGCCCAGAAGCTACAGCTGCGGCAGAACCGCTTGATGAACCACCAGGAACCTTGCTGTGGTCCCAAGCATTTTTAGTGGCACCGTAGTAAGAAGTTTCACCTGATCCACCCATGGCAAATTCGTCCATGTTGGTTTTTCCGACAACAATCATACCCTTAGATTTTGCATTGGCAACGGCTGTCGCATCAAAGATTGGCTCGTAGTTGTAGAGCATTTTTGAGGCTGCAGTTGTCAGAATGCCGTCTGTAGAGATATTATCTTTAACTGCAAGTGGAATTCCTGAAAGGACATTATCAGCATCAATTCCAGCTTCATCAATAGCCTTAGCTTGAGCAAGAGCTTGCTCTTCAGCGATGGTAACAAAAGCGTTGATAGCTGTCTCGCGAGACTTGATATCTTCAAGCGTAGCTTGGGTTAATTCAGTTGCTGAAATTTCCTTAGAGATAAGGAGGTTGTGCAAGTCTTCAATCGTTTTGTTATTAAAAGTCATTAGGCATCTCCTCCATCATCTAGGATAGCTGGTACCTTGATATAATAGTTTTCTTTTTCAGGTACGTTTTTAAACAAGCGGTCACGGTCTGTTCCTTCTTCGGCCACATCAGGGCGGAGTACAGTCTTGCGGTCAGCCATGGTCGTAGTAGGTGCGACACCAGTTGTGTCGACTTCGCCCAGCAACTCAACCATATCAACAATTTTAGACAAGGTTGTCGCAAAGGCAGCAGTTTCTTCTTCAGAGAATCTTAATTTTGAAAGATTGGCAACGTGTGTTACCTCTTCTTGCGTAATTTTCATCTTGCATCCTTTCGTGAAATGATGATTTTTAGTCTGTTCTATTTTACCATATTTTCCTATAAATAAGGGAGCCAAACTGAAAAGAAATAGAAATTGAAAAATCGCTTTTAATTCGCTATAATGGTTAAACTAGAGAAAAGAAAAAATAAGAATTAGGATAGAAATATGTTCCATCAATTTATCACTAGATCTCAAACGGTTCCTCCTCCCATTTCGCTCTTTTGGTATGGGATTATGATGCTCCTATTAGTGCTTTGTATTTATGGAGCGCTTGTTTATCACAAAAATCCGAAATTTGTCCGCTTGTTTAAGGGGATTCAGATCCTCCAGTTGCTAGCCCTATATAGTTGGTATGTTGGCTTTGGCATTCCATTTTCTAATAGCCTTCCATTTTACCATTGCCGTTTGGCTATGTTTGCGGTGGTTTTCTTGCCAGATAAATGGCGGAGCAAGCAATATTTTGCCCTCTTAGGAGCTAGTGGAGCGGTCTTTGCCTTGGTTTACCCGGTTTTTGACCCCTATGATTTCCCCCATATCACCAGTTTTTCATTTTTGATTGGGCACTATGCCCTTCTAGTGAATTCCTTGGTCTACTTGATGAATCACTATGACAAGAGTCTGCTCAAGAAATATATGATTGTAGCCTATACTTTTATTCTCAACCTCTTTCTAGTTGGGATTAATCAGGTGACGGGTGGAAATTATGGTCTCTTAAGGGATACACCATTTATCTCGAATGCTCCTCTATGGATAAAGTACCTTCTTGTGTCCGTCATCCTCTCACTGGCTCTGGTTCTCTTTGATATCTTGTTCAAGAAACGGTGGAAAAAGAGAAATCAGGTGAAATCTGTGCTCTAGCTTGCCTTTTCATCGGATGAGCAATTGAAAAACTCCCCAAAATCCGATATAATGAAGAGTTGAAAGGAATAGTACAATCCAATGTAAACATCATTCTTAGCAACTGAAACAACTAAAAATAGAGAATCAAAGAAAGAGAACTTATGACTATTCAAGAAGAAATAAAGAAACGCCGTACCTTTGCCATCATCTCCCACCCGGACGCGGGTAAGACAACCATTACGGAGCAGTTGCTCTATTTTGGGGGCGAGATTCGTGAGGCTGGTACCGTAAAAGGGAAGAAAACAGGGACTTTTGCCAAGTCTGACTGGATGGATATCGAGAAACAACGTGGGATTTCGGTCACGTCATCAGTTATGCAGTTTGACTACGATGGCAAGCGCGTGAATATCCTCGACACACCAGGGCATGAGGACTTTTCAGAAGACACCTATCGGACCTTGATGGCGGTGGATGCTGCGGTCATGGTCGTGGACTCTGCCAAGGGTATCGAGGCCCAAACCAAGAAATTGTTTGAGGTTGTGAAGCACCGTGGCATCCCAGTCTTTACCTTTATGAACAAGCTGGACCGTGACGGTCGTGAGCCACTGGACCTCTTGCAAGAACTAGAAGAAGTCTTGGGTATTGCGAGCTATCCTATGAACTGGCCAATCGGGATGGGGAAAGCCTTTGAAGGCTTGTATGACCTCTATAACCAACGCTTGGAGCTCTATAAAGGGGATGAGCGTTTTGCCAGTCTGGAAGAAGGGGATAAGCTCTTTGGAAGCAATCCTTTCTACGCTCAGGTTAAGGACGATATCGAACTGTTGCAAGAAGCAGGAAATGAATTTTCAGAAGAAGCTATTCTTGCAGGAGAACTGACTCCAGTCTTCTTCGGTTCAGCCCTGACTAACTTTGGGGTGCAGACCTTCCTTGAGACTTTCCTTAAGTTTGCTCCAGAACCACATGGTCACAAGAAAACAGATGGCGAAATTGTGGATCCTTATGACAAGGATTTCTCAGGATTTGTCTTTAAAATCCAAGCCAACATGGACCCTCGTCATCGTGACCGCATTGCCTTTGTCCGTATCGTATCAGGTGAGTTTGAGCGAGGGATGAGTGTCAATCTGCCTCGTACTGGGAAGACTGCCAAGCTTTCTAATGTCACCCAGTTTATGGCGGAAAGTCGTGAAAATGTGACCAATGCTGTTGCAGGAGATATCATCGGGGTTTATGATACGGGTACTTATCAAGTTGGAGACACCTTGACGGTTGGAAAAAACAAGTTTGAGTTTGAACCACTGCCAACCTTTACACCTGAGATTTTTATGAAAGTTTCTGCTAAGAACGTCATGAAGCAAAAATCCTTCCACAAGGGGATTGAGCAATTGGTGCAAGAAGGAGCCATTCAGCTTTACAAGAATTACCAAACAGGCGAGTATATGCTGGGTGCTGTCGGACAACTCCAGTTTGAAGTCTTTAAGCACCGCATGGAAGGCGAATACAATGCGGAAGTTGTCATGAGCCCAATGGGTAAAAAGACCGTTCGTTGGATCAAGCCTGAGGACTTGGATGAACGGATGTCATCAAGCCGCAATATCTTGGCCAAGGACCGTTTTGACCAGCCAGTCTTCCTCTTTGAAAATGACTTTGCCCTTCGCTGGTTTGCGGACAAGTATCCAGATGTTGAACTAGAAGAGAAGATGTAACTCAGCACCAACAATTGGAACTAAAGTTCCTAATTGTTGGACGCTAGTCGCTATTTGGCGAACTAGCTAACTGCCTTACTAACTACGTTTGGCAAATAGAATCGATTTGCCAAACTCCGTGTCGTAGTGTAAAATCGGCTTACCGAAACGCTTTACTAGGAAAAATCCACGAATATTATCGATTCGTGGATTTTTCCGTCGTAATCACGTTTTACAAATAAAATCGATTTGTAAAACTCAGTGTCGTAGATTAGGGCTATTAATTAGTATGGCATTTTGCTTAAATGCGTTGTAAGAAAAGTCCGCGAATGGTTTCGATTCGTGGATTTTTTCGTTGGAAAGGATAGAAAGTTACCTCGGCTACCGGCCCCATTAATTCATTTGTGAAACTACCTTTAAATACTCTACTCCTAAAAGTCTGTGTATGCTATTGATTCATGGACTTTTTCTATATTTTGAATAAAAATCAATTCCCTGAGTGATTGGAATTATTTGCTCAATTTTTAAAGCATATAGAAATGGTTAAAAAATAAATAAAATATATTAACAGAACAATAAAATGAGGATTATATTGAAAAAACAGAATAGATTTGAAATCAAGTTATTTTTGAAATCATTTTATTTCTTTAGGACATATTATAGATATTGAATTGTCGGTATATTTGGTATATAATAAGGAGATAGTATTTTATAGGTGAATAGATCTTTTTCAAGTTGAGGGGATGAACATGTTTTTTAGACGCCAGAAGGGTGAATATAGGGAAACAGACCGTGTAACTCGGTTCAAATTAATCAAATCAGGGAAGCATTGGCTACGGGCCTCGACTTCCCTTTTTGGCTTATTTAAGGTGATGCGTGGAAGTGCGGATACGAGCCAAGTAAAGACAGAAATGGTCGAAAAGCAAGAAGGTCAGAAGTTGACGGGCTTGGATGTCTTGAAAGGGATAGCAGCTACGGGGACGATCTTAGGTGGTTTTGCTGCGACGCAAACGCGTGTTTATGCCAATGATGCAGTCGCTGTTGAAAAGACTGTCGAATCAAAAGATACCCTGGCGACGAGAGATTCAGTAGTGCTAGGGACGACACAGAATCATCAAGATGCTGCTAGCTTGTCTTTGTCTACCAGTCAAAGCCAGTCATTGTCAGAATTCAATTCGCAGAGCGCCAGCCAGTCTGCTTCCACTAGTCAGTCCATCAGTGCCTCAAGCTCTTCTAGTATGATTCAGTCGATGGGCCAATCTGCTTCTGCTAGTCAATCTTTGGCAAACAGTCAAAGTGTAACTGCTAGTTCAAGTGACTCCCTTGGAACACAAAATCAAGCGAATAGTGGTCTGTCAGAGAGAGCTTCGGTTGGTGTTCAAAGTCAGTACCAAACAAGTGAGTCAGCTCGGGAGACAGTGAAAGAATCACAACCTTCAAAAGAATTAAAAGCAGTTGATTTTTCTACAGAATCCTTGCCTCGAAGTCAGTCTGGTCATGTAAAGAATGAAGGTGTGACGGCTGAATCGAGTCTCACAATGACTTCTGTAGCCTTGACAGAAAAGCAAAGTGAAGAAAAACGGAAGAAATTAGAGGCCTTGTCTGCTGAGATTGGGCAATTTCTAACTCAAGCGCAGGGACTTCCAAACTCGGATGAGGCGATTACGAAGGCTAGTCTAGCGAAGAATGAGATAGCAGAGGCCTTGAAAGGGGAGGTTTCTAACCTTGCCACTATCCTACAAAAAGCTACAGAAGCTCGAAATAGCATTGCAAATGCTGTGTTACGTGCCAACTCTGGACTTCGTGACAGCAGAAACGGACAAGCTTTGACCAAAGCTTCAAATACCGCTAGCTTCAGAGCTGCTAGGGATACAGAGAAGCCAGAACTTCAGAAAATAACCGTTACAGGTGGCGCAGTTCTAGAAGGACAAAAATTTAAAATTTATCGAGAAGAAAATTTTTCTGCGACCATTGAGTTTACTGATAACAGTGGTCGAATTGAACATGCAAAATTTGTTCCTACTGCTGTTCCCGCGGCCTATCCGGCTACTTCAACTGTTGTCTCATTCACTACGAGTAATGGTCAAAGTATCAGCATGATTGTTCCGACAAATAAACTAGCCAAAGATGGAAATGCTACAGCATCAAATCCTTTCACCGTTTCAATCACGGGTTCTGTTGGAAAAAATCAAGCAGTAAATAGTTTGTGGACTCGTTATGTTTTCACCTATGATCAGGAAGGTAATTTTAGCGGAAATACTACTGACGTAGGTCTTGTAAAAGATTTAACAGCCAACCCTGCCGCAATTCAATTTGAAGTCCATGCTCAGTCTGAAAAGTACGAACCAGCTATCAATGCTGAGGTGAATCGAGACTTTACTCTAACGGCCAATTCAGGGACTGTTTCTGTTGGTGAAGCCAGTCAGTACATCACGAATGCTACAGGGACGCCAGAATTACCTACTACAGGAATTACTAAGGGAACTAGAACAACCTATACTTGGAAATCTGGAACCAATACGAATTTGTCTGCTGGTCGGCATACTTTGACAGCGGTGGTAACTTATCCAGATGGAAGTACGGATGAAATTGACGTGAGCTTTACTGTGCGCCCTCAGACGCCAAGGATAGAGAATCAATATCTTAACGAAAAAGGTGGGCTCTCAAATCAAGCGATTACGGTAGATGGGGTTGCTCCAGGTGGAACAGTTACTTTAACAATTGCAGGTGAAACATTTACCAAACAGGCAACGGGGAGTTCTACCAGTGTAACCTTTACTGCAACTGACTTGAAGAAAGTATATGATCGCAATGGAGGACGACTTCCAAGTGGACCAGTGACTGCTAGTACGACAGTAGATGGTTTGGTTTCAGATGTGTTTAATGGACAAATTACGCCAAATCAAGCGTCAATTTCAGTAAGTAATAGCCAGTCTGCTTCAGCCAGTGCGAGCCAGTCCGCCTCAGTCAGCTCAAGCGAATCGGCATCAGCCAGTGCGAGTCGATCAGCCTCAGTAAGCGCAAGTGAGTCAGTTTCCGTAAGTGCTAGTCAATCGGCATCAGCCAGCGCAAGTGAGTCAGCATCTGCAAGTTCGAGTCAATCTGCATCATTGAGTGCTAGTCAATCGGCCTCAGTGAGCACAAGTCAGTCTGCATCTGTAAGCTCCAGCCAATCCGCTTCAGCGAGCTCGAGCCAGTCTGCGTCAGTCAGCTCCAGCGAATCCGCCTCAGTAAGCGCTAGTCAGTCCGCTTCAGCCAGCGCCAGTCAATCAGCGTCAGTGAGTGCTAGTCAATCTGCGTCTGTAAGTTCAAGCCAGTCGGCATCTGCAAGCTCAAGCCAATCAGCCTCAGTAAGCGCCAGCGAATCCGCTTCCGTAAGTGCTAGTCAATCTGTTTCAGTAAGTTCGAGCCAGTCAGCCTCAGTGAGCGCAAGTCAGTCCGCTTCAGTAAGCTCGAGTCAATCTGCGTCGGCAAGTTCGAGCCAATCAGCTTCAGCGAGCGCAAGTCAATCCGCCTCAGTGAGCGCAAGTCAGTCAGCATCAGTAAGCTCGAGTCAATCTGCATCATTGAGTGCAAGCCAGTCAGCTTCGGTAAGTGCAAGTCAGTCTGCCTCAGTAAGCTCCAGTGAATCTGCATCGGTTAGCTCAAGTCAGTCTGCATCTGCAAGCTCCAGCCAATCAGCATCAGTAAGCTCCAGCGAATCCGTTTCAGCCAGCGCTAGCCAGTCCGCCTCAGTAAGCTCCAGCGAATCTGCATCGGTTAGCTCAAGTCAGTCAGCTTCAGCGAGCGCAAGTCAGTCTGCATCTGCAAGCTCCAGCCAATCAGCCTCAGTAAGCTCCAGCGAATCCGTTTCAGCCAGCGCTAGCCAGTCCGCCTCAGTAAGTTTAAGCGAATCTGCATCGGTAAGTTCGAGCCAATCCGCTTCAGCGAGCGCTAGTCAATCCGTCTCAGTAAGCGCGAGTGAATCCGCCTCAGCGAGCGCAAGCCAATCAGCATCATTGAGTTCGAGCGAATCCGCCTCAGCCAGCTCGAGCCAATCAGCCTCAGCGAGCTCGAGTCAGTCTGCCTCAGTAAGTTCGAGTCAATCAGCGTCTGTAAGCTCCAGCCAGTCTGCATCAGTCAGCTCGAGTCAATCAGCGTCTGTAAGCTCAAGCCAATCCGCCTCAGTAAGCTCCAGCGAATCTGCATCAGTAAGTGCTAGCCAGTCAGCATCCGTAAGCTCAAGCCAGTCAGCTTCAGTCAGCGCTAGCCAGTCAGCATCCGTAAGCTCAAGTCAGTCTGTCTCAGTAAGCTCGAGTCAATCAGCATCAGTAAGTGCTAGTCAGTCAGCCTCAGTAAGCGCAAGTGAGTCTGCATCTGTAAGCTTGAGTCAATCAGCGTCAGCGAGCTCGAGCCAGTCTGCCTCTGCCAGCTCAAGCGAATCAGCTTCAGTAAGTTCGAGTCAATCTGCGTCGGTAAGCTCAAGCCAGTCCGCCTCAGTCAGCTCGAGTCAGTCTGCGTCAGCCAGCGCAAGTCAGTCTGCATCGGTAAGCACAAGTGAGTCAGCCTCAGCGAGTGCTAGTCAGTCAGCTTCAGCGAGTGCAAGTGAATCTGCCTCAGTGAGCGCTAGCCAATCAGCTTCAGTCAGCTCAAGCCAGTCTGCATCAGTCAGCGTTAGCCAATCAGCATCGGTCAGCTCAAGCCAATCCGCCTCAGTGAGCGCTAGCCAATCAGCGTCAGTGAGCGCAAGTGAATCTGCTTCCGTAAGCGCTAGTCAATCAGCTTCAGTGAGTGCTAGCCAATCAGCATCATTGAGTTCGAGCGAATCCGCCTCAGCTAGCTCGAGCCAATCAGCCTCAGCGAGCTCGAGTCAGTCAGCCTCAGTAAGTTCGAGTCAATCTGCGTCTGTAAGTTCAAGCCAGTCTGCATCTGCAAGTTCGAGTCAATCCGCCTCAGCTAGCTCCAGCGAATCGGCTTCAGTAAGTGCCAGCCAGTCTGCGTCCGTAAGCTCAAGCCAGTCAGCCTCAGTAAGCGTAAGTGAGTCAGTTTCCGTAAGTGCTAGTCAATCGGCATCAGCCAGCGCAAGTGAGTCAGCATCTGCAAGTTCCAGCCAATCCGCTTCAGCGAGCTCGAGCCAGTCTGCGTCAGTCAGCTCCAGCGAATCCGCCTCAGTAAGCGCAAGTCAGTCCGCTTCAGCCAGCGCCAGTCAATCAGCGTCAGTGAGCGCAAGTCAGTCTGTTTCAGTAAGCACCAGCCAATCCGCTTCAGCGAGTGCTAGTCAGTCTGCATCTGTAAGCTCAAGTCAGTCCGCTTCAGCGAGCGCAAGTGAGTCAGCCTCAGCGAGCTCCAGCGAATCAGCATCAGTAAGTTCGAGTCAATCTGCTTCAGCAAGTTCGAGTCAGTCTGCTTCAGTAAGCTTCAGTGAGTCAGCGTCTGTAAGCTCAAGCCAATCAGCATCATTGAGTGCAAGTCAGTCTGCTTCAGCAAGCACCAGCGAATCGGCTTCAGCCAGCTCGAGTCAGTCTGCTTCAGTAAGCTCCAGTCAATCCGCTTCATTGAGTGCCAGTCAATCCGCGTCTGCAAGCACCAGCGAATCTGCATCGGTAAGCTCAAGCCAGTCAGCGTCCGTCAGCTCGAGTCAATCCGCATCAGCAAGCTCCAGCGAATCTGCTTCAGCAAGCACCAGCGAATCGGCCTCAGTAAGCTCGAGTCAGTCTGCGTCTGTAAGCTCCAGTCAATCCGCTTCAGTAAGCGCAAGTGAGTCCGCTTCAGCGAGTGCCAGCCAGTCAGCGTCCGTCAGCTCGAGTCAATCCGCATCAGCAAGCTCCAGCGAATCGGCTTCAGTAAGTTCGAGTCAATCAGCGTCTGCAAGCGCCAGCCAGTCCGCATCAGCGAGCGCTAGCCAATCAGCTTCAGCGAGTGCTAGCCAGTCCGCTTCGGTAAGTTCCAGCGAATCGGCTTCAGTCAGCTCCAGCCAGTTTGCATTGGTCAGCTCCAGTGAATCTGCATCAGCGAGCGCCAGTCAATCAGCGTCTGCAAGTTCTAGTGAGTCTACATCGGTGAGCGCCAGTCAATCGGCGTCTGTAAGCACAAGTCAGTCTGCATCGATCAGCTTCAGCCAGTCTGCCTCAGCGAGCTCGAGCCAGTCTGCTTCGGTGAGCGCCAGTCAATCGGCCTCAGTAAGTTCGAGTGAGTCTGCTTCGGTGAGCGCAAGTGAATCCGCCTCAGCGAGCGCTAGCCAGTCAGCCTCAGTAAGTTCGAGTGAGTCTGCTTCGGTGAGCGCTAGTCAATCCGCCTCAGCCAGCTCCAGTCAATCAGCCTCAGTCAGCTCAAGCGAATCCGCTTCAGCAAGCTCGAGTCAATCCGCTTCAGCCAGCGCCAGTCAGTCAGCGTCATTGAGTGCGAGTCAATCGGCTTCAGCGAGCGCTAGCGAGTCTGCCTCGGTAAGCTCAAGCCAATCTGTGTCAGTGAGCGCCAGCGAATCCGCTTCAACAAGTACTTCAACTTCTGCAAGTATGCTAGCAGCCGAGTTAGCATTGGAAAGTGCCTCGATCTCAGCAAGTACATCAGTGAGCGAATCTACTTCAACGAGCGCATCACTCTCAGCTAGCATGTTCGCCAGTGAATCGACTCTAGAAAGTGCTTCGATTTCAGCAAGTATGTCTGTGAGCGAGTCGGTGTCGATTAGCGCTAGTCTCTCGACTTCAGATTCTATTAGTAGATCTGCGTCAGCAAGTGCTCTGGTATCTACTTCAACAAGCACCTCTCTCTCAATGGCCAGCATTGCAAGCCAAGGTCAATCCGCTTCAAGCAAGCCGAAACAAGTCTTGCCAAATACAGGAGCGTCGACTTCGGTAGCATCTGCTTCGTTGGGAGCATTGACAGCTGTGACAGGTATCGGTCTTCTTGCCAAGAAGGATCAGAATGACGATCAAGAAAGTCATTGATAAGATATAAAAATCAATGAATAAATAGTAAAATGGAAAACCTTTGAAAACATGATTTTTCAAAGGTTTTTTCTATATGTGAGAAGGAGAAAATTCTCTTTTGAGTTTGAAATAAACTAGGGGAAAAGGTATAATAGGAAGGTGAGATAATCATCGAAAAAATCAGAACTATAGTAGAAGAAAAGTAGCCAAAAGAATGTGAAAAGAAAAGGGAACGAAATGAAAAAAGAGCTTCAAAAAGCCATTGTACTCGGTGGTGATAATGCTTATATGGACAAGATTGAGACAACAATCAAGTCAATCTGCGCCCATAATCGAGCAGTGACTTTTTATGTTTTCAATGATGATTTGCCATCAGAATGGTTTCAGCTCATGGAGAGACGTTTAGAACCTCTAGCCTCAAAAATCGTCAATGTCAAGATTAGTCATCAAGGTTTGAAAGAGTATAGTTTGCCACTAGCCCACCTAAGTTATGCAACTTTCTTTCGTTATTTTATTCCTCAGTTTGTCAGCGAAGACTTAGCCTTGTACCTGGATTCGGATATCATCGTTAGATCAAACCTAGATCAACTCTTTTTAGAAGATATGGCAGACTGGCCAGTAGCTGCTGTCGCAGATGCTCTAGTTCCTAGCACTTTTAATGCAGGTGTCTTGCTGATTAATGTGGCTCTCTGGCGTCAAGAAAAGGTGACGGAGCACTTGTTGAGTTTGACAGACCAACTGCATGACCAAGTTTTTGGTGATCAGGGCGTGTTAAATCACCTCTTTGAAAGTCGTTGGAAATCGCTGCCAGCTACCTATAATTTTATGGTTGGTATGGATACGGTGGCTCGAAATTACCAGATGGATTCTTGGTATAGGGATTCTCTTGCTACTGAGAAGACAGCCAAGATTATCCATTATACAGGGGACAAGCCTTGGTACCAAATCAACCTCAATCGTTTCAGGGAGGACTGGTGGTTTTACTACGGACTAGAGTGGTCTGATATTGTCATGAAAAAATGTGATTTCCATAAAGGATTGGCATCTTTAGTTCAAGCTCCCCAGTATGCGACCGCAATTTTTACCAATACGTGTCACATAGAGCAAATCGAACACCTGATCCAAGAACTGCCCGATGTAGAGTTCTTTATCCTAGCTCATACCAATTTTGCACCGGAAATCATGAACTTACAATCACATCTGAATGTACGCCTCTATCCTTACTTTAATCCCATGAATGTCAGAAAAGTCTTGGAAAAGATTGACTTTTACTTGGATATCAATCATGAGGATGAAATTGCAAACATTATCCAAGAGGTGCAGCAAAGAGAAATCCCTATATTTGCTTTTGAGACCACTAGTCATGACTCGAGTGGTTGCAGTCATGTTTACTCACCAGCAGCTGTAGATCAAATGATCGAGTCTATCCGCACGCTTTTGGAATCAAAGAAGCAGTCGTTCTAAACTGAAGGAAACTAAATGAAAAAAACAATTGTTCTCGCAGGAGATTATGCCTATATTCGCCAGATTGAAACAGCATTTAAGTCTCTCTGCTATCATAATAGCCATGTCAAGGTCTATATCTTTAACCAGGATATTCCCCAAGAATGGTTCCGCGCTCTCAGGCCGATAGTAGAGCAAATGGGCGGTGAGTTAGTGGATGTCAAGATGCTTGGCGCCCAATTTCAGATGAACTGGAGCAACAAATTGCCCCATATCAACCACATGACCTTTGCCCGTTATTTTATCCCTGATTTTGTTGAAGAGGACAAGGTACTTTACTTGGACAGCGATCTGGTAGTGACGGCTGATTTGACGTCCCTCTTTGAAATGGACTTAGGAGAAAACTACCTGGCCGCTGCACCATCTTGTTTTGGAGTTGGGGTTGGTTTTAATGCAGGTGTGCTCTTGATCAATAACAAAAAATGGCGGGCAGAAGCTGTGAGACAAGAGCTAGTTGAGTTGACAGAGCGGGAACACCAACATGTGAGTGAGGGAGACCAGTCCATCCTCAATATGCTCTTTCATGACAGCTATGCTCCTCTGGATCAGAACTATAATTTCCAGATTGGTTTTGACAGTGGGGCTGCCTCGCATGGACATGAGTTCATCTTCCAGATTCCCCTAGAGCCCCTGCCAGCCATCTTGCATTTCCTATCCCAAGACAAACCTTGGAACACTCATTCGGTTGGGCGTTTGCGTGAGGTTTGGTGGTACTATCATCTGATGGAGTGGTCGGCCATTACTGAAAAATGGCGTCAGGCTGGAATTGACTATCCAGTTACAGTCTATCAGCCAGCTATGACTTGTGTTAATTTGACCAACTCCTGGCACCTTGAGAAAATCGACTATCTGGTTCAAGCCCTGCCAGAGGTGCATTTCTACATCGCAGCCTATACGACGATGGCACCGGAACTCATGCTCTTGTCACGTTTTGAAAATGTGACCCTCTATCCCAACACCTTCCCTCTCTTGGTCGAGAAATTGATCCAGCAGACAGATGTCTACCTCGATATTAACCACGATGACAAGTTGAGTGTTGTTTATGACTATATTTCACGCTTTGAGAAACCGATCTTGACTTTTGACAATACCCAGTCGCAGGAACTGCCTGAAAGTGCCTATGCGGGTATTTTCTCAGCAGAAAGACCAGAAGAAATGGTGGCTACTTTGAAGGCTTATCTGGACGAGAAATCTCACGAAAACTGAGATATAGATTTGAAAATTCTAAGATGGAAGGACAAGATTGGTCCCATGTGACAGGACAGAAAGATAAAATGAAAAGGAGGAGCTAGTGAAAGAATTTCGTTCATCGATAGCAGTAAAAAAAGGGATGCACACCCTGTTTTTGCTCTTTATTTATGTGCTCGGGAGTCGTCTGGCTCTTCCTTTTGTTGATCTCAATAGTCGGGATTTTCTCGGAGGAAGCGCAGCCTATCTGGACTTTTCAGTAGCCCTGACTGGTGGAAATCTTCGCAGCCTCTCTCTCTTTTCCATCGGGCTTTCACCTTGGATGTCAGCTATGATCTTGTGGCAGATGTTTTCCTTTTCAAAGAAACTAGGCTTAAACTCGGTTTCTTCGGAAGTCCAAGATAGACGGAAAATGTACTTGACGTTAGGGATTGCCTTGATTCAGGCCTTGGCCTTGACTACAAACCTTCCTGTCCAAGCTCCCTACAATCCCTTCTTGGTCTTTCTCCTCAATACCCTCCTTTTGGTTGCGGGGACCTTCTTCTTAGTTTGGCTGTCAGACATCAATGCGTCTATCGGGGTTGGAGGCCCGATCGTTATTTTATTGGCCAGTATGGTGATATCACTCCCACAAGATATCATCCAATCGGTTCAAGTGTACAAGGTATCCCCTTGGTTGCTTTTCCTGTTGGTAGTGCTTGGTGTCCTCTTTACCTATCTAGTCGTTCTCTTTTACCGAGCGCGATACCGCATCCCTATCAATAAAATCGGGCTCCATTCTCGCTTTAAACGCTATTCCTATCTGGAAATCATGCTCAATCCTGCTGGTGGCATGCCTTATATGTATGTGATGAGTCTCATGGGCTTGCCTTCTTATCTCTTGCTCTTACTTCAATATCTGGATAAGGGAAATCCCCTCTACCCTGCTATACTGGAGCAGTATGCGATGGGGAAACCCTTGTGGATTTACGCTTATATCCTTATCCTCTTTGTCTTTAGCATTGCTTTTGCCTTTGTCAATGTGAGTGGTCAACAGATCGCAGATCGGATGAAGCAATCAGGAGATTACATCTATGGGGTCTATCCGGGTGAGGATACCAGTCGCTTTATCAACCGTTTGGTTCTACGATTTGCTCTGATAGGTGCAGTCTTTAACGTTACCTTGGCTGGACTTCCAATCTTGTTTGTCTTGAAGGATGAGAGTTTGTTAAAAGTCAGCATGATTCCTGGACTCTTTTTAATTTTGAGTGGTATGCTGTTTACGATTCATGATGAATTGCAGGCGCTCAGATTAAATGAAAGGTATCGGCCACTATTCTAGGAGGTTTTGATGTATTACTTTATCCCAGCCTGGTATGGCAAGGAACGTCCCTGGCATGCTGATTTGACACCCTGGTATTTTTCTCATTTTAAGCTAGAATTTGATGATACCTTCAATCAGATTCGCTTAATGCAACGCCAAGGGATTCCTGCACAGGTCCTCCTTTTGTCCTATCAGCCTCATCTACGCTATTTTCTCCATCGCCAAGGTATTTTAGAAGCACAGGTTTATTCCTTATTTGATGAATTGCAGGATTTTCATGAGATTCGACCACAGGTCTTGCAGCTCAGAGATATTGAGTGGGAAGAGGACTGCGAGTTTGTTTACAGTCCCTTTACTATTCTGGTGCTGAAGGATGGCAAGCCCTATGCCCAGGTAGAGCATGGGATTGAAGGTTTTATCAGTACGATTCAGTATTTCAAGGAAGATGGGCTATTGTCTGCTAATTACCTGATGGATGATCGGGGCCTGGTTTCCAGTGTGATTTACTACGAAGAGGGTCAGGCTCTCTGCCAAGACTACCTCAATCCCAAGGGACTGTGGCAGTTTAGAGAGCATTTGCAAGATGGGGGCCGTATCGAGGTCAATCCTATCTTTGCTTTTCGCTTCCAAAAAGAGGCCTACCGAGATATGGGGGAATTGATTGCTGAGTTTTTTGAGAAGAGATTAGCTCAACTCCCTGAGGAAGGAGCGACCTATTTTCTGCCTGCTTGTGATCAGCACAATGACTTCCTTTTAGAACGATTGCCTCACCAAACCACTAAGGTTCTCAGCCTTTTTATCGGACGAAATCCCCAAGAGAAACTACCTCAGTTGGCGAATTTGTTGCCTAAGGTGGACCTTGTTCTGGTCGACAGAGAGGACACCTTGCACTTGGCTCAGTCTGCCTTTCCAAATCAAGCAACGAAGTTTCGTCATTTATCACCTTTTGATACCCGCTTGGAGCTAGGAAAGAGTCAGACTCGGAAGGAGTCAATCCTCTACTATCAACTGGACTTTGAGCAGGGGATAGAGGACCAAGCGCTCTATCAGGTCTTGCATTTCCTTTCTGAAAACAAGGATACGGAGTTGGTCTTTGGAGCCTTTGCTGCTAGTCAAGAAGAAATGAAACAGCTGGAAACACGTGTTTCTGAGATGGTTGCAGAGCAGTCTCAAGACCAGGAACTGGAGAAGGAAGTTGATTACCAAGGAGCTGAAAATCCGCTTGAGGACAATCGCCATCAGAGCAAGCGCTATTCGTTTGTCAATATGCAGGATGAATCAGAGTTAATCAAGCAGCTGGAATTTGTTCGTTTGATTGTCGATCTGAACAGCCAGCCTCTTCTTTATACCCAGATAGCGGGGATTAGTGCTGGTATCCCTCAAATCAATAGGGTCAAAACAGAGTATGTCAACCATCAAAAGAATGGTTATCTGTTGGAAAACACTGCTGATTTTGCTCAGGCGGCCCATTACTATCTCGATAGCCTGCAGGTGTGGAATGATGCTTTGATCCATTCCATTGAAAAGATAAAGGAACACACTGGGGAGCAATTTCTGATTAAACTAGAGAAGTGGTTGGAGGAGGTGACTCATGGAAAAGAAGTATAAGATCTTGCAAATCGGTCCAGAGGATTGGCGAGATACGCTTGCCCTACCAGCCCAACTAGACTGGTATCATGTTCCTCCCAACATACCGTCTGCCATCCAGAAAATCATGGATGAGAATGACCTAGATCACTTTCATGCTGTCATTCTCACGGATGGGGCTTACCTAGTAGATTTGTTGCCTGTTGCATCTAGCTTGGAACCCTATACGGTTTTTTATCCAGAACAGTTTGTAAGTCAGGATAAAAACATTCAGAACCTCATCAAACAGCACTGTATGCAGGCGATGGACCTGTCAGACCGACAGGGTTTTGTTCGAGACCTCTCCACCTCCCTCTTTGAAGGTGGTTATGGAGACAAGCTGAGTCCAGCTACGATACGGATTCACCCGAGTTTCCAAGGCTCTGTCTCCTATCAAGGATTTGAGCATCTGGAATTAGAAGGTGATTTTGGGAAAACCTATACCCAGCTAGCCTCTTGGGCCTATAATCAGACTGTCCAAGCCCATTCGCCAATCGAACTCTGGCTCGAATATGAAAAAACTGGACCCGTGGAATTGCGCCTGCGTTTGCGAAAGATCCCAGCAGGATCCATTTCAGAGATTAGACAGGACATTCTCCTTGAGGAAGCAGACTTTGCCTCAGCAATCATAGTGGAGCAAGACTATGATGCTTATCTGAGCGTTTCTCTTGAAGCGCGTGGTCAGGGAAAGGTCAACATCGGCAATCTCCACCAACGCTGGAGTCGGAAACAGTTTGGAAAGTTTGTTCTCGGAGGCAATATCCTGCATGACAAAAAACGTGAGGAAATCAACTATTTCTTTCACCCGGGGGATTTCAAACCTCCTCTAGCAGTCTATTTCTCTGGTTATCGTCCGGCGGAAGGCTTTGAGGGTTACTGGATGATGAAGAATCTCCAATGTCCCTTTCTCCTCTTTTCGGACCCTCGATTAGAAGGAGGAGCTTTTTACCTAGGAACTGAGGAGTTGGAAGATAAAATTCAAGCGACCATCCAACACTATCTAGACTACCTAGGTTTGGATAGAAGTGACTTGATCCTATCTGGCCTGTCAATGGGAACCTTCCCTGCCCTCTACTATGGATCCCACTTTGAACCCAAGGGTATCGTAGTCGGAAAACCCTTGACCAATCTAGGAACCATCGCACGGCGGGGTCGACTAGAGGCGCCAGGAGTCTTTCCAACTAGCTTTGATGTTTTACACCTTCAGACAGGAGGAGTGAGTCAGAAAGACATGAAGGAATTGGACCAACGTTTTTGGACCCGATTTGAACAAGCTGATTTTTCCCAGACGACCTTCGGCCTTTCTTACATGAAGGACGAGGATATGGATAGTGGTGCCTATGACCAACTAGTAGAGACACTCTGTCAGACAGGAGCCAAGATTTTGTCGAAAGGGACAGCAGGTCGACACAATGATGATACAGGAACAAACGTTGCCTGGTTTATTCATTTTTATAAGATGATACTAGAAGAATACGGAAGAGGTGAGACATGATTATCATCCAGAGAGAGGATATTAGGTGGGGCGAGATGGGAGGCACTTATCTTTATGGTAGCCAGATCACCTATCATGCAGATGGTCATGTTACCATGAAAAATCCTTTGCTGGCTTCAGGTGAAACCCTTAAAACCTGGTTTTCCGGTGTCAACTACCAGGCCACTAGAAGTCAGCCTAGCCTCCCTCTTCTCAAGAAAAATCACACCTACCGTCTATCTATGAAGATGCAGGTTCAACCGGCCAATGGTCTTTATATCAAACTCACTTTTTTAAACCGTTATGAGGAAATCATCGAGGAGAAGATTGAAAGGCAATTTTCCTTTAGATTCGCCTATCCTGAAACGGCCTACACCTATCGCCTTTCCTTGATTAGTGCAGGTTTTGAGGCTCTTGACTTTGTTTCGTTTTCTATTGAGGAGGATGATGGTGTTTAATCGTTTGTATCAGGAAAGACAACTGAGAAAGGTCAAGAAACTTTTAAGCCAAATCAACGCCCTCAAAGAAGAGATGGCTGCCCTCAGTGATGAGGAAATGGCTACAAAGACAGAGGAGTTTCGCCAGCGCCTTGCCCAAGGAGAAACCTTGGATGAGCTATTGGTAGAAGCCTATGCCCTTGTCCGTGAGGCAGATAAACGTGTCTTGGGTCTCTTTCCCTATGATGTGCAAGTCATGGGTGCCATAGTGATCCACCAAGGAAATGTGGCTGAGATGAATACGGGTGAAGGCAAGACCTTGACTGCAACCATGCCCCTCTACCTCAATGCCCTAACGGGTAAAGGCAGCATGCTGGTCACGACCAATGACTATCTGGCTAGACGGGACGCAAGTGAAATGGGCCCAGTCTACCAATTTTTAGGTCTCACTGTCGGTCTGCCTTTTTCAGAGGATCCAAAAGAGGACTTGACTGCCGAAGAGAAAAGAAAAATCTACGCCTCAGATATCGTCTACACGACCAATAGTGTATTGGGATTTGACTATCTCAATGACAACCTTGCCTCCACTCGTGAGGGGAAGTTCCTGCCTCCCTTTAACTATGTCATCATTGATGAAATCGATGACATTCTACTCGATAGTGCCCAAACTCCCTTGATTATCGCAGGCTCTCCCCGTGTCCAGTCTAACTATTATGGGATGATTGATACCCTAGTGACGACCTTGGTTGAAGGAGAAGACTACATCTACAAGGAAGAAAAAGAGCAGGTTTGGTTGACCCGAAAGGGGGCCCAGACGGTTGAAGGATTCCTAGGAATCGACCATCTCTACAAGGAAGAGTACGCCAGTTATGTTCGACATCTAGTCTATGCGCTCAGAGCTCATACGCTCTTTACCAAGGACAAGGACTATCTGGTTCGAGGGCAAGAAATGGTCTTGTTAGACAAGGGAACAGGGCGTTTGATGGAAATGACCAAGCTTCAAGGCGGTCTCCATCAAGCCATCGAAGCCAAGGAACATGTGAAACTTTCTCCTGAAACCAGAGCCATGGCTTCGATCACCTACCAGAGTCTCTTTAAAATGTTTCGTAAAATCTCAGGTATGACAGGAACGGGAAAGGTGGCAGAGAAAGAATTTTTCGAAACCTACAATATGGCCGTCATTCGTATCCCGACCAATCGCCCACTTAGGCGAATGGACCATCCGGACAATCTCTATGTGACCCTCCCTGAGAAGGTGTATGCCTCTCTCGAAGCTATCAAGACTTACCACGCCAAAGGCAATCCGCTCCTGATCTTTGTCGGATCTGTAGAAATGTCCCAGCTTTATTCGTCCTTGCTCTTGCGAGAGGGGATTTCCCACAATGTCCTTAATGCCAATCATGCGGCGCGTGAAGCCCAGATCATCGCAGAGTCTGGACAGATGGGGGCAGTGACCGTTGCGACTTCTATGGCAGGTCGCGGGACAGATATCAAACTCGGTCCAGGAGTCGCAGAATTGGGCGGTTTGATTGTGATTGGTACCGAGCGGATGGAGAGCCGACGAATTGACCTGCAAATCAGAGGTCGTTCTGGCCGCCAGGGTGATCCAGGCATGTCTCAATTTTTCGTATCGCTTGAAGATGATGTGATCAAAAAGTTCGGGCCGTCTTGGGTTCATGACCTGTATCAAGACTACCAAGTGGAAGATATTAGTAAACCCATCTTACTCAAGGCTCGCAAGTACCGCAATCTCGTCAGAAAAGCCCAAGAGGCTAGTGATAGTGCCAGTCGCTCAGCACGCAGACAAACCTTAGAGTATGCGGAAAGCGTCAATATCCAGCGCCAGATGGTCTACAAAGAAAGAGATCGCTTGCTGGATGGAAGCCGTGATCTAGAGCATATCCTTGAGGATATATTGGCAGACTATACCAAACAAATCTCAGAAAAAGCCTATAGTAGCCCCCAAGAGCTCCTTCACTTCATCGTGACCAATATTAGCTTTGGGATGAGAGAACTACCAGCTGATTTGGATTTAGCTGATGCAGATCAGATTCGGGAGTTGATAGAGGAAATAATAGCCAAGGAAATCGCGGCTAAAAAGGAACTTCTTCAATCTCACCAGCTCTATGATTCTTTTCTGAGAATATCTATGCTCAAGGCTATTGATGACAACTGGGTTGAGCAAGTCGACTATCTCCAACAGCTCAGTCTAGCAATCGGGAGCCAGTCTGCTTCTCAAAAGAACCCTATCGTAGAGTACTATCAGGAGGCCTATGCAGGCTTTGAAACCATGAAGAAACAAATCCGTACAGATATGGTACGCAATCTTCTCATGGGGATTGTGGAAGTAACGCCCAAAGGTGAGATTCTCACCCATTTTCCATAAAAAGAGGATCATATGACAATTTACAATATAAATCTAGGAATCGGTTGGGCGAGCAGCGGTGTCGAATATGCCCAGGCCTACCGAGCAGGGATTTTTAGAAGCTTAGATTTAGCGTCTAAGTTTATCTTTACCGACTTGATTTTAGCAGACAATATCCAGCATTTAACGGACAATATCGGCTTTGCGGATGATCAGGTAATCTGGCTTTACAATCATTTTACAGATATCAAGCTAGCACCGACCAGTGTTACAGTTGACGAGGTCTTGGCTTCTTTTGGTGGCCTTGAGAGTCATAGAGAGCAGGATGGCAAAGTCTTGCGCGTCTACTTTTCAGATGAGGATAAGTTTGTGACCTGCTACTTGGTAGACTCGGCTAAGAATCTAGTACAGCATGCAGAGTATGTGTTTGGAGGGAACTTAATTCGCAAGGATTATTTCTCCTACACACGCTACTGTACAGAGTATTTCGCTCCCAAAGACCAGGTGGCTAGGCTTTATCAACGAAGCTTTTTCAATGAAGATGGCAGCACTGCTTACGATATCTTGCTGACTGAAGGACAGGAAGAGGTCTATCGATTTAAGGACCGGATTTTGTACGGAAAACCAGCCTTTATGCGCTATTTTATGCAAAGTTTGAACTTGAGCAAGTCTGATTTGGTCGTCTTGGATAGGGAAACAGGGATTGGTCAGGCTGTTTTTGAAGAAGCACAAAAGGCCCATCTAGCAGTTGTCGTTCACGCAGAGCACTATAGTGAAAATGCTAGCAACGAAGACTATCTCCTCTGGAATAACTACTATGAGTATCAGTTTACAAATGCGGACAAGGTCGATTGCTTTATCGTATCCACGGATCGGCAGAAGGAAGTTCTCGAAGGTCAATTTGCCCAGTACAGTCAGCATCGTCCACGAATCGTCACGATTCCAGTTGGGAGCATTGATCAGCTGACGGAGCCTGCTAGGGAACGCAAATCCTTTTCTCTCATTACTGCTTCGCGTCTGGCCAAGGAAAAACACATCGACTGGCTCGTCAAGGCGGTTATCCAAGCGCATCAAGTCCTCCCTGAGCTCACCTTTGACATTTATGGCAGTGGGGGCGAGGAATCCCTTTTAAGGGAAATCATCACGGCTCACCAAGCGGAGAACTATATCCAGCTCAAGGGGCATGCAGATCTAGCTCAGATTTATCCCCAGTATGAGGTCTATCTGACAGCCTCAACCAGCGAAGGCTTTGGTCTGACCTTGATGGAAGCAGTTGGTTCAGGCTTGCCCCTGATTGGCTTTGATGTTCCTTATGGGAATCAAACCTTTATCAAGAACGGTCAAAATGGCTACTTAATCCCAAGTTCGGATGACCATGTTGAAACGGCGATTAAAAGTGCCTTTGCGGAAAAGATCTGCCAGCTCTATCAGGAAAATCATTTGCCAGATATGCGAACAGCATCTTATGACCTAGCTAGAGGATTTTTAACAGACAAAGTGAGGGACAAGTGGAAGAAAACGATAGAGGAGGTCCTGCATGATTCAACTATTTGATCGTTATGGCCAGGAAAGCCGAGATTTGCATGAAAGTCTAGAAGCTGCTGGTCTGTCTCATGTTACAGTTGTGATCGAGCCAGATGGCTTTCTCCCAGATGGGATTCTTTCTCCCTTTACCTACTATCTAGGTTACGAGTCGGGAAAAGCTCTTTATTTCAACCAAGTAGCCGTACCTGAATTTTGGGAGATTGCGGGCAATAACCAGTCGGCGCATATCCTAGAGGATTCTCGGGAGAGGGGCGTGATTCACTATGTGGAGGCTCCTCAGGCCCGTTTGGTCAAGCAAGTCGACTGGAAGGACCTATCCGGCCGTATCTACCAAGCAGACCACTATAACCGATACGGAACCTGCTTTGCCAAGACCACTTATAGTGTGGATGGACAGGCTATCCTGACCAAGTATCAGGATGCAAAGGGACAAGAAATTGTCCTGGAAAATCATGTGACAGGCGATATCCTCTTAACCTTGCCCGGACAAGCCCTGCGCCATTTTAAAAATCGAGTGGAGTTCACGATCTTCTTTTTGCAAGATTTGGGAATCGACACTCGCCACCTTCTCTTTAACACACTCGCCACCTCTTTCTTGGTCTCATACCATTATCCAGACAAGACTGGACGGGACACTTTAGTCTGGCAAGAACCGCTAGATGATTGTCTTCCTGGGAATATGCAGCTACTCTTGGAGCAAGAGGAGCTGAGAGCCAAGCAGATCCTCATACCAGACAAGGCTACCTATGAAAAGGCCTTGGCCTTGACTAACCCAGCCTATCATGACAAGTTTGTCCATCTAGGTTATCATTATCAGTTCAAAAGAGAAAATTTCGTTCGATCAGATGCCTTGATCGTTACCAACTCAGATCAGATCGAACATATCGAAATCCTGATTGAGTCCTTGCCAATGGTGACCTTCCGAATCGCGGCAGTGACTGAAATGTCGTCCAAGTTGCTAACCTTGCTTTCCTATCCCAATGTCGTTCTCTATCAAAACGCTAGTCCGCAAAAGATTCGAGAACTCTACCAGCTGTCGGATCTCTATCTAGACATCAATTACGGAAACGAGCTTTTGGATGCTGTCCGTCAAGCCTTCGAGCACAATATGCTTATCCTAGCCTTTGATCAGACAGCTCATAACAGACCTTACACAGCTCCAGAACACCTCTTTGATGTGCAGGCTGTTGGAGACATGATTGCGAAGATTCAAGAAGCTCTCAGCAGTCTTGACAAGATGGGCCAAGCCCTTGGACATCAAGGTCGTCATGCCAACTATGTGGACTTGGCTACTTACCAAGAGAGGATGGAAAGGATAATAGGGGAAGGACATGACTAAAAAAGATTTATTTTACAAGGATGTCGAAGGACGCATGGAAGAGTTAAAGCAAGGAGCGCTTAAGAAAGAAAAGCCTACCCGAGGAGAAAAGATCAGTAAAACCTTCTCCATTTTACTCGGCTTGCTCATCCTTCTTACCCTGATCTTTACATTATTAGGAATCTTGAGGTGAAAATGATGGAAGTTTTGATGATTGTAGGAATAATCCTAGCCATCGCCTTGATTGTCCTGGTTCTCATCCAACCTCGCCAAAGCCAACTCTTTTCCATGGATGCGACTAGCAATATCGGAAAACCAGGCTACTGGCAGAACAAGCGCTTGGTGAAAATTGTAACCCTCTTGATTAGCCTAGCCTTGTTTGTCTTGCTCCTCGTTTTTATGATGGTGACCTATCAGTAAGAACGCGGCACCATTCACAGATAGAGGATACTAGAGACGGGGAAAATACATCTAAACCGTAGGAACATATGGAAAACCAGATTAATGAGAAAATTATCGAAATCGTGCATCAAGCCAATGATATGATTCCAGTTGAGTGGGATGATTTGTATGCCTTATATCAAGCAGGCTACATTCCTTGCGGATATGCGGGTGGACAATATAAAGTCTTTTAGCTTGGATTGTTATAAAAGTAAATCTAACTGTTGAAAGAGTCTGTGAAATTTTAAATACGGCTAGTCGTGATAGGGATTCAGGTTCTACAGAAGATATCCCTGTTTTGATGATTCCAAGGGCAATGGTTAAATAAACTTACCTTCCAAATGCAAAACAAAAGAACCTCAGAGGAATTCTCTGAGGTTCTTTGCGTTTTAGTTTCCATATTTTTGGTAAAAATCGACCTTAACCTGGATAAAGGTTTCGGCTTCGCGTAGTAGCTGCAAGAGGGTAGCACGGGTTTCAAACTCCTCACGTGTTTTAGGGAGACTCCGGTTGCGGAAGACTTGCAGATAGCGTTCGATGTCATCAAGTAGGTCATGAGCAGGATTGGTCTGACTTAGCTGGGCAGCAATCTTAGAAAAGAGCTGGGCCAAGATCAAACTCTCACTTGCGGCCAGGTGACAGGTATTGATCTGCTGGGCCATATTTCGCAGGATGCGACTTTGTCGCTGTCTCATCTCAAAGTAGTGGATGTGGTAGTCCGTCTGGTGAAAGAGGTGGTCCGAGTGATCCAGGTAGACCAGTTTGAGAGCTTCATCGAGGAGGTTGTCTAATTGGTCAACGAGTTGGGCTTGATTGCGCCCGTCTCCTCTTGACAGATAGTATTTAAAGCGAAGCAAGATGTCTTTTAACTTTTCTTCGACCTGAAGGTGGTAGCTTTGGATGGCTTTCTCACGAGAGGGCATATAAAGGTTGACCAATAGGGCAAAGCTTGTCCCGATGAGAAAGAGGAGCACTTCATTAAGCAAGAGCTCTGGAGAGGTAGACTCCTGTACCAAGAGATGACTGACCAAGACACTGCTAGGGGTGATGCCGATTTCCCAACCCATTTTGTAAGCAAGAGGCACATAGAGAGCCAGATAGATGCCCAGACTCCAGATGTGAAAGCCCGTCAGCTGAAAGGCTAGAACACCGATAGCGAGCGCTAGGAGCATGGAAAAGAGGCGGTTACGTGCTAATTTCAGCGTGCTTCTGCGTGTGTCGGAGAGGCTTAAGAGAGCGATGATTCCAGCTGAAACTGCTGATGATAAATCTAAAAAATAAGCGAGAAAACAAGCGAGACAGGTCGCTAAGATCAGTTTGGTCGTACGTTGAGTGAGGGACATGAAAATTTCCTAAACTAATAGAATCAAGTGTTTAACGAGGAGTTAGAGACTAGGGACGAAGTTTTCGGTTTGTAGCATACTCGGCAACCGCTGTAAAGAGGACATCTGTTGAAGAGTTCAGGGCTGTTTCACAGGAGTCTTGTACGACCCCAATCACAAATCCGACTCCGACAACCTGCATAGCCAAGTCGTTGGAAATCCCAAAGAGGCTACAAGCCACAGGAATGAGGAGAAGGGATCCCCCAGCGATTCCAGAAGCCCCGCAGGCAGAAATGGCAGCCACGACACTGAGCACAAATGCTGTCCCAAAGTCTACCGAGATTCCGAGTGTGTTGACGGCAGCCAGGGTCAGGATATTTATGGTAACAGCAGCGCCAGCCATATTGATAGTCGATCCAAGCGGGATGGAGACAGAGTAGGTGTCAGGATTCAGTCCCAAGTCTTGGCAGAGTTTCATATTGACAGGGATATTTGCAGCAGAGCTACGAGTGAAAAAGGCTGTAATACCACTGACACGTAGGCATTTCAAAACAAGGGGATAGGGATTTTTCCTCATAAAGAGAAAAGCGATGAGCGGGTTGATGATGAGAGCAACAAAGGCCATGGTAGCAATCAAGAGTCCTAGGAGGACACCGTAGTTAGCCAGACTGGCAATGCCCTTGTCAGAGATGGTCTTGAACACCAAGCCTAAAATCCCAAAGGGAGCTAGGTTGATAATCCATTCTACGATTTTAGAGGTGACATCTGCCATGGTTCTCAGTAATTCTTTACTGTGTTTACTTGCCTCTCTCATAGCCAGACCAAAGACGACTGCCCAAGAGAGAATCCCGATATAGTTGGCTTCAACAATGGCATTTAAGGGATTGTCCACCAGTTTGAGCAAGAGGTTGCTGAGGACTTGACCGATACCGTCAGGAGCAGCAACTTCTGTATTTGCACTGGTCAGGGTGATTTGCACAGGCAGTAAGAAACTAGCTAGAACGGCCACCAATGCAGCAGCAAAGGTTCCAAGCAAGTATAGGAAAATAACCGTCTTCATATTGGTGTTTTGTCCCTTTTGGTGCTGGGAAAGGGCATTGGCAACAAGAGCAAAAACTAGAATAGGAGCGATGGCTTTCAGTCCGCCTACAAAGAGATCTCCAAGCAGACCAATTCCTGTAAGGTTTGGAAAGAGCATTCCCAATGTCGCTCCAAAAATCATTCCAATAAGGATTCGTTTGATGAGGCTTGCCTTGGTCCAGGCTCTAATGATTCGTTTCATAGCAGTCTCCTTCAAAATGTATTGTTTATAATTATAGTATAAATATGCTATAGAGGCAAGTGATATTTTGAAAAACAGAGACAATAATTGAATAATTATGAAAGAAAAGAGAAGGACGATTTTATGGTATAATAAGAAAAAGGAGTTTTACATGCAAGATTTTTTTCAACGCTATTTTGATAAACTTGATTTAACAACCATGTTAGAGAATCTCTTGACCAAGGTGATTTCTCTTTTGATTTTGTTTTTACTATTTTATATAGCTAAAAAGATGCTTCATGCGACTGTACGAAAGATTGTCAAGCCCTCACTTAAATTTTCAAATCGGGATGCAGGAAGGCAAAAGACCATCTCGCGTTTGCTAGAGAATGTCTTTAACTACATTCTTTATTTCTTCTTGCTCTATTGCATCCTGTCTATTTTAGGACTGCCAGTTTCGAGCCTCCTTGCTGGTGCGGGGATTGCTGGGGTGGCCATTGGTATGGGGGCGCAAGGCTTTCTATCCGATGTCATTAATGGCTTCTTCATCCTTTTTGAACGCCAGCTTGATGTGGGTGATGAAGTGGTTCTCACAAATGGACCGATTACCGTTTCTGGAAAGGTCGTTAGCGTAGGGATCCGTACAACGCAACTGCGAGGTGACGATCAAGCCCTTCACTTTGTTCCCAATCGTAATATCACCGTCGTCAGCAATCTATCTCGTACTGAATAGGCCGGCTATTTTAGCAGATTTGTGGTACAATAGAAGGAGTTTGGTAAAGGAGAGAGTATGCTATTTGTAGAGAAAAAATTAGGTCACGATTGTACATGGATAGACCTTGATGTAGACAAGATTAAAAACATGGAAGACCTTTCGGATGTCTATGGATTGGACAAGGAAACCATCGAGTATGCTCTGGATAGAAATGAGCGTGCCCACATGGACTATCACCGTGAAACGGGAACGGTAACCTTCATTTATAATGTTCTTGATTTAGAAAAAGACAAAGAATATTATGAAGCGATTCCGATGACCTTTATCGTTGAAAAGCAACGACTGATCACAATTAGTAATCACAAGAATAGTTATGTGATTAAACGTATGGCAACCTACCTTGAAAGCCATGAAGTTGTTTCAATTTACAAATTTCTTTTTGCCAGTTTAGAGATTATTAGCAATGCTTATTATCCAGTGATTGAAGAGATGGATAAAGGTAAGGATGAAATCAGTGCACTTCTTCGTCAAAAAACAACTAAAAAAAATCTTTTTGCCCTCTCTGACTTGGAAACTGGTATGGTTTACCTGACTGCTGCTGCCAAACAAAATCGTCTCCTCTTGGAACACATCCAAGGGCATGCTCTTTATCGCAATTTTAATGAGGTAGAAAGAGAGCAGTTTGACGATGCCATGATTGAAGCGCATCAGTTGGTTTCGATGACAGATTTGATTTCTCAAGTTTTGCAACAACTCTCAGCCTCTTACAACAACATCCTAAATAATAATCTAAATGATAATTTGACAACTTTGACCATTATCTCAGTCTTGCTAGCTATCCTTGCGGTTATTACAGGATTCTTCGGAATGAATGTTCCCTTACCGTTTGCCGATGAACCAAATGCTTGGATTTATATTTTGATAGCTAGTCTCATTTTATGGGTAGTCTTAGCCCAATATTTAAAGAATATTGCTAGAAATTAAAAAGAAAAGGAGCCAGAATGGCGATTGAAAATTATATGCCAGATTTTGCTGTGGAAGCAGTCTATGATCTGACAGTCCCAAGCCTGCAAGCGCAGGGAATCAAGGCTGTTTTGGTCGATTTGGACAATACCCTCATTGCTTGGAACAACCCTGATGGGACGCCAGAGATGAAGCAATGGCTACATGACCTCCGAGATGCAGGTATCCGCATCATCGTGGTCTCAAATAACACCAAAAAACGAGTTCAACGTGCAGTTGAGAAATTTGGGATTGATTACGTTTATTGGGCCTTGAAGCCCTTCACATTTGGGATTGACCGTGCCATGAAGGAATTCCACTATGAGAAAAATGAAGTGGTCATGGTCGGCGACCAACTCATGACAGACATACGTGCAGCGCACCGTGCAGGTATTCGCTCGATCTTGGTCAAACCCTTGGTCCATCACGACTCCATCAAAACGCAGATCAACCGAGCTCGCGAGCGCCGTGTCATGAAGCAAATTACTGAAAAGTACGGACCGATTACATATAAAAAAGGAATTTAACTATGGAAGAAATTCTCTGTATTGGTTGTGGAGCAACCATTCAGACGACAGACAAGGCTGGTCTTGGTTTCACCCCCCAGTCGGCACTCGAAAAAGGTTTGGAGACAGGCGAAGTCTATTGCCAACGCTGTTTCCGTCTCCGCCACTACAATGAAATCACAGATGTCCAGTTGACGGACGATGATTTTCTCAAGCTCTTGCACGAGGTGGGAGACAGCGATGCCTTGGTGGTCAATGTCATTGACATCTTTGATTTTAATGGCTCTGTTATCCCAGGCTTGCCACGTTTTGTCTCAGGTAATGATGTCCTCTTGGTTGGAAATAAGAAAGATATCCTGCCCAAGTCAGTTAAACCGGGTAAGATTAGCCAGTGGCTCATGGAACGTGCCCACGAAGAAGGACTTCGTCCTGTTGATGTTGTCCTGACTTCGGCACAAAACAAGCATGCTATTAAGGAAGTCATTGACAAGATTGAACACTACCGTAAGGGCCGCGATGTCTACGTGGTCGGTGTGACCAACGTTGGAAAGTCAACCCTTATCAACGCCATTATTCAAGAAATCACAGGTGACCAGAATGTCATCACGACTTCACGCTTCCCAGGAACAACCTTGGATAAGATTGAGATTCCGCTTGACGACGGATCTTATATCTACGATACACCAGGGATTATCCACCGCCACCAGATGGCCCACTACTTGACGGCCAAAAATCTTAAGTATGTCAGCCCTAAAAAGGAAATCAAGCCCAAAACCTATCAACTTAACCCTGAGCAAACCCTGTTTTTAGGTGGTTTGGGACGATTTGACTTCATTTCAGGAGAAAAGCAAGGATTTACAGCTTTCTTTGACAATGAACTCAAACTCCACCGTACCAAGCTTGAAGGCGCTAGTGCTTTCTACGACAAGCACCTTGGAACCCTTCTCACACCACCAAATAGCAAGGAAAAAGAAGATTTTCCAAAACTAGTCCAGCATGTCTTTACCATCAAGGACAAGACAGACCTAGTCATTTCAGGCCTAGGCTGGATCCGCGTAACAGGCAGAGCCAAAGTCGCCGTCTGGGCACCAGAAGGCGTCGCCGTCGTCACACGAAAAGCAATCATTTAAAATAAAATCACTGAGCGAACAAAGTGAGCTCATACGGAGATAGTTATTGCCGTGGTGTGATTGCCAATCGTTAGATTGGCAAAGGGCACAATTGAGACCTAGACTCAATTGTGAGGTCAGGAAATCCTTTTTTCAAAGATGAAATCTTTGAAAAATTAGTTCCGACCGTCCCTCACCACCTAAAATAACTATCCAAAAAGGAAGAAAGAATATGTCATTAACATCGAAACAACGTGCCTACCTCAACAGCCAGGCACACACCCTCAAACCCATCATCCAAATTGGAAAAAATGGTCTCAACGACCAAATCAAAACTAGCGTCCGTCAGGCTCTTGACGCCCGCGAATTGATTAAAGTCACACTCTTACAAAACACAGATGAGAACATCCACGATGTAGCTGAAATTTTGGAAGAAGAAATCGGAGTGGATACGGTCCAAAAAATCGGACGCATCTTGATCTTGTATAAACAATCCAGCAAGAAAGAAAATCGCAAGATTTCCAAGAAAGTCAAAGAAATCTAAAACCTACTCCAAACAACTGTTTTTACAGAGAATTAAAGGAAGATGAGCCTATGGCAATCGAATTATTGACTCCCTTTACCAAGGTAGAGTTGGAGCCAGAAATCAAGGAGAAAAAACGCAAACAAGTCGGGATTTTAGGGGGAAATTTTAACCCTGTTCACAATGCCCATCTTGTTGTGGCGGACCAAGTACGACAACAGTTGGGACTGGATCAGGTCCTGCTCATGCCCGAATACCAACCACCTCATGTGGATAAAAAGGAAACCATCCCTGAGCACCATCGCCTCAAGATGCTTGAGTTGGCGATTGAGGGGATTGAAGGCCTAGCCATTGAAACCATTGAGTTAGAGCGTAAGGGCATTTCCTACACCTACGACACCATGAAGATTTTGACCGAGCAACATCCAGATACGGATTATTACTTCATTATCGGGGCGGATATGGTGGACTATCTGCCTAAATGGTACCGAATTGATGAGCTAGTCGACATGGTTCAGTTTGTTGGAGTTCAGCGCCCACGCTACAAGGCAGGGACTTCCTATCCAGTTATCTGGGTGGATGTGCCTCTCATGGACATCTCGTCCAGCATGGTGCGTGACTTCATTGCCCAAGGTCGGAAACCTAACTTTCTCCTACCTCAGCCAGTGCTAGACTACATCGAGAAGGAGGGGCTTTACTGATGGCATACCAAGACTATATCAACTGTTCCCGAGAGGCTTTGTTGGAAAAAATGGCAGAGCTTCTACCTGAAAAACGGTTAACCCATTGTTTGGGGGTGGAGCGTGCAGCCATAGAGTTAGCGGAGAGATTTGGAGTCGATACCGAGAAAGCGGGTCTAGCAGGCCTTCTTCATGATTATGCTAAAAAGCTGTCAGATCAGGAATTTCTAGACTTGATTGACCGTTACCAATTAAACCCTGACCTCAAAAACTGGGGCAATAATGTCTGGCATGGGATGGTTGGAATATATAAGATTCAGGAAGATTTGGATTTGCATGATTCTGAAATCCTGCGAGCTATTGAAATCCATACAGTCGGGGCTGACCAGATGACAGATCTAGACAAGGTTATCTATGTAGCAGACTATATCGAGCATAACCGAGCATTTCCGGGAGTGGATCAGGCGCGTGAAATTGCTGAGCTATCGCTCAATAAGGCAGTGGCCTACGAAACAGCTCGTACCGTGGAGCATCTAGCTCATCAGGGATTCCCCATCTATCCCCAAACCCTTGAAACCTATAACGCCTTTGTGCACTATTTGAAAGAGGACTAAATGAACGAAAAAGAATTACTAGAACTAGTCGTGAAAGCGGCTGATGAGAAACGTGCGGAGGATATCCTTGCACTTGATGTACAAGATTTGACCAGCGTGACGGACTACTTTGTCATCACGAGCTCAATGAATAGCCGCCAGTTGGACGCTATCGCTGACAATATCCGTGAAAAAGTAGCCGAAGCAGGCTTTAAAGGTAGCCATGTTGAAGGTGATGCAGCTGGAGGCTGGGTTTTACTAGACCTCGGCGGTGTCGTTGTGCATATCTTCTCAGAAGAGATGCGTGCACACTATAACCTAGAAAAACTATGGCATGAGGCGAGCTCAATAGACATTTCAGAAGCCTTAGCATAGGATATGAACTCAGTTGCAGTCAACTGGGTTTATTTGCTTATTTTAGAAAAATTGATAGAAAGGTAAAGGGCGTCGTGTTTTGTTCATCTCGAAACTGAACACGAGCTAAAAGCTGTGAGAAAAAGAGGAACTTCCTTTGTATCTGACGCTATGTCGGTAAGATTCCTATTTTCTCTTAGCTTTTAACGCTCTTTGTATCTTAGAAAGGATTTGAACCCGTCCTGTAATCGTCGGAAAATAGATAGCCTTCCTTGGAGCTCGGCTCCATCGTCAAGCTCCTAATTTTCATTCCGATTACGGGCGGACTTGGTATCATGAATATGGCTACTTATGAAACCTTTGCGGCTGTTTACGATGCTGTGATGGATGATAGTTTATACGATAAATGGACGGATTTTTCGCTACGTCATTTGCCTAAGACCAAGGAGAGAAAGAAGCTTTTGGAATTGGCTTGTGGGACAGGTATCCAGTCTGTCCGCTTTTCTCAAGCTGGCTTTGATGTGACAGGACTTGACTTGAGCGCGGATATGTTGAAGATTGCGGAGAAAAGAGCTACTTCAGCCAAACAAAAGCTTGATTTTATTGAAGGCAATATGCTGGATTTGTCCAAGGCTGGTAAATATGATTTTGTAACTTGTTACTCGGACTCTATCTGCTACATGCAGGATGAGGTCGAGGTAGGAGACGTCTTTAAGGAAGTGTATAATGTCCTCAATGAAGATGGAGTTTTTATCTTTGATGTGCATTCGACCTACCAGACGGATGAAGTTTTTCCAGGCTATTCCTACCATGAAAATGCGGAAGATTTTGCCATGCTTTGGGACACCTATGAGGACGAAGCTCCTCACTCCATCGTGCATGAGTTGACTTTCTTTGTCAAGGAGGCTGACGGTTCCTTTAGTCGCCACGATGAAGTACATGAGGAGCGAACCTATGAGGTCTTGACCTATGATATTTTGCTGGAACAGGCTGGTTTCAAGTCTTTCAAACTCTATGCGGACTTTGAGGACAAGGAGCCGACAGCAACCACTACCCGTTGGTTTTTTGTCGCGCAGAAGTAGGAGATTTCTATGACCATCACAGGTATTATCGCGGAGTTCAATCCTTTTCATAATGGCCACAAATACTTGCTTGAGCAGGCGAAGGGACTGAAAATCGTTGCCATGTCTGGGAATTTCATGCAGAGAGGGGAGCCTGCTATCGTGGATAAGTGGACTCGGGCTCAGATGGCGCTTGAAAATGGAGCGGATCTGGTAGTGGAATTGCCCTTTTTAGTCAGTGTTCAGGCGGCAGATTTCTTTGGCCAAGGAGCTGTGGATATCTTGGCTCGCTTGGGGATTGATACTCTAGCTTTTGGGACAGAGGAAGTTTTGAATTATCAGAAAATTGCTGACTTATACACAGAGCAAGGTGCTGAGATGGAGAAATTTGTAGATAATCTGCCGGACTCTCTCTCTTATCCCCAGAAAACCCAAACCATGTGGAAGGAATTTGCAGGTCTTGATTTTTCAGGCAATACGCCCAATCATGTCCTTGCTCTGGCCTATGCCAAGGCGGTTGCAGGACGAAACATCAAGCTTAAGCCGATTCAGCGTCAGGGGGCTGGCTATCATTCTGTGGATAAGGATGTGGACTTTGCCTCGGCAACAGCTCTCCGTCAGCACCAGAGGGACAAAGATTTCTTAGAATGCTTTATGCCTTCTGTTGACCTCTTTGAGCAGGCTAGTAAGGTGAGCTGGGATGACTATTTTCCCTTGCTTCGCTATCAAATCTTGTCAAATCCAGACCTAACGACCATCTATCAGGTCAATCAAGAAATGGCAGTGCGTATCAAGGAGGCCATCAAGATAGCCCAGTCTGTTGGAGAATTGGTCGAGGCAGTTGCCACCAAACGTTACACAAAAGCGCGTGTCAGACGCCTCTTGACCTATATTCTGGTGCAGGCCAGAGAAAGCGACTTGCCAGAAGCCATCCATGTCCTTGGATTTACCGAGAAAGGCAGACAACACCTCAAGTCTCTGAAAGGGCAGGTCCATCTAGTCAGTCGAATTGGCAAAGAACCTTGGGATGCTGTGACTCAAAAGGCAGACCAGATTTACCAACTAGGATACCCAAGCATCGCAGAGCAGAATTTTGGCAGAGTGCCTATCAAAATAGAATTAAACTAAGTCTACTGAAAGGTAGGCTTTTTTATTGTATGTTTTAATGAAAATCTCATTTTTAAGAGTTAGAAAGTTTGTTTGGTGATTTCAGAACTTTCTTCTAAAATTCACACAAAACTCTTCAATTTGGGTTTGTGAAAATCGGTTTTTTATGATAGAATATTAAGGAATGTATGTCATTCGATAAACAAATTTAATGAGGTAAAAACATGGAAATCATGACACTTGCGATTGCTGTTTTTGCCGTCATCATTGGTTTAGTCATTGGATATGTCAGCATCTCAGCTAAGATGAAATCATCTCAAGAAGCTGCAGAGTTGATGCTTCTAAATGCTGAACAAGAAGCAACTAATTTACGAGGACAAGCTGAGCGCGAAGCGGATTTATTGCTAAATGAAGCCAAGAGCGAAAGCAAGTCTCTTAAAAAAGAAGCACTATTGGAGGCCAAAGAGGAAGCCAGAAAATACCGTGAAGAAGTGGACGCTGAATTTAAGTCAGAACGTCAGGAGCTCAAGCAAATTGAAAGTCGTTTGACGGAGAGAGCTACGAGCCTTGACCGCAAAGACGACAATTTGACGAACAAAGAAAAAACACTTGAACAAAAAGAACAAAGTATTTCTGATAGAGCAAAAAACCTTGATGCACGTGAAGAGCAATTAGAGGAAGTCGAAAGACAAAAAGAAGCTGAACTTGAACGTATCAGTTCCCTTTCCCAAACTGAGGCTCGAGATATTATCTTGGCTCAAACAGAGGAAAACTTGAGCAAGGAAATTGCTAGTCGCATTCGTGAGGCTGAGCAAGAGGTGAAGGAACGTTCAGACAAGATTGCCAAAGATATCTTGGTTCAGGCTATGCAGCGTATCGCTGGTGACTATGTAGCAGAGTCAACAAACTCGACAGTTCACCTACCAGATGATACCATGAAGGGGCGCATTATCGGTCGTGAAGGGCGTAATATTCGTACCTTTGAAAGTTTGACAGGGGTAGATGTCATCATCGATGACACGCCAGAAGTGGTAACCTTGTCAGGATTTGATCCGATTCGTCGTGAAATTGCTCGTATGACCATGGAAATGTTGCTCAAGGATGGCCGCATCCACCCAGCTCGTATCGAGGAGTTGGTGGAGAAAAACCGTCAGGAGATTGACAATAAAATCCGTGAATACGGTGAGGCTGCTGCCTATGAGATTGGTGCGCCAAACCTTCATCCAGACTTGATGAAGATCATGGGACGCTTGCAGTTCCGTACTTCATATGGACAAAATGTCTTGCGTCATTCGATTGAGGTTGCTAAGTTATCTGGTATCATCGCCAGTGAACTTGGTGAAAATGCAGCTCTTGCCCGTCGTGCTGGATTCCTTCACGACATCGGGAAAGCTATTGACCGCGAGGTTGAAGGTAGCCACGTTGAGATTGGTACGGAATTGGCTCGTAAGTACAAGGAACACCCAGTTGTAGTGAATACTATTGCTAGCCACCACGGTGATGTCGAAGCCGAAAGCGTCATTGCAGTGATCGTTGCTGCAGCAGATGCCTTGAGTGCAGCGCGTCCAGGTGCTCGTAGCGAGTCTCTTGAAAGCTATATCAAGCGTCTCCATGATTTGGAAGAAATCGCCAATGGCTTTGAAGGAGTGCAAAATAGCTTTGCCCTTCAAGCAGGACGTGAAATCCGTATCATGGTTAATCCAGGACAAATCAAGGACGACAAAGTCACAATCTTGGCTCACAAAGTTCGTGAGAAAATTGAAAATAATCTCGATTACCCAGGGAATATCAAGGTAACCGTGATCCGCGAACTTCGTGCAGTAGATTATGCTAAATAAATAAGAAAGAGCAGTTGAAATATTACTGCTTTTTTGTTACACTAGATAGAAAGACTGTAGAAGGATAACTGACGCTATCATCAGTATCCGAGAGAAATTTTACTTTATTTCACAGACTAACTAAAGGAGACATAATGGCAGACCGAGGCTTGCTAATCGTTTTTTCTGGTCCTTCAGGAGTTGGGAAAGGAACGGTTAGAAGAGAGATTTTTGAGAGTTCTGAGAATCAATTTCAATACTCTGTATCGATGACGACGCGTGCGCAACGTCCTGGTGAAGTGGATGGAGTGGACTATTTCTTCCGTACTCGTGAAGAGTTCGAAGAGCTGATCCGTCAAGGTCAGATGTTGGAATATGCAGAATATGTCGGTAACTACTATGGAACTCCTCTGACCTATGTCAATGAAACTCTGGACAAGGGGATCGATGTCTTTCTTGAGATTGAAGTCCAAGGAGCCCTTCAGGTTAAGAAAAAGGTTCCAGATGCTGTCTTTATCTTTCTAACGCCACCAGATTTGGATGAATTGCAAGATCGTTTGGTAGGTCGTGGAACAGATAGCGCAGAAGTGATTGCCCAACGAATCCAAAAAGCCAAGGAAGAAATTGCCCTCATGCGTGAGTATGATTATGCCATTGTCAACGATCAGGTGCCCCTCGCTGCTGAACGTGTCAAGCGTGTGATCGAAGCAGAACACTTCCGTGTGGACCGTGTCATTGGTCACTACCAGGAGATGTTGCCAAAATCTCCAACTACTCGATAAACTATAGGAAACAGGTACAAGCAAATGATGTTAAAACCCTCTATTGATACCTTGCTAGACAAGGTGCCATCAAAATATTCACTCGTAATCTTGGAAGCAAAGCGTGCCCACGAACTAGAAGCCGGTGCGCCAGCAACTCAAGAGTTTAAGTCTGAAAAATCAACTCTTCGCGCTTTGGAAGAAATCGAGTCAGGAAATGTAACCATTCACCCAGATCCAGAAGGAAAACGTGAAGCGGTTCGTCTCCGTATCGAAGAAGAAAAACGCCGCAAAGAAGAAGAAGAAAAGAAAATCAAAGAGCAAATTGCTAAAGAAAAAGAAGATGGTGAAAAAATTTAAGGTTGGGGGGACTCAATCTTATTTTTTCTATTGCAAGAATTTACTGACAAGGAGGAGGTGAGAAGATGGCAATCGCAAAGATTATCGTAGATGTTCCCCTTATGCAGACGGACCAGCCCTATAGTTATAAGGTCCCTGAGGAATTTGTAGAGATGCTGGAAGTCGGTGTGCGGGTTCATGTGCCTTTTGGCAAAGGCAATCGTTTGATCCAAGGAATTGTGCTAGGCCTGGAGTCCCAGTTGGATGAAGAGATGGAAGGTCAGGACTTGAAGGAGATTGCAGAGGTGCTAGACTTTTCTCCCGTCTTGACTCAAGAGCAACTCTGGCTGGCTGAGGAGTTACGCAAGTCTGTCTTTTCTTATAAAATCTCCATTCTAAAAGCTATGTTGCCAGGATTTTTAAACTCCAGTTATGATAAGATTCTCTATCCTCTGGAAGGTCTAAGCCAGGCAGACCGAGAGCGTCTGTTTGGTTCAGAAGATTCGCTCGCCTTTTCTTCTCTAGATTTGGCCAAACAGGCAGAAATGATGCGCTTGACTAGAAAAGGGCTACTCCGTTTAGAATACCAGGCAGTCGATCAAAAGAAGGTCAAGACCCAGTCTTGGTATGAGCTTGATTCTACTCAGCTAGAGCAGATTGAGATTTCTGCGCGTGCTAAGAAAAAGGCAGAGCTGAGAGACTATTTGCTGTCTCATCCTGAGAGTGCTCCTCTGGCTAGTTTGTTAGAGTCCTACTCACGCGAGCAAGTCAACTTCTTTGTGGAGCAAGGAGCTCTAACCCTAGTCCAAAAGGAAGTGCAACGCTCAGCCGCTTATTTCGAAGGTATTGAAGCCAGTAGACCTTTGGAGCTTAATCTAGAGCAAAGTCAGGCTCGCGATGCGGTTGTCAGTGCTATTGGCGGTCAACAGCCTCCGTTCCTTCTTCAAGGAATTACAGGAAGCGGGAAAACGGAGGTGTACTTGCAGATCATCCAAGGGGCCTTGGACAAGGGCAAGACAGCCATTTTACTGGTACCTGAGATTTCTCTGACGCCACAAATGACGGAGCGTTTTATTGCTCGTTTCGGCGAGAAAGTAGCCATTCTCCACTCAGGCCTGTCCAATGGTGAAAAGTACGACGAATGGCGCAAGGTCGAGCGTGGAGAAGCTCAAGTTGTTGTTGGCGCTCGATCAGCTATCTTTGCTCCACTTAAAAACCTGGGTGTCATGATTATCGATGAAGAGCATGAAGCCAGCTATAAACAAGACAGCAATCCCCGTTATCATGCTAGAGAGGTCGCCATTCTACGGGCCCAGTACAATCAAGCAGCCCTGGTCCTTGGTTCGGCAACACCGAGCTTAGAGAGCCGTGCGCGAGCTGGAAAAGGTGTCTATCAACACTTACGTCTGACCCAACGGGCCAATCCTTTAGCCACTATTCCTGAGGTTCAAGTGATTGACTTTCGTGACTATATCGGGCAGAATGAGACGTCAAACTTTACGCCTCCTTTGCTAGAGGCCATTCAAGATCGCCTGGATAAAAAAGAGCAGGTAGTCCTCATGCTCAACCGTCGGGGTTATTCTAGCTTTGTTATGTGTCGGGAGTGTGGGACGGTGGATAGTTGTCCCAACTGTGACATTTCTCTGACTCTCCACATGGATACCAAGACCATGAACTGCCATTACTGTGGCTTTTCGAAGGGAATTCCTCATGTCTGTCCCAACTGTCAGAGTCGCAGTATTCGTTACTATGGGACAGGGACTCAAAAGGCTTATGATGAGCTAGCAGAACTTTTTCCTCAGGCTCGTATTCTGCGCATGGATGTGGATACGACCCGTAAGAAAGGCAGTCACCAAGCTCTTCTTGACCAGTTTGGCCGAGGGGAAGCAGATATCTTGCTGGGAACTCAGATGATTGCTAAGGGCTTAGATTTTCCAAATGTGACCCTAGTCGGAGTCCTCAATGCGGATACGGCCTTGAACTTGCCTGATTTCCGTTCTTCTGAGAGAACCTTCCAACTCTTAACCCAGGTGGCAGGCCGTGCAGGTCGTGCGGAAAAAGCAGGGCAGGTCTTGATCCAGTCATACAATCCGGAGCACTATGCCATTCGTTTTGCCAAGGAACAGGACTATGAAGGTTTTTACGCCTATGAAATGAGTATTAGGCGTCAACTCGGCTATCCGCCTTATTATTTCACTATTGGGATTACTCTCTCTCACAAGAAAGAAGAAGAGGTTGTCAAGCGTGCCTATGAAGTTATGGGAATTTTGCGCTCAGGTTTATCGGAAACTAGTAAAATCCTTGGACCAACGCCAAAACCCATTGCTCGTACCCACAACCTTTATCATTACCAGATTTTAATTAAATACCGTTTAGAAGATGAGCTGGGACCGACTCTCAACCAGGTCTTGGCCTTGACTCAAGAACGGGAAAATAGCGAGCTTCGTCTCAGTATTGACCACGAACCGCAACAATTTTTATAAGAAGGAGAAGAAATGACAAAACTAATCTTTATGGGGACACCCGACTTTTCAGCAACAGTTTTGAAGGGGTTGTTATCAGATGCTCGTTACGAGATTCTAGCTGTTGTGACCCAGCCAGACCGCGCTGTCGGCCGTAAAAAAGTAATCCAAGAAACCCCAGTCAAGCAGGCTGCCAAAGAAGCAGGCCTTCCTATCTACCAGCCTGAAAAATTATCTGGAAGTCCAGAGATGGAAGCTATTATGAAGCTAGGAGCAGATGGGATTATCACTGCTGCGTTTGGGCAGTTTCTCCCAAGTAAACTCCTTGATAGTATGGACTTTGCGGTCAACGTTCACGCTTCCCTCCTTCCAAAACACCGTGGTGGCGCGCCCATTCATTATGCCTTGATTCAAGGGGATGAGGAAGCTGGTGTGACCATTATGGAGATGGTCAAGGAAATGGATGCAGGGGATATGATTTCCCGTCGTAGCATTCCTATCACTGATGAGGATAATGTCGGCACCTTGTTTGAGAAATTAGCGATTGTTGGCCGTGACTTGCTTTTGGACACTTTGCCTGGCTATATTGCCGGGGAGATCAAACCTGTGCCTCAGGACCCAAGCCAGGTCACTTTCTCGCCAAATATCAAACCAGAGGAAGAAAAATTGGACTGGAATAAGACTAACCGTCAACTCTTTAACCAAATCAGAGGGATGAATCCATGGCCTGTTGCCCACACTTTTCTCAAGGGAGACCGCTTTAAGATTTATGAAGCCCTACCAGTAGAAGGTCAGGGAGCTCCAGGTGAGATCCTCTCTATTGGCAAGAAAGAATTAATCGTTGCAGCGGCTGAAGGAGCTCTATCTCTCAAGCAAGTCCAGCCAGCAGGTAAGCCTAAGATGGACATTGCTTCCTTTCTCAACGGAGTTGGACGGACATTGATTGTAGGAGAACTATTTGGTGACTAAAGTAGAAACGGCTAGAAATCTAGCTCTAGCAGTGTTAGAGGATGTTTTTGTCAATCAAGCATACTCCAATATTGTCTTAAATAAACACCTAAAGGGCAGTCACCTCTCAGCAGTAGACAAGGGTTTGGTGACAGAGATTGTCTACGGAACGGTAGCCCGCAAACTCACTCTTGAATGGTATCTGTCCCACTTTATTCAAGACCGAGATAAGCTAGATAACTGGCTCTATATCCTGCTCCTTCTGAGCGCCTACCAACTTCGGTATCTGGATAAGATTCCTAATCACGCTGTAGTCAATGAAGCGGTAGAGCTGGCCAAAGCCCGTAAAAAAGGCAGTGAGAAATTGGTCAACGCCGTCCTTCGTCGTATCTTGCGAGAAGGTTGGCCAGATATTGACAGCATCAAACGAAAAAATAAGCGTGATTCCATTGCCTATTCTCTCCCAGTTTGGCTCGTGTCTAAACTCAAGGAAGAATACAGTGAAGAGCGAGCACAAGCCATCTTTAAAAGTCTCTTGGTGCGCAACAAAGCCAGCATCCGGGTGACCAACTTGAGCCGAAAAGAGGAAATCAAAGCTTTGTTAGAGGCGACTGATTCCCCTTTGGCGGCCACTGGTCTGGTCAAGGAGCAAGGCCACTTTGCAGGCCATGATTTGTTTGCGGATGGAGCCATTACCATCCAAGACGAGTCCAGTCAATTGGTTGCTCCGACTCTTGATCTACAAGGTGATGAACAGGTTCTGGATGCCTGTGCCGCTCCGGGTGGAAAAACAGCCCATATGGCTTCTTACCTCATATCTGGTAAGGTGACGGCTTTGGATCTTTATGATCATAAGTTGGACTTGATCCAAGAAAATGCGGAGCGTCTGGGTGTGGCAGATCGAGTGCAAACGCAAAAATTGGATGCCAGAAAAGTGCATGAGTTTTTCGGTCGGGACTCTTTTGATAAGATTTTAGTAGATGCTCCCTGTTCTGGAATTGGACTTTTACGTCGCAAACCAGACATCAAATACAATAAAGAAACAGCAGATTTTACATCCTTACAGGAAATTCAGCTGGAAATATTAGGTAGTGTTTGTCAAACGCTACGAAAAGGTGGTATAATAATTTATAGTACCTGTACTATTGTCTCTGAGGAGAACTTTCAAGTCGTTGAGGCGTTTTTAGAAAGTCATCCCGAGTTCGATCAGGTTAAACTAGAACACGAATGTAAAGATATCCTGAAAGATGGCTGCATCCTGATCACTCCTGAATTGTATGGAAGTGATGGATTCTTTATCAGCCAATTTCGCAAGATATCAGAATAGGAAGGAACTGACACAATGGAAATAGCATTATTAACAGATGTTGGTCAGAAACGGACAAATAATCAGGACTATGTCAATCACTTTGTCAACCGAGCAGGACGCACTATGATCATCTTGGCTGACGGGATGGGAGGACACCGTGCAGGAAATATCGCTAGTGAGATGGCGGTCACAGACCTCGGTGTGGCTTGGGTGGATACCCAAATTGACTCAGTCAATGAAGTTCGTGAGTGGTTTGCCCACTACCTGGAGATTGAAAATCAAAAAATTCATCAACTAGGTCAGGACGAAGCCTACAGAGGCATGGGAACAACGCTAGAAGCTGTTGCGTTTATTGACAACCAAGCCATCTATGCTCACATTGGAGATTCTCGTATCGGTTTGATTCGTGGAGAAGAATACCACCAGTTGACAAGTGACCATTCTTTGGTCAATGAATTGCTCAAGGCTGGTCAATTGACTCCAGAAGAAGCAGAAACTCACCCTCAAAAGAATATCATCACCCAGTCTATCGGACAAAAAGATGAAATCCAGCCAGATTTTGGGATGATTACACTGGAGTCAGGAGATTATCTCTTGCTCAATAGTGATGGTTTGACCAATATGATTTCGGCAAGCGAGATTTATGATATCGTAACCAGCGATATTTCCCTAGCAGACAAGGCGGCAACCCTCATTCGCTTCGCTAACAATGCAGGAGGTTTAGACAACATTACGGTTGCCCTTGTTTACATGAACGAGGAGGCAGCAGAATGATCCAAATCGGCAAGATTTTTGCCGGGCGGTATCGGATTGTCAAGCAGATTGGTCGAGGAGGCATGGCAGATGTTTACTTGGCCAAGGATTTGATCCTAGACGGGGAAGAAGTGGCAGTGAAGGTCCTGAGGACCAACTACCAGACGGACCCGATTGCTGTGGCACGTTTCCAGCGTGAAGCGAGGGCCATGGCGGATCTGGACCATCCTCATATCGTTCGGATAACAGATATTGGTGAGGAAGACGGTCAACAGTACCTAGCTATGGAATACGTAGCAGGCCTTGACCTCAAGCGTTATATTAAAGAACACTATCCTCTTTCAAATGAAGAAGCAGTTCGGATCATGGGGCAAATCCTCTTGGCCATGCGCTTAGCCCATACTCGAGGAATTGTTCACCGTGATTTGAAACCTCAAAATATCCTCTTGACGCCTGACGGAACAGCTAAGGTCACGGACTTTGGGATTGCCGTAGCCTTTGCGGAGACTAGTCTGACTCAGACAAACTCAATGTTAGGCTCTGTTCATTATTTATCACCTGAACAAGCGCGTGGTTCTAAAGCGACCTTCCAGAGTGATATCTATGCAATGGGGATTATCTTCTATGAGATGCTGACGGGACATATCCCTTATGATGGGGATAGTGCGGTGACCATTGCCCTCCAGCATTTCCAGAAGCCACTTCCGTCCGTCATAGCTGAAAACCCATCTGTCCCTCAGGCTTTAGAAAATGTTGTCATCAAGGCAACTGCTAAGAAGCTGTCAGATCGTTATCAGTCTGTTTCAGAAATGTATGTGGACTTGTCAACTAGCTTGTCTTATAATCGTCGCAATGAACCGAAACTGGTCTTTGACGATGCGAGTAAGGCAGACACTAAGACTTTGCCTAAAGTTCCACAAAGTACACTGACATCTATTCCTAAAGCTCCGGCGCAAGAAGAACGCCCTCAGCCAAAGAAACCAACTCAACCAGTAGCAGAGCCGGCTCCAGCGCCAAAACCAGCCAAGAAACGGAAGTTTAAGGCTCGCTATATGATTCTTTTGGCTAGTCTTCTATTGGTTGCAGCCTCTTTGGTCTGGATTTTGTCAAGAACACCAGCAACGATTTCTATTCCTGATGTAGCTGGACAAACCGTTGCAGAGGCTAAGGAAGCTCTTAAAAAATCCAAGTTTGAAGCCGGTGAAGAAAAGTCAGAAGCTAGCGATACAGTAGCAGAAGGACGTGTTATTCGAACGGATCCAGAAGCTGGTAGTGGCCGAAAAGAAGGAACCAAGGTCAATTTGATTGTTTCTTCTGGTAAGCAATCCTTCCAATTGAGCAATTATGTCGGACGTAAGTATACGGATGTCGTAGCCGAACTCAAGGAGAAGAAAGTTCCTGAAAATCTAATCAAGATGGAAGAGGAAGAATCCAGCGAAAGCGAACCTGGAACCGTCCTCAGACAGACCCCTGCATCGGGTTCGACCTATGATCTCTCAAAAGCCACTACGATTACCTTAACAGTGGCTAAGAAGGTGACTAGTGTCAGCATGCCGAACTACATCGGTTCAAGTCTCGAGTTTACAAAGAATAACTTGACTCAGATTGTCGGTGTGAAGGAAGCAAATATTGAGGTTGTAGAAGTATCGACTGCTCCTGAAGGAACGGCAGAAGGAACTGTTGTAAGTCAAACGCCAAGAGCAGGAGAACTGGTTGATCTTGCAAGTACGCGTATCAAACTTTCCATCTACAAACCAAAAACACCACCATCAACTTCATCCTCTAATCCTGCCCAACGTGGGAACCAAGGTTCTCCTACAAGTCCAAACCAGGGGAACCAACAAGGAAATCAACAAGGTAACAATCCTCCAACGAATCAACCAAACGGTGAAGGAAACCACGAAAGTTCTCGAGATTAGACGAATCTTTGTCATGATTTCATGACAAAGATTTTTTTTCACAAGATTTTGTGATAAAATATAGGGAGTAGAAAAAAGGAGGAGAAAATGGACGAATCGAGAGAGTTAAATGCCGTCATTGATGTGATTATGCTAGCAGGAACCATTCTCCTGAAAAGTGGCTCAGAGATTCATCGGGTTGAGGATACTATGATCCGTATTGCCCATTCGCAGGGAATAATGGATTGCAATGTTCTTGCCATGCCCGCGGCTATTTTCTTTTCTATCGAAAACACCAATATTTCTCGGATGAAACGGGTGACCTCATCCTCTTATAACATTGAAAAAGTTTGCGATGTCAACCAAGTATCACGGGAGCTTGTCGGAGGGCAGATTGATCTCTCGACAGCCTTTAAAAAGCTGAAAGAAATCGGCAATCAAGCCCTTCCTTATACCAAGTTCCAAGTGACCGTAGCAGCGACCCTCAGTGCCCCTTTCTTCTCGATTATGTTTGGGGGCAATGTTTATGACGCTTTTGGCGCAGCTATTGCGACCTTATTTGGATTTGCCTTCTCTCTCTACGTAGAGAAGTTTGTCCGCATTCCTTTTGTAACGGCCTTTGCGGGTGCCTTTGTTTTCGGATTGATCGCCCAGTTCTGGGCACGTTATACAGGATTTCCTTCGACGGCAGACCTGATTATAGCAGGAGCGGTCATGCCCTTTGTTCCAGGGATTGCTCTGACAAATGCGGTACGGGATATCATGACCAACCATATCAACTCTGGTATGAGCAAGATGTTTGAATCTTTGCTCATCACCCTCGCTTTAGGGGCTGGCACCTCTGTCGCCCTGGTTTTGATGACATAAGATGACTCTAACAAGTATTTTGCTCCAAGCAGTGGCGAGTTTACTCGCCATTATCACCTTTCTAATCGTACTGAATGTTCAACGCTCCATGCTCCTACCTGGTGGTATTTTGGGAATGGGCGTTTGGCTCCTCTATCTCGTGCTCAAAGAACCAACCAATGTTATTGTCGCGACCTTTATCGCAGCAGTAATTGGCTCTTGCATCAGCCAGATTTTAAGTATTGTCTATAAGACACCAGCGGTAGTTTTTGTCTTGGCCATTCTTGCCCCCTTGGTGCCGGGTTATTTATCCTATCGAACGACAGCTTTCTTTGTGACAGGCGATTACAGCCATGCTATTGCCAGTGCGACTTTGGTGGTTATGTTAGCCCTCGTTATTTCTATTGGAATGGCAAGTGGAACGGTGATTCTAAAGCTATATTACTACATCCGAAAACAACGAGGAATCTCTTCCTAATGCAGTCAAAGCAAAGACTTGATTTGTTGAATCAAGTCTTTTTTCTCTCTTTTGTCCCTATTTGTGATAAAATAGAATGAGACGATTTTTTACAATGAATGAAAAAACAGAGGTAAATATGACAATCGGTATTGATAAGATTGGTTTTGCGACCAGTCAATATGTCTTGAAATTACAAGACTTAGCAGAAGCTAGGGGAGTTGACCCCGAAAAATTTAGCAAGGGGCTCTTGTTAAATGAAATTAGTATTGCGCCACTGACTGAGGACATTGTTACCTTGGCAGCTAGTGCAAGCAACTCTATTCTAACAGACAAAGAAAAAGAAGAAATCGATATGGTCATCGTGGCGACCGAGTCAGGGATTGACCAGAGTAAGGCAGCGGCAGTCTTTGTTCATGGCTTGTTAGGCATTCAGCCTTTCGCCCGTAGCTTTGAAATCAAAGAAGCCTGCTATGGAGCGACAGCTGCCCTTCATTATGCTAAATTGCATGTAGAAAATTCTCCAGAGTCTAAGGTTTTGGTCATTGCCAGTGATATTGCCAAGTATGGTGTGGCAACTCCAGGTGAGCCAACTCAGGGTGCTGGAAGTGTGGCGATGTTGATCACCCAGAATCCACGCATCATGGCCTTTAACAATGATAATGTTGCCCAAACACGCGACATCATGGATTTCTGGCGTCCAAACTATTCAACGACTCCTTATGTCAATGGTGTCTATTCAACCCAGCAGTATCTGGACAGTCTCATGACGACTTGGGATGAATACAAGAAGCGTTACGATTGGACCATGGGTGACTTTGCGGCCATCTGTTTCCACTTGCCTTATCCTAAGCTGGCCCTAAAAGGCTTGCGCAAGATGATGGACAAGACTCTATCTCAGGAGAAGCAGGATAGTTTGCAAGAAAACTTTGACAAATCCATTCTCTACAGTCAGATGATTGGGAATATCTATACAGGTTCCCTCTTCCTCGGCCTTCTCTCCCTTTTAGAAAATGCAGAGACTTTGAAGGCTGGCGATAAAATTGCCCTCTACAGTTACGGAAGTGGAGCGGTTTCAGAGTTCTTTAGTGGTGAATTGGTCGAAGGTTATGAAGCTTATCTCGACAAAGAGCGCTTGAGCAAACTCCAGCAGCGTACAGTCTTATCCGTTACAGACTATGAAAAAGTCTTCTTCGAAGAGGTACAGTTGGATGAATCCGGTTCAGCCCAATTTGCAGCTTATGAAAATCAAGACTATGCCTTGGTGGAAATTGTCGACCACCAACGTCGTTATAGCAAGGTTGAAAAATAATGAAGATAAGTTGGAATGGATTTTCTAAAAAATCATACCATGAGCGCCTTGAGTTACTGAAAGCTCAGGCGCTCCTTAGTCCTGAAAAGCAAACGAGTCTCGAGCAGGATGAACAAGTCAGCTTGGCAGTTGCAGACCAGCTGAGTGAGAATGTGGTAGGAACTTTTTCTCTTCCTTATTCCATCATTCCAGAGCTTGTGGTGAATGGTCAGGACTACACAGTTCCCTATGTGACAGAAGAACCGTCCGTGGTTGCTGCGGCCAGCTATGCCAGCAAAATCATCAAGCGAGCAGGTGGCTTTACTGCTCAAGTACATGAGCGCCAGATGATTGGGCAGGTAGCCCTTTATCAAGTTGCTGATCCAGAGCTAGCGCAAGAGAAGATTGCCAGCAAGAAAGCCGAACTCTTGGAACTTGCCAATCAAGCCTATCCTTCTATCGTCAAACGTGGTGGCGGGGCGCGTGATTTGCATGTAGAGCAGATCAAAGGTGAAACAGACTTTCTCGTTGTTTATCTCCATGTCGATACCCAGGAAGCCATGGGAGCCAATATGCTCAACACCATGCTGGAAGCCTTGAAGCCAGTCTTAGAAGAACTCAGTCAAGGACAGAGTCTCATGGGGATCCTGTCTAACTACGCGACCGATTCTCTGGTGACTGCAAGCTGTCGTATCGCCTTTCGCTACTTGAACCCTCAAAAGGATCAAGGACGAGAAATTGCGGAGAAAATAGCCTTGGCTAGCCAGTTTGCGCAGGCTGATCCCTACCGAGCAGCTACTCATAATAAAGGGATTTTTAATGGTATTGATGCCATTTTGATAGCCACTGGTAATGACTGGCGTGCCATCGAAGCTGGGGCCCATGCCTTTGCCAGTCGAGATGGACGCTATCAAGCTCTTAGTCAATGGACGCTGGACATGGAAAGAGAAGAATTGGTCGGTGAGATGACCTTACCCATGCCGGTAGCGACCAAGGGTGGCTCTATCGGTCTCAACCCTCGTGTAGCCCTCAGTCATGAACTACTGGGAAATCCTTCAGCTAAGGAATTGGCTCAGATTATCGTGTCCATCGGTCTTGCCCAAAACTTTGCGGCCCTCAAAGCCTTGGTCAGTACGGGCATCCAGCAAGGCCACATGAAATTGCAGGCCAAATCCCTAGCTCTTCTAGCAGGTGCTAGTGAGTCCGAAGTTGCTCCCCTCGTTGAGCGCCTCATCGCAGATAAAACCTTTAACTTAGAGACAGCCCAGCGCTATCTCGAAAACTTAAGATCATAAAAAACTCAGACGAATTCGTCTGAGTTTTTTGTACTTAAATACTTTTTCCTGGTAATAGGGTGACTGGTAAGAAGTAACCAGTTGTCGCAACTTCCTTGCCTTCAATCTTCTGCAAGAGGAGATCGACAGTGAGGTGGGCAATCTCTTTCATAGGTTGCTTAATCGTTGTCAGGTGAGGATAGTAGTTCTCGATAAAGTAAGTCCCATCATAACCGATGACCTTGAGCTCTTCAGGAACAGGAATTCCCAGCTCTTGAGCAATTTTGATCACTAGGATAGCTGTCAAATCATCCGAAGCAAAGATGGCATCTGGTTTCTGATGGGTCAAGATGTTCTTGATTTCCATTTCTTTTCGGACGGGCGAAAAGTCACTCGAAACATTGATAATAGGTGCTTTCGGGAGAACAGAGGCAAAGCCAGCGTGGCGCAGTCCAGTCGGTGAGTTGGAATTGTCATTTCCTGTAATCATGATGATAGACTGAGCTCCAGTCTTAACCAGAGTCTGGGCGGCGAGGACCCCGCCACCGTAGTTGTCAGAGGAGACGACAGGGATGTCTGGTGATAGATTTCGGTCAAAGGAAATAATCGGTGCCGTCACGCGATTGTAGTCTTCGATTCCCAAGTTGTGACTTCCAGAAATGATACCATCGACCTGGTTGGCCTCCAGCATTTCAATGTACTCCCGTTCTTTTTCAGAGTCGTGTTCGCTGTTACAGATGATGGTCTTGTAGCCATTCTTGAAGAGTTGGTGTTCCAACTTGTCAATCAACTCAGCATAAAAGACATGACTGATGTTTGGGAAAATAAGTCCAATCAACTTGGCAGATTTTCCTTGGAGGCTTCGAGCCAGATTGTTGGGTTTGTAGCCCAATTCTCGCATGGCTTCATTTACCTTTTGAATGGTTTTCTCAGATAGATAACCCTTTTTATTGATGACCCGTGAGACGGTAGTGGGGCTGACGCCTGCAAGTTTTGCGACATCAGTTAGTTTTGCGACCATAATCTAATTCATAGTAAGTTCCGGTTGGGTTTCCAGACTTGATCAGGATACCATTTTGGTCCGCATGTGGGAAGACACGACCAGAAAATACTTTTTCTCCTTTATTGATGAAAATTTCAAAGACTGACTTATCGATGAAGATAGTGGCAGTAGTAGCTTGGTTATCGATAGGGCAAGAACGAGTAGTACCAAATTCTTGGGCGTACTGTTCACCAGCCTGACTACGATCCACTGTCACCTGTCCATTGACAAGGTCAAAGTGGATGGAAAGCCCCTTGCCTTCTTTATCAGCGAGCAAGACAATCTCGCTTTGGCTATTGGCCTCCAAGTTGAGCTCGAGTTCATAGGTGTTATTGGTTTGAGTACGATTTGAGAAGGCCTCTTCAGAAGAACGAAGTTTTTTGACGGCTGCGACAGGGTATTGGTAGAGTTTGCCATCTTTGATAGTGAGTTCTTTGACCAATGAGAAGGTTCCTTGGTGGTCAAAACGGTCAGATGGGTAGGAAACATCTGGTAACCCAAGCCAACTTACTGCCAATGCACGTCCATCTGGAGCATTGAAGGCTTGAGTTGCATAGGCTTCAAAACCATAGTCTAGATTTTGCAATGGAGACACATCGACCATTTTGGCATTTTCAGGAGCAAAGGAAGTCCCGATTTTGTACATGTTTGGATAGATATTATCATAGTCTAGAACACTCTTATCCAATCCTTGTGGGCAGTAGAGAAGGACAGGTTGCTCCCCTACAAAGACCAGATTTGGACATTCCATCATGTAGGCAGTACGGTCGTTAGCAAAGTCAAGGTCGCCAACTGCTTGCCAGTTTGTATAATCATTGTCCACAGCCTTGTAGAGACGGACGAAGCCTTTTTTCTCCAAGTCCTGTCCACCGACGATGGCATAATATTGACCCTTGAAGTTAAAAATTTGTGGGTCACGGAAGTGATCAGTAGAGTCTGATGGCTGGTCAATCAAGATCTTGTCAATCTTTGTAATCTTGCCATTCTTATCCATCAGAGCACCAATCTGGTAAGGGTGACGAATCCAATTTTCATCACGGACATTTCCAGTATAAAATAGGAACAACTGATCGCCAAACTGCATGGCAGAACCAGAGTAGGCACCGTGGCTATCCAATGGAGTATTTGGCAAAACTTTGACTCCAGTTTCTGTGAAGTGCACTAAATCATCACTTTCAAGCTGCACCCAAGACTTCAACCCATGGGCTGCACCGAAGGGGAAGTTTTGGTAAAAGAGAATCCATTTGCCATCAAAATAAGAAAAGCCATTTGGATCATTGAGAAGCCCCATTTTAGGCTCAACATGGTAACGAGTATGCCAAGGAGATTGTGCCATCTTTTCCTTGATTTGCTTGATTTCATCATTAGACCAGTCTTCATAGCGTCTATAACGGCGCTCAGTTGTCCATTCCATTTTATCTTTCCTCCCTAAGAGTTCTATTCTATTATTAATAGTAAACGTTTTCGGCAAAAAAAGCAAGTCTTTTATGTTAAAAAAAAGAAAAATATGTCAAACGATTGCCATAAAACAAGTAAAGGGAATCTGGCAAATTTTCACGAAAAAATGAAAGGAAATGTAAATAAAAACCTTGATTCCTCAAGTATAAAGATATTTTTTTGAGTAAAAAGAGAATTTCCCTCAAAAACGAGCAAAAATAATCAGAGAAAAAAGATAGGGAATAAAAATTTCTGCAAAACGCTTGACATATTTTAGAAACATGATAAAATAATAGTCGTAGGGCGAATAAAATCGCTTTCAAACACTTTACAAAATTTTATAAGGAGATTTTTGCAAATGAACAATCAGGATATTGCAAAAAAAGTCATCGAAGCCCTTGGCGGACGTGAAAATGTCAACAGTGTTGCCCACTGTGCGACCCGTCTACGTGTCATGGTCAAAGATGAAGGGAAAATCAAGAAGGAAGTGATTGAGAACTTGGATAAAGTTCAAGGAGCTTTCTTTAACTCAGGCCAATACCAAATCATCTTTGGTACTGGTACAGTAAACAAGATGTACGACGAAGTGGTTGCACTCGGTTTGTCAACCTCTTCTAAAGATGACATGAAAGCAGAAGCTGCGAAACAAGGAAACTGGTTCCAACGTGCTATCCGTACTTTCGGTGACGTCTTCGTGCCAATCATCCCAGTTATCGTAGCAACTGGTCTCTTCATGGGTCTTCGTGGTCTCTTGAATGCTCTTGGAATGACACTTCCAGATGATGTGACAACATATAGTCAGATCTTAACAGATACAGCCTTCATCATCCTGCCAGGTTTGGTTGTATGGTCAACCTTCCGCGTATTCGGTGGAAATCCAGCCGTTGGTATCGTCCTTGGTATGATGCTGGTTTCTGGTTCACTTCCAAACGCTTGGGCTGTAGCATCAGGTGGTGAAGTAACAGCTATGAACTTCTTTGGCTTCATTCCTGTTGTTGGTTTGCAAGGTTCTGTTCTTCCAGCCTTCATCATTGGGGTGGTCGGAGCCAAGTTTGAAAAAGCTCTCCGAAAAGTAGTTCCAGATGTCTTGGATCTCTTGGTGACTCCATTCGTGACACTTTTGGTCATGTCTATCCTTGGACTCTTTGTTATCGGACCAGTCTTCCACGTTGTTGAAAACTATATCCTTCTCGGAACAAAAGCGATTCTTGCCTTGCCATTTGGTCTTGGTGGTTTGGTCATCGGTGGGGTTCACCAATTAATCGTCGTATCAGGTGTACACCACATCTTCAACTTGCTTGAAGTTCAATTGCTTGCTGCTGACCATGTGAATCCATTCAACGCCATCATCACTGCAGCGATGACAGCTCAAGGTGCTGCGACAGTTGCCGTTGGTGTTAAAACGAAAAATCCTAAACTGAAAACACTTGCTTTCCCAGCTGCTCTTTCTGCCTTCCTCGGTATTACAGAGCCTGCTATCTTCGGGGTAAACTTGCGCTTCCGTAAACCATTCTTCCTTTCATTGATCGCTGGTGCTATCGGTGGTGGATTGGCTTCTATCCTTGGACTTGCTGGTACTGGTAATGGTATCACCATCATCCCTGGTACAATGTTGTACGTTGGTAACGGTCAATTGTTCCAATACCTTCTTATGGTAGCTGTATCATTCGTTCTTGGTTTTGCTCTTACTTACATGTTTGGTTACGAGGACGAAAAAGAAGTTGCTTCTGAAGTAGCGACAGAACGTTTGGTTCAAGAAGAAACAACTGGTAACATTCCAGTGGCTCCTCAAAGTGAAACAATCCAAACTCCAATCGTTGGGGATGTAGTTGCCCTTGAGAATGTTAACGACCCAGTCTTTTCAAGTGGTGCAATGGGACAAGGGATCGCTGTAAAACCTAGCCAAGGTGTGGTTTACGCACCAGCTGATGCAGAAGTATCAATTGCCTTTGCTACAGGACATGCTTACGGTTTGAAGACAGCTAATGGAGCTGAAATCTTGATCCACGTTGGTATCGACACGGTGACTATGAACGGTGAAGGCTTTGAACAAAAGGTTGCTCAAGGCGACAAGGTTAAAGCTGGTGACGTTCTTGGAACCTTTGACTCAAGCAAAATCGCTACAGCAGGTCTTGACGACACAACAATGGTTATCGTAACCAACACAGCAGACTACGCTTCTGTGACACCAGTCGCAAGCGGTTCAGTTGTCAAGGGTGACGCTATCATCGAAGTGAAAGCCTAATCCTCTTCGAAAATCAAATCTAAAAACAAAACGAACAAATATCATGTTTGTTCGTTTTTACTTGGATGGTAAGATTTACAGAGGAAAATCTAAAATATTGAGAAATCTAGCCCTTTAAAATGTGCTATAATAGAGAAAACAAAGATAAGAGGTTTATCATGACAAAATTATATGGAAGCTTGGAAGCGGGCGGTACAAAGTTTGTCTGTGCTGTCGGAGATGAAAATTTTAATGTTGTAGAAAAAACACAGTTTCCTACAACAACTCCTATCGAGACCATCGATAAAACCATCGAATTCTTTTCAAAATTCGATAATCTTGCAGGTCTTGCCATCGGTTCCTTCGGTCCCATTGATATCGATAAAAACTCAAAAACCTATGGCTTTATCACAACGACTCCAAAACCAAACTGGGCAAATGTAGACCTACTTGGTGCCCTTCGTCGTGCCCTCAACGTACCCATGTATTTCACCACAGACGTGAACAGCTCTGCCTATGGTGAAGTAGTTGCTCGTAACAATGCTGGTGGCCGTATCGAAAACTTGGTTTACTACACGATCGGTACAGGGATTGGTGCAGGTGTTATCCAACGTGGTGAGTTTATCGGTGGTGTCGGTCACCCTGAGATGGGTCACTACTATGTGGCTAAACACCCAATGGATGTAGAAAAAGAATTTAACGGCGTCTGTCCTTTCCACAAGGGCTGTTTGGAAGGCTTTGCGGCTGGACCAAGTCTAGAAGCTCGTACAGGTGTTCGTGGCGAAAACATCGAACTCAACAGCTCTGTCTGGGATGTTCAAGCCTACTATATCGCTCAGGCTGCGGTCAATGCTACTGTGACTTTCCGTCCAGATGTGATCGTCTTTGGTGGCGGGGTTATGGCCCAACAACACATGCTGGACCGTGTGCGTGAGAAATTCACAGCTCTTCTCAACGGCTACCTACCAGTACCAGACGTGCGTGACTATATCGTGACTCCAGCAGTCGCAGGTAATGGTTCTGCCACACTTGGAAACTTTGTCCTTGCTAAGAGTGTCGCAAAATAAAACAAACAAAAAATCCGCTTGGGGAACCAAACGGATTTTTCTATTCTCAAAACATCTGCCAGAAGAAATCAATAATGTAGGTCAAACCATAAGTATAAACCACTAGGGTAAAGGGCTTAGTCAAAACGATAATAATCATATAGCGCTTAAAGGTCATCTTGGTAAGGGCAGCCAGCATACAGAGAAAGTCAGCTGGGCTAACTGGCCAGATCATCATAAAGATAAAGAAACGCTCGAAACGATTGCCCTTATCTAGCCAACCGATGTACTTGTCATAGGTGCGCTTGCTGACGACCGACTGAACAAAGGCAGCTCCATAGAGACGCACCAGGTAAAAGATAATAGCACAGCCAATCACGATGCCGATATAGTTATAGATGGTTCCGATGATGTGGCCGTAAATAAAGACCCCAGCCACTGAGGTCAAAGCTCCCGGAATGATCGGTACAACGGTTTGTAGGATCTGTAAAAAGATAAAGAGTGGTGGCCCCCAAACCCCAGCTTGCTGGATAAAGGCCGATAGGGTTTCCTTGGACTGTAAAACACCCGCTTGATAGGCCCAGATGCAGAAAATCAAGGTGCCGACTCCCCCCACGATAGATGAAATATTGATGACTTGCTGTAGAAGGGGAGAAACAGCTTTCATTTGCTTATCCTGTGACATGTAAACTCCTCATAGATAGTATGATTCTACTATACCATATTTTGCAAAAGAAGGGGGAATTTAATGATAAACATGTTATAATAAAGAAAGTAGAACATCGTTAAAGGAGAGAATGATGCAAGTAAAACCAGAACTGGAGATAGAAAAACAACTGATAAACCAGCTGGTAACTGGTGAAAGCCAATGGACTTATAGAGAAGACCTAAAAACAGAAGAACAACTATGGGACAATTTATTTGAGAAACTAGCCCAAAACAACGTTGCTCTGCTGGCAGACCATCCATTGACAGAGCAGGAAAAACGCCAGATTCAGAACCAACTAAACTTTGTCAGCTACTATGATGCTGCTAAGTGGTTGGTCGGTGAAAACGGCATTGCAAAGGTTGAGGTTCAAAGAGAAGATGCTAGCCTAGGCACCATCCGTTTGTCAGTTATCTGGCGAGATAATATCGCAGCAGGAAAGTCTAGCTATGAAGTTGTCAATCAAGTCCAGAGAGAAAAAGTAAATCCTCTGGACCAAGACCGTAGACTGGATGTTACTCTTCTCATCAACGGTTTACCCATGATTCAAATCGAGCTCAAGAGTTCCCAAGCAGCATTTATCGATGCCTTTCATCAGATTAAAAAATATGACCGTGAAGGGAAATTCCGTGGTATCTACTCTAGCTTGCAGATGTTTGTTGTGACCAATAAAGTAGATACTCGCTATATCGCTGCAGCTAGGGAAAATAAACTCAACAAGCAATTTCTAACCAAGTGGGTGGATAAGGACAATCATCCTGTGACAAACCTGACTAGCTTTGCCCACGAAGTCCTTTCTATCCCTCGTGCGCACCAGATGGTCATGCAGTATTCTGTCATTGATGATAGCAAGAAATCTCTCATCCTCTTGCGTCCCTACCAGATCCATGCTATCGAAGCGGTGCAGGAAGCTTCGCGCCGTCAGGAGTCAGGCTATGTTTGGCATACAACAGGTTCAGGGAAGACCCTGACTTCTTATAAGGTGGCTCGGAATCTCCTCCAGATTCCATCCATCCAAAAGACGATTTTTGTCGTTGACCGCAGGGACTTGGACCAACAGACCACTTCATCTTTTCTCTCTTATGCAACCAATGATGTCATTGATATTGATGAGACGGATAATACACATGATTTGGTCAAGCGACTAGGTAGTAATGATAAGCGTGTGGTGGTAACCACCATCCAGAAAATCACCACTATGATGCGCAAGTTTGACCAAGGCCTTTACCAACGAGATGCGGACAAAATCAAGGGACTCCGCGTGGCCTTTGTAGTGGATGAATGCCACCGTGCAGTGACACCACAAACACAAAAAGACATTAAAGCCTTTTTCCCTCAGTCCCTCTGGTATGGATTTACAGGAACGCCTATCTTTAAGGAAAATAAACGCCAGCAGGTCGGCGACCTCGCCCAAACCACCCAGCAACAGTATGGAGACCGTCTCCATGAGTATACAGTCAAGGAAGCCATCCATGACGGAGCTGTCTTAGGCTTTAAGGTAGACTATCGCAATACCCTCATCACAGACCAGTCTGAAAATGAAATACCTGATAGCGTCTATGAGAATGAGGAGCACATGCTGGAAGTCTTGGATGCCATTATCAATAAATCCCGCCAACAGCTAGGCTTCCAAAAGGGAGTAGGTAAGACCTACAATGCCATCCTAACCGTCAAATCCATCCCTCAAGCCCAAGCCTACTATGACTTGCTCAAACGAGTCAAGGCTGGTCAGACACGTGTCAAGGTATCTGAGAGGGTCAAGCAGGTCCTTCCAGACTTTCCAAAGGCGACCATCACCTACTCCGTTACGGAAAATGAAGAAGAGTCAAGAGCCAACCAAGACCACATGAAGCAGGTCTTAGAGGACTACAACCAAGAGTTTGATACTCACTTTACCATGGCGGATCTTCGTGGCTTTAATACGGATGTCAATAACCGTCTGGCTCGAAAACAGGATAAATACCTCTATCGCAATGAGCAGTTGGACTTGGTTATCGTGGTCAATCGTCTCTTAACAGGATTTGATGCCCCTTGTCTATCAACTCTCTTTATCGACAGAAAGCCCATGCAACCGCAGGACTTGATTCAGGCCTTTAGTCGAACCAACCGTATCTTTGACTCCAGTAAGACCTATGGTCATATCATCACCTTCCAAAAGCCTCTAGCTTTTAAGGAAGCGGTGGACAATGCCCTCAAGCTCTACTCAAATGGTGGAGAAAATGAGGTTCTAGCGCCTAGCTGGGAAGAGGAAAAGAGAAACTTTTTGCGGAGTTGCAGTGATTTCCAAAATCTCATCACAGATGATCCGGAGGAAGGGCTTCAAATCGAGCAAATCTCTACACCTGAGTTGAGAAAGCTCGCCAAGGCCTATCAAGTCTTTGATAAATATCTAGCCTCTATCCGAGTGTATAAAGAGTATGATGAGGAAGAAATTTACGCCCAGACAGGACTAAGCGCAGAAGAATTGGAAAACTATCTAGGCTTTTATCAAAATATCCTTGCAGAATTAAAAAGCCGAAGAGATGATGGTGATGAGGATGGGGAGCCCCTTGATATCCACTATGAACTAGAGTCTATCCAAGTGGATGAGATCAACTATGCCTATATCCTAACCTTAATCCAAAGCCTGATCGAGCAAGGCCAGAGTCAAGAAAAGAACCTAAGCGCTCAAGATAGAGAGGCAGTGGATAGCTATATTGAGAGCCTTGAGAAGACCAATCCAAACCTTGCCCAGATCATCTCAGAGCTTTGGCAAGAAGTACAGGACAAGCCAGAAAGCTATCGCGGTCAGTCCATTGCCAATATCTTGGATCAGATGATCGAGGCGGTTATCCAGCAACATATCCAAGTCTTTAGCAAACGTTGGTATGTCGGAGAGGATGAACTCCGTTACTATGTCGAGCACTACCGCAAGGGAGTCAAGAAACAACTAGGAGAGAGCCAGCTGACCAAGAGCCAGCGCTATCAAGATTATAAGATAGAAGTGGCAGATGCCCTTAATCCCCTCCTCTATAAAAAACAAATCAAGGAGGCTTGTAAGCAACTTGTCGAAGAAGTCATTGAGCCACTCAGAGTGGGGAGATAGTCCTTCTAAGTTTCGAAGACATAGACTTCCTAAAGTTTACATGCATTCTAAACTTAGAATAATAAGAAATACATAAATTTATGAGCATTCTAAGCTTCGAATAGTCTATATGAGAAAGTTTTGGGGGTCTTCGAGCTTTCGAATAGTCATCTTTCCTAAAGTTTAGATGTATTCTAAAGCTAGAAAAGTTAAAATCTAAAAATAGTAAGAGTCTCTATCTGACAGACAGGATGTGTGTCCAGTCAGATAGGGATTTTTAATACTCTTCGAAACTCCAATTCAAACCACGTCAGCGTCGCCTTGCTGTGGGGATGGTTACTGACTTCTTCAGTTCTATCTATAACCTCAAAGCCGTGCTTTGAGCAACCTGCGGCTAGCTTCCTAGTTTGCTCTTTGATTTTCATTGAGTATTATTTTTAAATGACGGATTTATTCTATAAAAGTAAAAAATAGCCAAAAGAAGTGCTGTTGGGATGATAAAGTAGACAGTTGAGCGGATGAGTGTCATAAGTTCTTTGCTATTTGTTAGAATTGTCTTATCAACTTAAAGGAGAAAATCTGATGAAGAAAGATAAAGAAAATGAGGAGAGTATGCTATCGACACTTCCTTTATGGGGGCTCATATTGTTGTTCTGTGTTTTGTTTCAAGTATTTGTATCTAAGGATAGACCTTTGATTCAACCTGATAGACAAGGAAGCATTGTAAAAACAGACCAAAAACAGGTCTATCTTCCAGAACTAATCCAGTCTTTATTTGATAAAGAAAAAACTAAATGATTCGTTAAATAGAAAGGTTATCATCATGCCAAAAACATTTACCATCCGTCCGCTAAGCTACACCAACTTTACCAACCGCGAGTTTGAAAGTCTCATGGTAGATACGGGTCAACTACTAGAAGTTTTTGCCAAGGCACATAAGGACGAGCCTATGTATGGCAAGCATCTCGATTCCTTCAAGAGCAAGCTAGCAGACTTCCAAGGCCAACTCGCTATCGTAGAAAAGAAAGAGGCGACGAACCTGACCGAAGTCGATCGAAATCGTGATAGCGCCCTAGTTGGTCTCTTTACCCTTCATCGAGGATTTGCTAAGATCAAGGAGACCAAACTCAAAGAAGCCCATGAGACCTTGAAGCCAGTCTTTGCCAAGTACAAGGATATCACCAAGCACAGCAATGATGTGGAAACGGCAGAAATCAAGAGCCTGCTCAAAACCCTGAGTGAGGAACCCTACCAGACAGCAGTGACTAGTCTAGGATTGACCCCTATGCTACAGGCGGTGATCAGTGCGCAGGAGGAGTATGATAAGGTAGAAAGTCAGGTGCGTGCGCATAAGTCTGCTAAGGAAGTCGGCAAGACCAGACAACTCCGTACAGAACTTTCAACCAGCTACGACCTCTTTATGCGCTATACAGCAACTAGTGCAGAAGCCTACCCTGAAAAGGAACACCTGACTCAACTCCTCAAGGAACTCAATAGCATCCGAGATAGCAAGCGCCGTCTCATCACTAGTAGCAAGAAAGATAAAAAGACCAAACCAGCGGAACCAGCCCAAGCAGCAGGATAAAGACAACCCCTTAGAAGCGGATTTCTAAGGGGATTTTTGTGTTTTCGTGGTATAATTTTAGTAAGCAATTCTTTAGAGTTGTTACTGAAGTTAAATTATTTTTTAGTATATAAATTATTGTAATAAAGGTAAAGTTTATGTATAGTGAGGAAGAAAATAAAAAGGAATCAGAAAAAGTCTTTTCAGAACTAAAATCAGAGTTTCTGAATTTAGAAATAGCAAGAGATGAATTTCAAAAAATTAGTTCAGTTCTCACCGAGAGTATAAAACCAATTGCTGAGACGTATTCAAAAATATTTTCACAAATAGTGATTCCAAAAATAGATTTGAGTCCAATGCTTTCAGTGATTGATAAGATAAGAGAGTCCTATTCCTACACGTTTAAATCATTAATTAATACTATTTCTTTGATTGATTTTGAAAAATATAAAAAAGATTTAGAGGAACTTGATAAAAGAAAAATAGCACAATTCTTGCACTTTGATATCTATCCTCCATTATTATTCATTGATGAAATGGGATCATATGAAATAGAAAATCAAAAAGAAGCTAATATTTTATTGATGGAATATCTATCATTATGGGAAGAAGAATATGGTAGGACAGTTTATGACTTCGTCCCTAAATCTCTTAAAACATACAGAGAGATAGAACAATTACAAAATCTCGAACAGTTAAAAATGTATAAAACAATGGTCATGTTTTGTTGTGAAAGAATTGAAAATGTACTAGCTGAACTCCAACTACAAGAACAAGAGAAAAAGCAATCTGAAATTAAAATTTCGCATGAATCGGTTAGAAATTTTATGGATTCTTTAAATCATAACGATTACTTAAAAGAGGTAATTTCTCAAATTGCATATATTTCTGAATATCATGATGAAGGTTATAGACAGATAAATCTCTTTATAAAATTTAAATACCTAGAAGAAGAATATGATGAAGAGACACTTCCGTTAAATAGAAATCTATTTATGCATGGTTTAGTTGATGAAAAAATTGTGAATTATCTAATGGTTCAAAAAGCGATTCTAGCTTATTCTTTCTTTGTACAACTATATGTGTTAAAAACTAGAAATAGTAAAGATGCTAGAATAAAAGGTCTGAGAAGAAAAGGAATTTCTAGAATGTCAAAAAGCCAAAGGAGATTTTATGCTAACGAATCAAGAAATTGAAGATATTGTAAGAGAATTCTTTTATCAAGGAACAGAAGGGGAATATTGGGATTTTAAAGAAAAACCATATTTTTATGAAGGTCAAAGTAAAGAAGAAAAAAATAAAAAGAAGAATGATCTTCTCCATGATATTATTTGTATGGCAAATAATTTAAGTAACCGAGATGCATACATTATCATGGGAATTCAAGATAAACCCATTAAGATAACAGGAGTTAAGCAATTTTCGAATAAGTGGACACAAGAAAATTATCAAGATTTTTTACAAAATTTAACTTGGGCTGGAGATATGATTCCGACAGTTGAATTTCGAACTATAAATGATGGAGATTTAGATGTTTTAATTATAAAAAAATCAAACAAGATTCCATTTTATATAACTAAAAAATATAGTAAAGTTAGAGAAAATCAAATTTATGTTCGAAAAGGTTCTAAGAATACTGCAATTGATAGTCAGGCAGAAATAGGCGATATTGAAAAACTATTCGAATTTAGATTTGGATTAACTCCTTTCCCTAAGGAACGTGTTATTAACTATATAACTGACCATAATCATTGGACTGAGATGAAGGGGAATTATGAAACTCGTTCTTGGTATTATGAGAAATTTCCTGAATATACAATGGAATTAGTTGATGATCCACAGAACGATGAACTCCGGGCTCCGGTTTATGCACTCATCCATCCTAACGTAAGAACCACATGGGAGATTTTACGGATAAAGTATCACCAAACAATTTTATTGGAGTTTAGTTCTCACTATATTGACGAATATAGAGGATTGTCTGTTCAACCACGATATAATTTTTTAAAATTATTTGAAGGAGTAAACAATATAAATTTAAAAACTAATTTTTACTATTATTTAGCAGACTCCGTTGAAATTAATTTGATGTATTTGTTAGAGGAAATACATGAGCAAGATGGCGAAGCGCTAAGACAACATTTAAGTTTAATTCCAGTCTTTAAAAACGATGATGAAAGAGAAGCTATTGAAAAATATGTTGAAGAAAATAAATCTAAGATTCTTGTTAAAATAAAAAAAGAAAGTGAGAAGGTTTGTTTAGGTTACAACTATGAAGGGGATGAGCAACATAGTAAATGGGACAAAGAAGAAATAGCAGTAACTAAAGTTGTTAAAAATATTTTAGACGAGTATAGGAAAAATAAATTATATGAAAAAACAAAGTAATACTCCACATATTAGGTTTCAAAATTATGAAGATGAATGGGTGTATAGTACTATAGGACGTCATATTTCTCTGTTAAATGGTCGTGCATATAAACAGGAAGAATTATTAGACGAAGGAAAGTATAGAGTTCTCAGAGTTGGAAATTTTAATACAAATAGTAAGTGGTATTATTCTAATTTAGAGCTTGAAGAAAATAAGTATGTAAATAAGGGTGACCTACTTTACCTATGGGCAACTAATTTTGGACCAGAAATATGGACGGAAGAAAAAGCAATTTATCATTATCATATCTGGAAACTTGAATTTGATAAAACAGATATCAATCAAGATTACTTATATATTTGGCTAGAGAGTGATAAGAATAAAATCCAACAAAATACTAATGGTAGTACAATGGTTCATATTACAAAAAATATGATGGAGGAGAGAAGGATTTCACTTCCTAGTCAAGACGAGCAATCCGACATTGGCTCTCTTTTCCGCAACCTCGAAGACCTTCTGGCAAGCTACAAAGATAATCTTGCCAACTACCAATCTCTTAAGGCGACTATGCTCTCCAAGATGTTTCCTAAAGCTGGAGAGACTGTTCCTGAGATTCGCTTTGATGGATTTGATGGTGAGTGGGAGAAAACCACCTTAGAAAAATCTACAGAACGAATTAAATCCTACTCTTTGTCAAGAGATGTTGAGACGAGTCAAGATACAGGTCTGAAGTATATACATTATGGTGATATTCATCTAGGAAAAGTTTCTCTGATAGATGATGGAAATTCAATTCCATACATTAAATCGGATACAAAAATGAATGAATTTCTACAGCAAGGAGATCTAATTTTTGCGGATGCTTCAGAGGATTATAAAGGAATTGCAGAAGTTGCAGTTATGGCTATAACTTTACCAGAAAAAATAGTTGCAGGGCTTCATACAATAGCTGTTAGACCTTACTCAATTTTTGATTCTATTTTCTTATATTACATGTTTAAAACTCAAACGTTTAGAAAATATGGTTATAAAGTTGGTACAGGTATGAAAGTTTTTGGAATAAGTCCATCAAACTTAATGAAATATGAATTTTTCTACCCTGATAAAAAAGAACAACAAGCCATCGGCTCTTATTTCTCAAACCTTGATAACCTCATCTCTGCTCACCAGGAAAAAATTTCTCAGTTAGAAACACTGAAGAAGAAACTTTTGCAGGATATGTTTATATAGGAGATTAATTTTGGGTAATGAAGACTTATTAAATACAATAAATTCACTAACTAATACATATTATGCTGCCTTAGGTTTTGTTGCGACTGTAATATTAGGTGTTTTGGCATTTATGTTTTGGGATAGAGTAAATTTTAAAAAATCTTTTGAAAAAGAATTTAAAATTTTATTAAAAGAAGAACTTAAGAATCAAAAACTTGAAATAGATTATTACTATTTGAAGTATTTACCGTTTATAGATAGTCTTGAAACAAGATATAGAGGAATGGGTGTTTCCAATAGTCTAATGGGTCGTCCTGTTTTGAGATATTGTGATATTCCTTTAAATAGGATTATTAATTTATATAAAGAATGTGTGGGTACTTCTTTTGATAAATTCTTTGGGCGATATTCTAGAAAGTACTATGATATCTGCTATAAAATTATTGAAGATACAAGAATATATTCTATAAACTATAAAGATACCCTTACCGATATCGAGCTGAATGCTATGGAAAGAATGAATGATTGGATAACTCAATTGAATTATATATTTAAAAAATATGATTTTTTAGAGTTTAAAGAAATTGTATTGGATAAAACTAAATAAGCAATTGTAACAGTTCATTGAAACAATTAAGGATAGAAAGAAACACTATGGAAACAACACAAACTTCCCAGTCGCTCTACCAAGCCCTGTGGAACTCAGCGGATGTTCTCCGCTCTAAGATGGATGCCAATGACTACAAGTCCTATCTCTTGGGTATGGTCTTTTACAAGTACCTGTCAGACAAGATGCTCTTTTTTGTGGCGGAGACCATGGAAGAAGGGACAGATAGTCTTGAGGATGCCCTTGAGGTTTATCGCAACTACTACGAGGATGCGGATACCCATGAGGATCTTGTCTCTGTTATGAACGATGAGCTCAACTATATCATCAAGCCGGAGTTGACCTTTACGGCTCTGGTAGCGCGTGTCAATGAGGGGACTTTCCAGCTGGAAGATTTGGCTCAAGGTTTTCGTGACATCGAGCAGAGTGATGAACTCTATGAAAATCTCTTTGAAGATATTGATCTCTATTCCAAAAAGCTAGGAGCAACTCCGCAAAAGCAAAACCAAACGGTGGCGGCGGTCATGAAGGAGTTGGCTGTGCTAGATGTGGCTGGTCATGCTGGTGATATGCTTGGGGATGCCTATGAGTATCTGATTGGACAGTTTGCAACAGACTCTGGGAAAAAGGCTGGTGAGTTCTACACGCCTCAGCCTGTTGCCAAGCTCATGACGCAGATTGCCTTTTTGGGTCGTGAGGACCAGCAAGGATTTACCATCTATGATGCGACTATGGGTTCTGGATCTCTCTTGCTCAATGCCAAGAAATACTCTCATAAACCGCAAACGGTTGTCTACTTTGGTCAGGAGCTCAATACCTCCACTTATAACTTGGCTCGGATGAACATGATCCTACACGGTGTTCCAGTTGAGAATCAATTTTTACATAATGCTGATACGCTAGATGAAGACTGGCCGACACAAGAGCCAACCAACTTTGACGGTGTACTCATGAACCCTCCATACTCTGCTAAGTGGTCAGCAAGCTCTGGCTTCTTGAATGATCCTCGTTTCTCTCCTTTTGGGAAACTTGCGCCTCAGTCCAAGGCTGACTTTGCCTTCCTTTTACATGGTTACTACCATCTCAAGCAAGATAATGGAGTTATGGCTATCGTCCTTCCCCATGGTGTTCTCTTCCGTGGAAATGCGGAAGGGACCATTCGTAAGGCCTTGCTAGAAGAAGGGGCCATTGACACGGTTATCGGTCTACCTGCTAATATCTTCTTTAATACCAGCATTCCGACCACGGTCATCATTCTCAAAAAGAACCGCACCAATCGTGATGTCTACTTTATCGATGCTTCTAAGGAGTTTGATAAGGGGAAAAATCAGAATATCATGACGGATGCCCATATCGAGAAGATTCTGGAAGCCTATAAGTCTCGTGAGGAGATTGACAAGTTTGCCCATCTAGCAAGCTATGAAGAAATCGTCGAAAATGACTACAACCTCAATATCCCTCGCTATGTAGACACCTTTGAGGAAGAAGAAGTCGAGCCGCTGACAGACATCGTCAGCAAAATTAACGAGACAAATAAAGCTATCGAAAGTCAAACAGCTTCTTTACTTGACATGCTGAACCAACTCCACGGAACCACACCAGAAGCCGATGCTGAGCTCAAAGAGTTTTTGAAAAACTTTAAAGGGTGATGGAGCCAATTGATTCGCTCATATTCCGCTCATAATTCGCTCATTTTTAAGATTTAACTTTGTTTCCATATTTCCTGGAAACTGATAGAAAGTAAGGAGAAACATGGAACAAATTAACCCAAAATCCCAGTGTCAGCAACTCTGGGCTAGAAACAAATACCTCGTTTTGAGCCATTCTAGCAATATTTACAATGAGATTCGCCAATACTTGAAGAATGAACAGGTGGAGGTAAGTCATGTTCAAGAACTGATCGACCGTGCCTGTCAAATCCCTGAGCATAGAGGTCAAGTTTGCAATGCCTTTCAGCATATATGGGGCTATTTCAAAAAGAAAGCGACTGATGCTGAACGCAAGAACTACATGCTCTTGCTGGATCGCTACCGCTTTGGTCAGGCTTCTAAGGAGGACTTGATCGTTAAAACTCGAGACTTGCTAGATCGCTATCCCAATACCTACTTGCAACATTCGACTTTACTGAAAGGAGACGCCCATGAGACTTTGGCATGAGGCTTTGATTTCACAACTTCCCCGTCCTCAACTCTTGGGGCAACATCGAGAGTGTTGCGCCCTACGTGGCAATGGCTGGGGCAGAAAGCATGCGACGGTGGACTATGTCTTTACTCACTCGCCCTATCGTCTCTATGCCTATCATCGCTTGATCATGGAAGAGATGGCTAATCGAGACTATAAGGTGAGTCCAGAATGGTTGGACAAGAACTACCGTGGTAAGACTTGCCCTTCTTATCAAGAGTTAGCAGAGGAGAAGCTAGGCAAGCCCATCTATAGTGAGCATGATGCAGGATACTATGAGGAATGTTTGGCTAATCTCCGTGAGAAAGGCATTGAGCTGGAGTAAGAGTCAGGATTAGCTCCATATTATAACTCTTCTCGTAATTTTTTCGAATAATTAAAAGTAGATCTTTAGAATGATTCTAAGGTCTACTTTTTGTAAGTAATTGGATTTACTTTTAATAACTTTTAAGTTATAATTTTAAAAAAGCCAAGAGTGAATTGAAGGACATAAAAGAAAGAGGGCTAAGTAATGAAGAATAGTGCTATCGGGAGTAATTGGAAGGATGTTCGGTTAGAACTCTTTACCAAGGAGGAAATCCTTGAAAGTGATATGCGGGTGGCTATCATGAGTGAGTTGATTGAGGCCAGGCATGAACAAGGAATCAGCCAGAAAAAGCTAGAAGAACTTAGTGGAGTGAGCCAGCCCGTCATAGCTAGGATGGAGACAGGCAAGACCAGTCCTCAGTTGGATACAGTCTTAAAAGTTTTAGCCAGTTTAGGAAAGACACTAGCAGTCGTTCCACTTGAACAGGAAAAAGGTTGATAGGGATGAAATTCCTTGGATTTCTAAAATCATCCACAGGGGAATTTTACCTCCTATCCGAACTTTTTCAGGGAAATATCAGAATTAAAAAACAAAAACCAACCTATAGTCTTTTCTAATAGCAAGCCATAGTCACTTATGAGAATCATCAATAGCTCGTTTGAGCATTCTAACTAAAATACAGCAATAAAACAAGCAATACAAAGGATTTGAGACGTTGGTCTCAAGTCTTTTTCTTTTGTTCGAAAAAGTGATATAGTTTCAAACTATATCAAAGCCTAATTATTTACAATTATACAGACCCTTTCTTTTCTGTTAAGATAGTTTCAACAACAAATTTTGGAGGACACATCATGTCAACTACGATCATCGGTTTCCCTCGTTTGGGCGAATTCCGCGAATTGAAATTTACAACTGAAAAATACTTTAGAAAAGAAATCTCAGAAGAAGAACTACTTGCAGCCGCAAAAGAATTGCGTGCAAAACACTGGAACATTGTCAAAGAAAAAGGCATCACTGAAATCCCATCAAATGACTTTTCTCACTATGACAACTTCCTTGATGCAGCTTTCCTCTTCAACGTGGTACCTGCTTCAGTTCAAAATTTGGACTTGTCTGACCTTGAGCGCTACTTTGCTTTGGGACGTGGTTACCAAGGAGAAAAAGGAGACGTGCGTGCCCTTCCGATGAAGAAATGGTTCAACACCAACTACCACTACATCGTTCCTAAATTTGAAAAAGACACTCAAGTTAAATTGGCTGGTCATAAGATCTTTGATGAGTTCCAAGAAGCGAAAGAACTTGGTCTCAACACTCGTCCTGTCCTTGTAGGTCCATTCACTTTCCTTCAATTGTCAGACTTTGAAGAAGGCGTGAAAGCAGAAGACTTCGTAGATAGCTTAGCAGCTGCTTACCAAGAAGTTTTTGCGAAATTGGCTGAGCTTGGTGCGACTCGCATCCAACTCGACGAAGCGGCTCTTGTCAAAGACTTGACAGCTGAAGAAAAATCTCTCTTCTTGAACATCTACAACAAACTCTTGGCTGATAAAAAAGGTCTTGAAGTCTTGCTTCAAACTTACTTTGGTGACGTTCGTGACATCTACTCTGACCTTGTGAACTTGCCAGTAGATGCCATCGGTCTTGACTTCGTTGAAGGTAAGAAAACTCTTGAACTCGTTAAAGGTGGCTTCCCTGCTGACAAGACTCTCTATGCTGGTATCGTCAATGGTAAAAACATCTGGCGCAACAACTACGAAAAGAGCTTGGCTGTTCTTGAGCAAATCCCAGCTGAAAACATCGTATTGACAAGCTCATGCTCACTTCTTCATGTGCCATTTACAACTGCTAATGAAGAATTTGAGCCAGCTATCTTGAACCACTTTGCTTTTGCAGTTGAAAAATTGGATGAGATTCGTGACTTGGATGCTATCCGCAATGGTCAAGGTGCAGAAGCACTTGCAGCTAACAAAGAACTCTTTGCGACTGAGCGTGTGGGTGAAAATGCAGAACTTCGTGCGCGCATCGCTGGATTGACAGACGCTGACTACACTCGTTTGCCAGCCTTTGCAGAACGTGAAGCTATCCAAGAAGAAGCTTTCAAACTTCCAGCACTTCCAACAACAACCATCGGTTCATTCCCTCAAACTAAGGAAGTCCGTGCCAAACGTTTGGCCTTCCGTAAGGGTGAGTTGTCACAAGAAGAATACGATGCCTTCCTTGCTGAAACCATCAACGAATGGATCAAATGGCAAGAAGAAGTTGGATTTGACGTGCTTGTACACGGTGAGTTCGAGCGTAATGACATGGTTGAGTACTTCGGTCAAAACTTGTCAGGTTACCTCTTCTCTAAGAATGGTTGGGTACAATCATACGGTATGCGTGGGGTGAAACCACCAATCATCTGGGGTGACGTGACTCGTCTTAACCCAATCACTGTCAAATGGTCTAGCTACGCACAAAGCCGTACTGACAAACCTGTTAAAGGTATGTTGACTGGACCTGTTACCATCCTTAACTGGTCATTCCCACGTGAAGACATCTCAATCAAGGACTCAACTCTTCAAATCGCTCTTGCTATCAAGGATGAAGTTCTTGACCTTGAAGCTGCTGGCGTGAAGATTATCCAAATCGACGAGGCTGCTCTCCGTGAGAAATTGCCACTCCGTCGTAGCGACTGGTACGAAGACTACCTTGACTGGGCTATTCCAGCCTTCCGCTTGGTACACTCTACAGTTGCGCCAGATACACAAATCCACACTCACATGTGTTACTCAGAATTTACAGATATCATCCCAGCTATCGACAACATGGATGCGGACGTGATTTCCTTTGAAGCAAGCCGTTCAAACCTTGAAATCTTGGACGAACTCAAAGCGAAAAACTTCCAAACAGAAGTGGGACCTGGGGTTTACGATATCCACTCACCTCGTGTGCCAAATGAAGGCGAAATCGACCACACAATCGATGCTATTCTTGCCAAAGTACCAAGCAAGAAAGTTTGGATCAACCCTGACTGTGGTTTGAAAACACGCGGTATTCCAGAAACAAAAGAAAGCTTGATCCGCCTTGTCAAAGCAGCAAAAGCTGCGCGTGAGAAATTGTAAGATAAGATTTCTCTCGTGACCCTGACTGATCAAGGAACTGCTTGGCCCTAGCTGGCTCAGCAATCATGAAATCAAAAAGAAAAGGATAATGACTATGTCACGCCAAACACCGTCACTTTCATTTGAAGTGTTCCCTCCAAACCCAGCAGTGGGTAATGATAAAATTATTTCAGCCTTGCAGGATATGCGGGAGCTGACACCTCACTTTATCAGTGTGACTGCCAGCAATAATAAATTTAATATCAAGGAAACAACGGTTCGTTTGGCTGACTTTATCCAGAATGATTTGGCGATTCCAACTATTGCCCACTTGCCAGCTATCTATCTGACCAAGGACAAAGTTGCTGAAACCATTGCAGACTTGGATAAGGTTGGGGTACAGAAAATCTTGGCCTTGCGTGGGGATATTATCCCTGATGTGGAACCGCAAAAGGATTTCCGCTACGCAACAGATTTGATCGAGTTCATCAAGGAACAAGCTCCTCACTTTGATATTATTGGCGCTTGCTACCCAGAGGGGCATCCTGACTCTCCAAACCAGATCTCGGATATTCAAAATCTCAAGAAGAAAGTGGACGCAGGCTGTTCAAGCCTTGTAACGCAACTTTTCTTTGACAATGAGCGTTTCTATGATTTTCAAGATAAGTGTACCTTGGCAGGGATTGATGTTCCCATTCATGCGGGGATCATGCCCATTCTTAACCGTAACCAAGCGCTTCGTCTCTTGAAGACTTGTGAGAATATCCACCTTCCACGCAAATTTAAGGCCATCTTAGACAAGTATGAGCATGACCCTGAGTCGCTCAGAGCAGCAGGACTTGCCTATGCCGTGGATCAGATCGTGGACTTGGTAACTCAGGATGTTGCTGGTGTGCATCTCTACACCATGAACAATGCTGAAACAGCAAAATACATCCACCAAGCAACCCATGCCTTGTTTAACCATCAGTCTTTAGGATAATAAAAAGCAAACCATTCTTCTCAGGTGAGGGGAATGGTTCCTTTTTAATAGAAAAGCCCGCACTTTTTAAGAAAAATATGATAAAATAGACTCTGTACGTACTTGATACAAAGATGAGGGTATTGAAGTTATAGAAGTCTTTTATTAAAACCTGATAATAGGTGTCTATAAAAAATACGAACGAAGTTAAAAGATATTTCATGCTATAGTGGTATCTTAGATGATAACAATGTTATTATCTAAGACGGGATTTTTGAGACATTTGGCTCAAGAATTAGGGATGAAATTCCGAAGAAATTTGCTCCCGTCCGCACTATTTCATGGAAATATCAAAAAGATACTTAATTGAATTTTGGTCTCATTTCTTAGGAAAAAAGATAAGCTTCCTAGCACTCATCGAGTGTGGCGTCACCTTCCTATTTTTCTACAGAAATGTTCGGCAAGCCGAACCGTCCAAAATATCTTGATTAATTGAACACGCCTACAACTCTGTGGAAAAAGATAAATCTGCCTAGGAGCAGTCGCTCCGTCGTTCGATTTCCTATTTTCCTTTGAGTTGCTTAACGGCTTAGTATCTTGATCTTTGTAGGCAAGGCGTATAATTTCATCAATCCAAAGGGGATTAAAATGACAAAACAAGTGTTTCAAACGACTTTTGCGGGTCGTGAGTTAATCGTAGAGACTGGTCAGGTTGCTAAGCAAGCAAATGGCTCGGTTGTTGTTCGTTACGGTGAGTCAACTGTCTTGACTGCGGCCGTTATGTCTAAGAAAATGGCAACTGGGGATTTCTTCCCACTTCAAGTCAACTACGAAGAAAAAATGTATGCGGCTGGGAAATTTCCCGGTGGCTTTATGAAACGTGAAGGACGTCCTTCAACAGATGCGACTTTGACAGCGCGTTTGATTGACCGTCCAATCCGTCCGATGTTTGCGGAAGGTTTCCGTAATGAAGTCCAAGTTATCAACACGGTCCTTTCTTACGATGAAAATGCCTCTGCTCCAATGGCAGCTATGTTTGGTTCATCTTTGGCATTGTCTATCTCAGACATTCCATTTGACGGACCAATCGCTGGGGTACAAGTGGGTTATGTAGATGGCCAAATCATCATCAACCCTACTCAAGAACAAGCAGAGCAATCACTTCTTGAATTGACAGTAGCTGGTACGAAACACGCTATTAACATGGTTGAGTCTGGTGCCAAAGAATTGTCAGAAGAAATCATGTTGGAAGCCCTTCTGAAAGGACACGAAGCTGTTAAAGAATTGATTGCCTTCCAAGAAGAAATTGTTGCAGCAGTCGGTAAGGAAAAAGCAGAAGTGGAATTGCTTCATGTGGATGCGGACTTGCAAGCTGAAATCATCGCAGCCTACAACAGTGATCTCCAAAAAGCGGTCCAAGTAGAAGAAAAATTGGCTCGTGAAGCTGCAACCCAAGCGGTTAAAGACCAAGTGACTGCAGTGTATGAAGAAAAATATGCAGACCACGAAGAATGTGACCGTATCATGCGTGATGTGGCTGAAATCTTGGAACAAATGGAACACACTGAAGTGCGCCGTTTGATTACAGAAGACAAGGTGCGTCCTGACGGTCGTAAGGTCGATGAAATCCGTCCTTTAGATGCGCAGGTCGACTATCTTCCTCGTGTACATGGTTCTGGCCTTTTCACTCGTGGACAAACTCAAGCCCTTTCAGTTTTGACCTTGGCGCCAATGGGTGAAACTCAAATCATCGATGGTTTGGACCCAGAGTACAAGAAACGCTTTATGCACCACTATAACTTCCCTCAATATTCTGTAGGGGAAACTGGTCGTTATGGTGCACCAGGTCGTCGTGAAATTGGTCACGGTGCTCTCGGTGAGCGTGCCCTTGCGCAAGTTTTGCCAAGCTTGGAAGAATTCCCATATGCGATCCGCTTGGTAGCTGAAGTATTAGAATCAAACGGTTCTTCTTCTCAAGCTTCTATCTGTGCGGGAACTCTTGCCCTTATGGCTGGTGGTGTTCCAATCAAGGCGCCAGTAGCTGGTATTGCCATGGGTCTTATCTCAGATGGAAATAACTATACAGTATTGACAGATATCCAAGGTTTGGAAGACCACTTTGGAGATATGGACTTCAAGGTTGCCGGAACTCGTGACGGGATTACAGCCCTTCAAATGGATATCAAGATCCAAGGAATTACTGCAGAAATCTTGACCGAAGCCCTTGCTCAAGCCAAGAAAGCTCGTTTTGAAATCCTTGATGTGATTGAAGCAACGATTCCAGAAGTTCGTCCAGAATTGGCTCCAACTGCACCGAAAATTGATACCATCAAGATTGATGTGGACAAGATCAAGATTGTCATCGGTAAGGGTGGAGAAACCATCGACAAGATTATCGCTGAGACAGGCGTTAAGATTGATATCGACGAAGAAGGTAATGTTTCTATCTACTCTAGCGACCAAGATGCCATTAACCGAACCAAAGAAATCATCGCTGGCTTGGTTCGTGAAGCTAAAGTAGATGAAGTTTACCATGCCAAGGTTGTTCGTATCGAGAAATTCGGTGCCTTTGTTAACCTCTTTGACAAGACAGATGCACTTGTGCATATTTCTGAAATGGCTTGGACTCGTACCAACCGTGTCGAAGACTTGGTAGCTATCGGTGATGAAGTCGACGTTAAGGTTATCAAGATTGATGAAAAAGGCCGTATCGATGCCTCTATGAAAGTTCTTCTTCCTCGTCCGCCAAAACCTGAGCATGATGAAAAAGGCGAAAAGTCTGAGAGACCTCACCGTCCACGTCATCACAAGGACCACAAACCGAAGAAGGAAGTTACAGAAACACCAAAAGATTCAGAATAAGAAAAGGAGAAATGTATGGGATGGTGGCGCGAAACCATTGATATTGTAAAAGAAAATGATCCAGCGGCACGCAACAGTTTGGAAGTTTTGCTGACTTATCCAGGTGTCAAGGCCTTAGCTGCCCACCGTCTCTCGCATTTTCTCTGGAAGCACGGCTTTAAACTCTTGGCTCGTATGCACAGTCAGTTTTGGCGCTTTTGGACTCAGATTGAGATTCATCCAGGTGCTCAGATAGAATCAGGTGTCTTTATCGACCATGGTTCTGGCTTGGTGATTGGAGAGACAGCGATTGTTGAAAAAGGCGTTCTTCTCTATCACGGAGTGACTCTTGGTGGAACAGGGAAGGATGTTGGCAAACGCCATCCGACTGTGCGTAAAGGAGCTCTCATATCGGCCCATGCCCAAGTTATCGGACCGGTAGAAATCGGTGAAAATGCCAAGGTTGGTGCAGCTGCAGTAGTCGTGGCAGACGTACCTAGTGATGTAACGGTTGTCGGTATTCCGGCTAAGATCGTCCGAGTTCATGGACAGAAGGATGAACCAACGATCCACGAAGTCGAAGAAAAACGCGAGTACTACGTCAATAAACTAGAGCAGGCTAGAGAAGCTAGTCACAGATCGTCGGGGTTGTAGAGGATACCTATATGATTCAAGCAAGAAATAAGTTGAGCCAAGAAGAGCTATTTGAAGCGAAAAAACTAATTGACTGTTGCCAAGCCTATGATGGAACTTATCGTGATCCCTATCTTTCTAATATGCTTAATTTTGACCCAAACATGCCCGCCTTTTTCCTTTATTATGAAAAAGGCGAACTTGTTGGTCTATTAACTGTCTATGCTGATGACCAAGATGTGGAAGTGACGATACTGGTTCATCCAAATCATCGCCGTCAGGGAATTGCGCGTGCTTTGTTTACGAGTTTTGAGAAAGAAACGGCTTCTTTCCCTATTCGTTCAGTTACTTTTCAGACAGAACGTATTTTTCTAGAGCGTCATCCTGATTTTGTCAGCAACTGGGGATTGGTCGAGGATGAAGAGACAGAAACCTGGTTAGGTAAGGATAGAAGACCTTATCAGTTAGTAACTGTTTCTAATCTTGAAGTTTTGTTAGCAGATAGTTCGTATCAGGAGCAAATTAGCCAGTTAAAATTTCAGGTATTTTCAGAGGAACATGAATCGAGAGAAGTTGTGGATAGATATGTCGCTGAAGCTCTGAAGGATTCAGAAAGTCGCCTATATATTTTATTAAAAGACGGTCAGGTTATTGGGACTTGCACGGTAGATTTATCGACTAATACGAATTACTTCTACGGTTTAGCAATATCAGAACTTGAACGTGGCAAAGGCTACGGAAGCTATTTAGCAAAATCCCTAGTCAACCAACTGGTTGAGCAAAATGATAAGGAATTTCAGATTGCAGTAGAGGACTGCAACGTAGGTGCCAAGCGCTTGTATGAAAAAATCGGCTTTGTCAAACAGACACAGGTGATTTATCTGAAAGCAAAAGTGTAGAACTAGAAAGGTAACTACAAGAATGGCAGTATATTTTTACGGCTGTATCACCATGGATGGCTACTTGGCAGACAGCCAGCACAGGATAGACTGGCTGCATCAGCTTGGTTCTGTAGAGGATACAGGTTATGATGACTTTTACAGGCAAATGGATATCACCATCATGGGCAAGCGGACCTTTGAGGAAATCCAAGATTTGCAAGATGTAGAAAGTTTTTATCAAGCTACGGAAAACTATGTCTTTACGCATGATAGGCACCTGCCTGTCAGCAATTACCAGCCAGTAGCTGGGGATGTGGTGGACTTTGTTCAGCAGATTGACAAAGGCAAAAATGTCTTTGTGATTGGTGGTAATTCCTTGGTAGGACCGCTCTTGGATGCGGATCTTTTCGACCACCTCATTATTCAGATAGCGCCCCTTATCCTAGGAAAGGGGATTCCCCTCTTTACCCAAGAGGAAGGGCAGCGCTTTTACCAACTGGATAGCCTCAGACAATTTGGTCCTTTTGCAGAGCTGGTTTTCAGCCGAAAAAGTCAGAAATAGAGAAGGGAGTTGACCGCATGATTAAAATTTACGACACCATGTCTCGTGATTTGCGAGAATTTGTCCCAATCGAGGACGGTAAGGTAAAGATGTATGTCTGTGGGCCTACGGTATACAACTATATCCACGTGGGCAATGCCCGCTCAACAGTAGCTTTTGACACTGTTCGCCGCTATTTTGAGTATCGGGGATTTGAGGTCAATTATATTTCCAATTTTACAGATGTAGATGATAAGATTATCAATCGCGCCAAGGAAGAAGGCATCACACCTCAGGAGGTTGCGGACAAGTACATCGCGGCCTTTCGTGAGGATGTGACGGCCTTGGGCGTGAAACCTGCGACTCGCCATCCACGAGTAGTCGAGTTTATGGCTGACATTATCCGCTTTGTGGAAGACTTGATTGGAAAAGGCTTTGCCTACGAGAGTCAAGGGGATGTTTACTTCCGTGTGGAAAAATCTCATAACTATGCCAAGTTAGCCAATAAAACCTTGGAAGATTTGGAGCTGGGTGCTTCAGGTCGTACCGATGAAGAAACGGCTCGTAAGGAAAATCCTGTAGATTTTGCCCTTTGGAAAGCTGCAAAAACAGGTGAGATTTCTTGGGACAGTCCTTGGGGACCTGGTCGTCCAGGCTGGCATATCGAGTGTTCGGTCATGTCAACAGAAATTTTGGGAGATACTATTGATATCCACGGTGGGGGAGCGGATTTGGAGTTTCCGCATCACACCAATGAAATTGCCCAGTCAGAAGCCAAAACAGGCAAGACTTTCGCCAATTACTGGATGCACAATGGCTTTGTCAATATCGATAATGTCAAGATGTCCAAGTCCTTGGGCAACTTTATCACCGTCCATGATGCCTTGAAGACTCTTGATGGTCAAGTGTTGCGTTTCTTCTTTGCGACTCAGCATTACCGTAAACCAATCAACTTTACGGAAAAAGCAGTGCGAGACGCTGAGACCAATCTCAAGTATCTAAAGAACACTTACGAGCAACCTTTTTCTGGAACTGTAGATGCTCAAGAGTTGCAGGCTTTTAAAGATAAGTTTGTAGCTGCTATGGATGAGGATTTCAACTCTGCCAATGGTATCACAGTTGTCTTTGAAATGGCCAAATGGATCAACTCAGGCAACTATGATGCAAGTGTTAAGGAAGCTCTTGCGGATATGTTGGAGGTTTTTGGGATTGTCTTTGTCGAGGAAGTTTTGGATGCAGACATTGAAGCCTTGATCCAAAAACGTCAAGAAGCGCGTGCGAATCGTGACTTTGCGACAGCAGACCAAATCCGTGATCAATTAGCGGCTCAAGGGATTAAGCTCCTTGACACCAAGGATGGAGTGAGGTGGACTCGTGATTGATGTCAATCTCATTAACGGGATTGCGCTAGCTTTTGAGGGAGATGCAGTTTACTCCATGTATATCCGTCGCCATCTCATCCTTAAAGGAATGACCAAACCCAATAAACTCCACCAAGAAGCGACAAAGTATGTGTCAGCCAAGGCTCAGGCTCGCTTGATTGCCCTCATGTTGGAAGAGCAAGTCCTGACGGAAAAAGAAGAAGAAATCTACAAACGTGGTCGCAATACCAATAGCCACACAAAGGCTAAAAATGCTGATGTGGTGACTTACCGCATGTCTACAGGTTTTGAAGCAGTGATGGGCTATCTCCATCTGACTGAAAATCTGGAGCGTCTAGAGACTATAATTTCTTGGTGCATCCAAAAAGTGGAGGGCTAGAATATGATTGCAAAGGAATTACAGGACTGGTTTCCTGAAGCTCAGATTTCAGATCAGCCGATTGAGAAACCAGGCTATCTTACTCTCCCTTTAGCTTCTCAGCAGTGGATTCTACTGGAGGAAGCTGGGCTCAGCGAGCGTGAAAAGCAGTTGGTTGCCCTTTTGACCCAGCAGGAGCAGGCTCGTTCGCTCAATCCTTGGTATCCCTATCTGATTGAGGGGAAGGGGCAGGCACCGCAAGCTTTCAAAAAGATTCAATTGGTTTATTGCCATCTTTCTTATTACCAACAGGAAAATCTAGCCTCTTGGTTGGATATGATGCAAACTTTCTTTCCCAACTGCCAGACAGTATTGCAGGTCGGTGCTCAGGATTATGTATTTGTTCTTCAACAAGATAAGTACACTTCTGTACGAGCTATTTTAAGTGATACGATTGAGGCAGTTGAGTATGACTTTGGTCTTCGTCTGTCGATCATGTTGGGTCAGGTTTGGTCTCAGACGGGGCACCAATCTCTGTCAGATCTGATCAAAGCGGAGCGAGATTTGTTTAAGACTTGGTGGCGTCAGGGTCATCAAGGTGTACATACCTTTTCCCAACTCTATCTTTGGAGTATGGGAGAAAGACTAGTGGACCTGAAGGTAATCAAGGAATGCCTGCACCAGATGATCTTGGATCAGGATCAGATTCAGGAAATTATTCTCTCCCTTTGGGAAAACAGTGCTGTCCTAACTAAAACAGCCCAGCAACTCTATCTACATCGCAATTCTCTCCAATACAAGATTGACAAATGGGAAGAATTGACAGGGCTTCAGTTGAAGGAGTTAACGGATCTTACCTTGTGTTATCAGTTGATTTTACCAGATATTCTTTAAAGTTTTGTGCAAGTTGCACAGAACTTTTTTATTTTTTTGGTCACCTTGCCATAGAAATGTAAAGCGTTTTCATCTATAATAAAACTATCAAAAGACAAAAGGAGTTCACCTCGATGGTAGAATTAAATCTTAAAAATATTTACAAAAAATATCCAAACAGCGAACACTATTCAGTTGAAGACTTCAACTTGGACATCAAAGACAAAGAATTTATCGTTTTCGTAGGTCCTTCAGGATGTGGTAAATCAACAACTCTTCGTATGATTGCTGGTCTTGAAGACATTACAGAAGGTACTGCATCTATCGATGGCGTGGTTGTCAACGACGTAGCTCCAAAAGACCGTGACATTGCCATGGTATTCCAAAACTACGCTCTTTACCCACACATGACTGTATATGACAACATGGCTTTCGGTTTGAAATTGCGCAAATACAGCAAGGAAGACATCGACAAACGTGTGCAAGAAGCGGCAGCAATCCTTGGTTTGAAAGAATTCTTGGATCGTAAACCTGCTGACCTTTCAGGTGGTCAACGTCAACGTGTTGCCATGGGTCGTGCTATCGTCCGTGATGCAAAAGTGTTCTTGATGGACGAACCTTTGTCAAACTTGGATGCCAAACTTCGTGTATCCATGCGTGCTGAAATTGCGAAAATCCACCGTCGTATCGGAGCTACAACTATCTACGTAACTCACGACCAAACAGAAGCGATGACACTTGCAGACCGTATCGTTATCATGTCAGCAACTAAGAACCCTGCTGGTACAGGTACTATCGGACGTGTTGAACAGATCGGTACCCCTCAAGAAGTTTACAAAAACCCAGTTAACAAGTTTGTAGCAGGATTTATCGGAAGCCCAGCTATGAACTTCATCAATGTAAAATTGGTTGGTAGCGAAATTGTTTCTGACGGTTTCCGTTTGAAAGTGCCAGAAGGTGCTTTGAAAGTTCTTCGTGACAAAGGCTACGAAGGAAAAGAATTGATCTTCGGTATTCGTCCAGAAGATGTGAATGCAGAACCTGCTTTCCTTGAAACATTCCCAGAATCAGTGGTTAAAGCAACTATCTCTGTATCAGAATTGCTTGGTTCAGAATCTCACCTTTACTGCCAAGTTGGTAAAGACGAATTTGTTGCAAAAGTGGATGCTCGTGACTACTTGCAAACAGGTGCAACAGTTGAACTTGGATTTGACTTGAACAAAGCACACTTCTTCGACGTAGAAACTGAAAAAACTGTCTACTAAACAAATGAAATGTCAAAACACTACTAGAGAAATCTGGTAGTGTTTTTTTAATGATTGGTATTGGCATAAAAACAGGCTTTTCTAGTTTTCATATCCTTAAAAAAGTGATAAAATGGTAGGAAGAATTGGAGAGTATAGATGCCGAAAGAAGTGAATTTGACGGGCGATCAGGTAGTCGCTTTAACGAAAGAATATTTAACAAAGGAAGACGTTGCTTTTGTACAAAAAGCATTGATTTACGCAGTTGATTGTCATAGTGGGCAGTTTCGGAAATCAGGTGAGCCCTATATTATCCACCCCATTCAGGTAGCAGGAATTCTGGCTAAGCTCAAGCTGGATGCCGTAACCGTTGCCTGCGGTTTTTTGCATGACGTTGTTGAAGACACAGATGCGACACTGGATGATCTGGAGAGAGAGTTCGGTCATGATGTTCGGATTATCGTTGATGGGGTGACCAAACTTGGTAAGGTTGAGTACAAATCACTCGAGGAACAATTAGCTGAAAATCACCGCAAGATGCTTATGGCCATGTCTGAGGATATCCGTGTTATCTTGGTTAAATTATCGGACCGTTTGCACAATATGCGGACTCTCAAACACCTGCGAAAGGACAAGCAAGAACGTATCTCCAGAGAAACCATGGAAATTTACGCACCACTTGCTCATCGTCTAGGGATTTCCAGTGTCAAGTGGGAGTTGGAGGATCTATCTTTCCGTTACCTCAATCCAACTGAGTTTTACAAGATCACCCACATGATGAAGGAAAAACGCAGAGAACGTGAGGCTTTGGTCGATGAAGTCGTAACCAAGTTGGAAGAGTACACTACCGAACGCAATCTCAAAGGGAAAATCTATGGCCGTCCCAAGCATATCTACTCTATCTATCGCAAGATGCAGGACAAGAAGAAACGCTTCGAGGAAATCTATGACCTGATTGCCATTCGCTGTATCTTAGAGACTCATAGTGATGTCTATGCCATGCTTGGCTATGTGCATGAGCTTTGGAAACCAATGCCAGGGCGTTTTAAAGATTATATCGCCAACCGTAAGGCCAATGGTTACCAGTCTATTCATACGACTGTCTATGGGCCAAAAGGTCCGATTGAATTCCAGATTCGTACCAAGGAAATGCACGAAGTGGCTGAGTACGGGGTTGCGGCTCACTGGGCTTATAAGAAAGGAATCAAGGGGCAAGTTAACAGCAAGGAATCTGCTATTGGGATGAACTGGATCAAGGAGATGATGGAGCTCCAAGACCAGGCTGATGATGCCAAGGAATTTGTGGACTCTGTTAAAGAAAACTATCTGGCGGAGGAGATTTACGTCTTTACTCCAGATGGTGCGGTTCGCTCCCTTCCAAAAGATTCAGGACCGATTGACTTTGCCTATGAAATCCACACCAAAGTCGGTGAAAAAGCGACTGGTGCCAAGGTCAATGGCCGTATGGTTCCACTGACAACCAAGCTCAAGACAGGGGATCAGGTTGAAATTATCACCAACCCCAACTCCTTTGGTCCGAGTCGTGACTGGCTCAACATGGTCAAGACCAGCAAGGCGCGCAACAAGATTCGTCAGTTCTTTAAAAATCAAGACAAGGAATTATCCGTTAACAAGGGCCGTGAAATGTTGATGGCACAGTTCCAAGAAAACGGCTATGTAGCCAATAAGTTTATGGACAAGCGCCATATGGATGAGGTTCTTCAAAAGACCAGCTATAAGACAGAGGAGGCTCTCTACGCAGCCATTGGTTTTGGAGAAATTGGCGCTATTACCGTCTTCAACCGCTTGACCGAAAAGGAACGCCGTGAGGAAGAACGCGCTAAGGCCAAGGCGGAGGCAGAAGAGCTTGTCAAAGGTGGCGAAGTTAAGGTTGAAAATAAAGAAACCCTCAAGGTCAAGCATGAGGGTGGTGTGGTCATTGAAGGTGCTTCAGGTCTCTTAGTTCGGATTGCCAAGTGTTGCAATCCAGTGCCGGGTGACGACATAGTCGGCTACATCACTAAGGGACGCGGTGTAGCTATTCACCGTGTGGACTGTATGAACCTGCGCGCCCAAGAAAACTACGAGCAACGTCTCCTTGATGTGGAATGGGAAGATCAATTCTCAAGCAAGGAATACACTGCCCACATCGATATCTATGGTCTCAACCGTACAGGGCTTTTGAACGATGTTTTACAAGTTCTCTCCAACACGACCAAGAATATCTCAACCGTTAATGCTCAGCCAACTAAGGATATGAAATTTGCTAATATCCATGTCTCCTTTGGTATTTCCAACCTCTCTACACTGACCACAGTCGTGGACAAGATTAAGAGTGTGCCAGAGGTCTACTCTGTCAAACGGACCAACGGCTAATTCTCCCTTCAGTTACTAGAAAGGCGCTTATGAAAATCATTATCCAACGGGTTAAAAAAGCTCAAGTCAGTATCGAAGGTCAGGTTCATGGAAAGATCAATCAGGGACTCTTATTGCTGGTCGGTGTTGGTCCAGAGGACCAAGAGGAAGATTTGGACTATGCTGTGAGAAAGCTTGTCAATATGCGGATTTTTTCTGATGCGGAAGGGAAAATGAATCTATCTGTCAAGGATATCAAGGGAGAAATACTTTCTATTTCCCAGTTTACCCTTTTTGCAGATACTAAGAAAGGTAATCGTCCAGCCTTTACAGGTGCAGCCAAGCCTGATAGGGCATCAGACTTCTATGACGCTTTCAATCAAAAGCTAGCACAGGAAGTACCTGTTCAGACAGGCATCTTTGGAGTGGATATGCAGGTGGAGCTGGCAAATGATGGACCAGTCACCATCATTCTTGATTCTAAAAATAGATAAGAAAACCAAGCCAGCTGGCTTGGTTTTTGTTTAGAAACACTCCCATAAAGAAATGTGTTTGTCGTAAAAGTCTGGATAGTTTTCCCTTAGGTGGCTAGCCGTCATATAATATAAAGTAGAATGACAACCAGTGACGATTGGCATAAGAGATGAAAATCGCTGAGAACTAGTGAAGGCTAAAAGGACAAATAATAGAAAATCGCTAATGAGCACCCCTAAATAGTAGAAGCGAAACTTTTTATTGATTTGAGGATAAATCTCAGAGAACTGTTTTTTGAGTCGATTGACCAAGCGAAATAGCAGTAGTCCTTGAGCAAGGATGAAAATGAAGCAAAAAATCAGGCCTCTCTCCAAAGAAAGTTCGTATCGGGGTCTGAAAGTTACCAACAGTAGCAAATCGCTGACTACAATGGCTGCAAAATGGATTCTAAAGAGCTTTTTCATAGGAAGACCTCCCTCTTTTATCTAGCTTCATTCTACATCAAACGAATGGAACTTACAACTAAAATAATAAAAAATCCCTGAAAGGAATTTCTTTCAAGGATAAGGGCTTAGTTGATTTTTTCGACATAGAGTTGTTTGGCGATATCGATGCTAACTTGGAGGTCTTCACCTTTGTTGACCAGTGTAAAGGTATTGGAAAAATTATCAAACTGCTTGACTTTGACTTGGTCACCGATATGGATTTCATGCTTTTCTAGATATTTGAGTAGTTCAAAACTATCATGAACGCGAGTCAGGAGATAGGTTCCAGCTTCTTGGACGTCTGCCAGTGGTAAGTTGTTGATTTCAACCAAGAGCTCTCCCTTGGCTGGGATGGTTCCTCCGTGGGGGCAGGTTTTAGGGAAGCCCAGCAGTTTATCCAGTCTCTCTACGAAGAGGTCGGATACAGTGTGCTCTAGGACTTCAGCTTCCTCGTGGATTTGATCGCTGGTATAGTCGAGATGGTGAACTAGAAAGACCTCAATCAACCGGTGTTTGCGATAGAGCTCGGAGACTAGTTTGAGGCCAATATCTGTCAATAGATAGCCATTCTCCTTATCCTTGAGGATGAGATTTTCACTTTTCATGCGTTTGATCATCTCTGTTACGGCAGGTGGAGAGACTTGCATACGGGCAGCAATTTCCTTATTGGTGATTTTTTGCATTTCCGTACCGATTTCATAAATACATTTTAGGTAGTCTTCTTTATTTGGAGTCATTCGTTTCCTCTTGTCTTTTCTCTCCATCTAGTATATCAAAAAAAGCTAGATTTCTCTAGCCTTCTGCCGTAATGGCTTTGATTTTAGTCCAGTTCTTTCACTGCAGCAATAGCAGCTTCAAAGTCTGGTTCTGTATTGATGTTGTCAACGTATTCTACGTAACGGATGACATTGTCAGTATCGAGAACAAAGACAGCACGTGCAAGGAGATGCCATTCGTTAATCAAGAGGGCATAATCGCGCCCGAAAGAATGGTCAAAATAGTCTGAGAGCATGATGGCATTGTCAAGACCTTCAGCCCCACACCAGCGTCCTTGGGCAAATGGTAGGTCCATAGAAACAGTAAGAACGACAGTATTGTCGAGGTTAGCCAGTTCTTGGTTGAATCGACGTGTTTGCGTTGAGCAGATACCAGTATCGATAGAAGGTACAACACTCAAGACTTTTTTCTTACCATCAAAGTCAGCTAGCGTTTTTTTAGAGAGATCGGTTGTCGTAAGAGAAAAGTCAAGTGCCTTGTCTCCGACTTGCAGTTGTTTACCTGTAAAGGTTACAGGATTTCCGAGAAAAGTGGTCATGAAACTACTCCATTCTTTTTTCTTTTATTTTACCGAGAATTGTCAGATTTTTCCAATGATTTGACTGGAAATTAAGCGATAAAAAACGCCTGTTCATGTGAGAACGACGTTTTTAATGGATTACTTAGACAAACCTTCAGCAATCTTGTCAAGGTTGTATTTCATCATGTTGTAGTAGCTGTCACCTTCTTTACCTTCTTCAGCGATTGAGTCAGTAAAGATTTGCGCGTAAATTGGGATATTTGTGTCTTGTGAAACAGTCTTCATTGGACGGTCATCGACACTTGATTCAACAAAGAGTGATGGAACTTTTGTTTGGCGAAGTTTTTCAACCAAGGTCTTGATTTGTTCAGGTGTTCCTTCTTCTTCTGTGTTGATTTCCCAGATGTAGGCACTTGGGACACCGTAGGCTTTAGAGAAGTATTTGAAGCATCCTTCGCTGGTTACGATGAGTTTCTTCTCGGCAGGGATATTGTTAAATTTCTCTTTGGCTTCCTTGTCCAGTTTGTCTAGTTTTTCAGTATAGTCTTTGAGATTTTTTTCGTAGAATTCCTTGTTGCTAGGGTCCTTGGCAATGAGCTGTTTAGCGATATTTTTAGCATAAATCATCCCATTTTCAAGGTTGAGCCAAGCGTGTGGGTCTTCTTTGCCTTTCTCGTTTTGGCCTTCAAGGTAGATAACATCAACGCCTTCGCTGACTGCAAAGTAGTCTTTGTTTTCAGTTTTCTTGGCATTTTCGACCAATTTGGTAAACCAAGCATTGCCACCTGTTTCAAGGTTGATACCGTTATAGAAAATCAAATCAGCTTGAGAGGTTTTCTTAACGTCTTCAGGAAGTGGTTCGTATTCGTGTGGGTCTTGACCAACAGGAACGATACTGTGAAGATCAATCTTGTCACCAGCGATATTTTTGGTAATATCAGCGATAATCGAGTTTGTAGCAACAACTTTTAGTTTTTGACCAGAAGTAGCATCTTTTTTTCCGCTAGCACATGCTACAAGTGCAATGACGGAAAGAAAGAGTACAAGCAATGTACCTAATTTTTTCATTAGATTCCTCCAGAAAGGGTCTCCCCTTATTTATTGATTTTTTTATGTTTCAGTTTCAAATATCGTTGCTTTGGAGAGATAAAGAAACTGATTAAGAAGAAGCTGGCGGATGTGAGCACGATGCTGGATCCTGCTGCGAGGTTGAAGCTATAGCCGATAAAGAGTCCCAAAACAGAAGCGGTTGCCCCTAGGGTTGATGAAAGAAAAATCATGCTCTTTAGGCTATTCGCATAAAGGTAAGCCGTCGCAGCTGGGGTGATCAACATGGCCACGATAAGAATAGTTCCAACACTTTGCATGGCAGTGACTGACACAAGGGTCAAGAGCACCATGAGCAGATAGTGGTAGAAATTGACGGGCATTCCCATGGCTTTAGCCAGGAGTTCGTCAAAGGATGTAATCAATAGTTGTTTAAAGAAAATCCCGATAATCAAGAGAATCAATGCACCCACACCAATGGTGATCCACATGTCCGTATCTTGGACAGCGAGGATATTCCCAAAAAGGATATGGAAGAGGTCTGTCGAACTCTTGGCAACACTAATCAAGATGACACCTAGGGCTAAGAAAGATGAAAAGGTAATACCAATGGCAGTGTCACTCTTGATGATAGAGTTTCCCTTGATGTAGGTAATGATGATGGAGGCCATCAAGCCAAAGATAATGGCTCCAATAAAGAAATCAATTCCCAGGATAAAGGAAAGGGCTACGCCGGGCAAAACTGCGTGAGAGATAGCATCTCCCATGAGAGACATCCCACGTAGGATGATAAAACATCCCACAGCTCCAGCAACCACTCCGATGACTATAGCTGTTATCAAGGCGTTTTGTAGGAAATGGAAATGTTGCAATCCATCGATAAATTCTGCTATCATAGGTCACCTCCATTGAAAAAGAGTTTGCTACCGTAGGCCTTCTTAAGATTGGCTTCGGTAAAGGTTTCTTTAGTCGGACCAAGGTCTATTAATTCTCGATTGAGAAGCAAAACTTGGTCGAAATAATGGGGGACTTTGCTGAGGTCATGATGGACGATGAGAACTGTTTTACCAGCTTTTTTAAGGTTTCTCAGCGTGTTCATGATAATCTCTTCACTAACCGAATCAATCCCGACAAATGGCTCATCTAGAAAGATGTAGTCAGCTTCCTGCACTAAGCAGCGGGCAATCAACACACGTTGAAATTGTCCGCCTGAGAGCTGGCTGATTTGGCGATCAGCATAGTCTGATAGTCCAACGATTTCAAGGGCATCTGCCACTTTTTTCCAGTGACTGGCCTTTAAGGTGTGAAAGAGTGGGATAGATGGATAGAGTCCCAGAGAGACGCATTCCTTGACCTTGATAGGGAAATTGTAGTCGATATGGATTTTTTGCTCGACATAGGCAACCCGATGCAAAGATTTCTTGAATTCTTTGTCATCGAGAAAGGCCTGACCTTCATGTGGGATAATTCCCAACATACTTTTTAATAAAGTTGATTTTCCAGCACCGTTTGGACCAATAATTCCGGTAATAGTTGGTCCTTGGAGCACTAGTGAAATATCCTTTAGTGCCAACGTTTCTTTGTAGGAGACACTGAGGTTTTCGATACGTATCATACAGTTGTATTCCTCCTGTCTTTTAATATACATTAAAAAAAAAATTAAGTCAAGTTAATTTTTGAAAAATTTAAAATAATAACTGAAAAATGAAGAAAAAAGAGAAACCATTTTTAATTGCATTCCCAAGTGTTTTTTGCTAAGCTAAGAATAAGTGAAAAAATGAAAGCGAGAACAAGATGACACGTTATCAAGACGATTTTTATGATGCAATCAATGGCGAATGGGAAAAAACAGCTGTCATTCCAGCTGACAAATCTCGAACAGGTGGTTTTATTGACCTTGATGAGGAAATTGAAGAGTTGATGCTGGCGAATACGGACAAGTGGTTGGCAGGTGAAAAAGTCCCAGAGGATGCCATCCTCGCAAACTTTGTTAAGTACCATCGTATGGTACGTGATTTTGACAAGAGAGAAGCAGATGGGATTAATCCTGTTTTGCCAATGCTCAAGGAATACCAAGATTTGGAGAGCTTTGCAGATTTCACCAGCAAACTGACAGAGTTTGAACTAGCAGGGAAGCCAAACTTCCTTCCATTTGGAGTATCACCAGACTTTATGGATGCCAGAACCAATGTTCTCTGGGCCAGTGCTCCAGGAACTATCTTGCCAGATACAACCTACTACGCTGAAGACCATCCTCAGCGTGAGGAGTTGTTAGGTTTGTGGAAGGAAAGTACTACGAATCTTCTCAAAGCCTATGATTTTTCAGATGAGGAAATCGCAGATTTACTAGAGAAACGATTGGAATTGGACCGTCGCACTGCGGCTGTAGTGCTTTCTAACGAAGAAAGTTCAGAATATGCCAAACTCTACCATCCATACGCTTATGAAGATTTCAAGAAATTTGCCCCTGCACTTCCATTGGATGATTTCTTCCAAGCTGTTCTTGGGCAAGTGCCTGACAAGGTTATCGTAGATGAGGAACGTTTCTGGCAAGCAGCAGATCAATTCTATAGTGAAGAAGCATGGCCTCTACTCAAAGCAACCTTGATTTTGGGTGTGGTCAATCTCTCAACTAGCTATCTAACTGACGAGATTCGTGTCTTGTCAGGTGCCTATGGACGTGCACTTTCAGGTGTGCCAGAAGCTCAGGATAAGGTCAAGGCAGCCTATCACTTGGCTCAAGGTCCTTTCAAGCAGGCTCTTGGTCTCTGGTATGCGCATGAAAAATTCTCTCCAGAAGCAAAAGCGGATGTAGAGAAAAAAGTAGCGACCATGATTGACGTTTATAAGGAACGCTTGGCTAAGAATGACTGGCTTACGCCTGAAACACGTGACAAGGCCATTGTCAAACTCAATGTCATCAAGCCTTATATCGGTTATCCAGAGGAATTGCCAGCCCGCTACAAGGACAAGGTAGTGGACGAAACTGCTAGTCTCTTTGATAATGCCCTAGCCTTTGCGCGTGTGGAAATCAAGCACAGCTGGAGCAAGTGGAACCAACCGGTTGACTACAAGGAGTGGGGTATGCCAGCTCATATGGTCAATGCCTACTACAATCCTCAGAAGAACTTGATTGTCTTCCCAGCTGCCATTTTACAGGCTCCATTCTATGATTTGCATCAGTCGTCTTCAGCTAACTACGGTGGTATTGGTGCTGTTATTGCCCACGAGATTTCTCATGCCTTCGACACAAATGGCGCTTCTTTTGATGAAAATGGTAGCCTCAAGGATTGGTGGACAGAGAGTGACTATACTGCTTTCAAAGAAAAAACACAAAAAGTTATCGACCAGTTTGATGGGCAAGAATCTTACGGTGCAAGAATCAACGGGAAACTAACTGTGTCTGAAAACGTTGCTGACTTGGGAGGAATTGCTGCAGCCCTTGAAGCTGCTAAGAGAGAACCAGACTTCTCTGCTGAAGAATTCTTCCACAACTTTGCTCGTATCTGGCGCATGAAAGGCCGTCCAGAATTGATGAAACTCATGGCTAGTGTCGATGTGCACGCGCCTGCCAAACTCCGTGTCAACGTTCAAGTACCAAACTTCGATGACTTCTTTACAACCTATGATGTCAAAGAAGGCGACGGTATGTGGCGTTCACCAGAGGATCGTGTGATTATTTGGTAAAGTAAGTCCCTAACCAAGTATCATCTTGGAATTAATGGTTCATTTTTGAAGTTTATCCATCTGAAAATTCAATGCTATCGAGGTAAACATGAAGAAATTTTTAATAATGCTTTCAGCTATTCTTTCGATTTCAGTTTTAGCATCTTGTGGTCTCAATAAAGATAGGAACAATACAGAACCTTCATCCGCACTATCATCTGTCTCCAAAGACGATAAGACTAGTGTATCAACAGAAGCAAAGGCTGAAAATACTAGTGACTCGTCAACCAAGGAATCACAATCGACTGCTGAAAATAAGAAAGTAACTGGACAAGATTTATATAAAGAAGTTATTGAACGCTATAATCACTTTACAGACCTTTTAAAACAAGGTAATAGAGAAGATTTATACAAGGAAAGTAAACAAGATAAGATTACTTCAGAAGAATATGGCCTAGTTTTCTCTCGAATGGATTATCATAATGCACCCGCTTGGAAATACGCAATTGTTGATTTGAATAAGGATGGTCAAGACGAGTTGCTTATTGGCGATGAAAAATTTGTTTCAGCCATTTATTATTTGGAAAATCAAAAACCTAGCTTACTTCACACAGCATATATAGCTTCTGCAGGTGGTTTTCGCTCAGGATTTGATATTTATGAAAACGGTCAAGTCTCTTATGCAGACTGGCAGTCAACTCGTCCAGAAATGAATCTGGCTCTATATTCGTTTGATAAAAATGGAGTGCAGAAGATTAAAGAAGCAACTATTCAAATCGGTGGCAACGAAAAAGCAGAGCAAGTTTTAGATATCTCTTCTGAAAAGCTTAATTTATCAAATATTGACTGGAAAGAATTGAATCCGGCTAATTAGTTTTAAATTATTTTTCTAGTCAATATTGATTCTTCTGAGCAAATATTGACATAGAAATAGAAGTTACAAAAAACCAAGGAAATTATCCTTGGTTTTTTGCTTGCTAGAAAAAGGGATTAAAGGTCTTTTCGTGAGCGATGGTCGTAGCTGGACCATGTCCAGGATAGACATCGTAGTTAGGAAGAGTGAAGAGTTGCGTCTGAATGCTATGGAGGAGTTGTTCCGTGCTACCGGTAGGAAGGTCGGTCCGTCCGATGGTTTCTCGGAATAGAGCATCTCCGGTCAAGACTAGATGGGCATCAGGAAAGACTAGGGAAACACCGCCAATAGAGTGTCCTGGGGTTGGTAGAACTGTAAAACGAAATTCCTCAAGCTGGTATTCTTGATGAAAGACAAAGGTGTGTTCTGCTGGCTTTGCGACCACATCTGCCATATCATCGTGACGAGGAAGACCAGAGAGATTATCTACAGGAGTGTAAAGCCAGCTAGCTTCACTCTCTGCTACATAAACTGGAGGATTTCCAAATGCTTCACGAACTAAGTCCAGACTCATAATATGGTCGTAGTGGGTGTGGGTCAGGAGAATCGCGCAGACTGGTTTGTTGATTTTCTCAATAGCCTTGCGAATAGCTTCCCAATGGCTACCTGGGTCAACCACAATCAGGTGTTGATCCCCTTCTAGGTAATAAGTGTTTTCATAAGCAACGGGATTCACGGTTTTATGGATTTTCATAAATCTTCCTCTCTCAAAGAATGTACTAAACTAAGTATAGCATAGAAGAGAGAAATAAAGTGAAAAGAAAGTCCCTCTTTTGTGTTAGAGGGACAATGATCTTATTTAAACTTGAATCCTTCGTAAATGAGTCTTGCTCTGGGATTCTTTTTCTTGATTTGCTTGGCAAGGGCTTTCATCATAGGAAGAGGTCCACACATATAGACTGTAGTCTGGTCAGGGATTTCTTCTTGATCCAAAGTCAGGTATCCTTTTTCATTGCTATCGACCAGCTGCAGGTCAAAGTTAGTATTTTGACGGGCGTAGTCTCGAAGTAGATCTAGGTAGACAGCATTTTCCTCTCCACGGAAACTATAGTAGAAGCGGACGCTCTTGTCTAGGATAGGATGCTCCCGGATATAAGAGATGAAAGGTGTCATTCCAATTCCACCTGCGATCCAGATTTGCTGTTTTGGACCATGTTTCATAGTCATATGTCCATAGGCGCGATCAACTGCAACCTTGCTACCAACTTGAAGATTGTCATAGATATTCTTGGTGTGGTCACCAGAGTTTTTTATCGTAAAATAAAGAGTTCGTCCTTGTCCTCCTGAGATGGAGAAAGGGTGTGGAGCAGTCTCAAAACCTTTTTGGAAAATTTTTAGAAAGGCAAATTGCCCATATTCGTAAGTGAAAGGATGACTGAGTTCTATTTCAATTTCAGTCGTGTCGTGGTTGAGGCGTTTGATTCCTACGATTTTTCCAAGATAGGTAAAACCGACCTTTTGATAAAGAAAAATAATATAAAAACCTGCAAGCAAGCCTAAAATAGCATAGATTCCAAAGATAAGACCTAGGAAACTAAAGGAGAGAAGACGATTTCCCATAATCATCAAAACATGAAAGAGGCCAAAGATATAGGCTAGATAAACCAATCGATGAATCCATCTCCAAGCTTCATACTGGATGTATTGTCCCAGATAGGCAACCAGAACAATGCTGATAAAGATATAGATAGCGATATTTCCAAACTGGGCAGCCAAATGCGAACCCCAGAGACCGCCCATGCTAAAGTTGTGTAGGGTTAGTAGGAGAATGGATAGAAAAGCAGTGAATTTATGAGCTAGATACATCTTTTCAAGTCCGTTAAACCAAGCTTCAAGCAAGGGTAAACGGCTAGCTAGTATAAAAGTAAGTGAGAGGGTAGTGAGAGCTAAACCAGGGATTAGAAACTGACTAGCGCCTGAACTGAGCCAAGCTAGAATAGTCAGAAGCATACTAAGTCCGATAAATAAAATACCTTTTAATGATTTCATGGTAGAAGTCCTTTCATGGATTATCTTACGTTAGATGTAATAATATTTGTTACATTTTAACAAAAAATGAGTCTGTCGTCAAGGTTTGTGATTTAGGCTAACTTTTCTGACCCTTTTTTCTAAAAAAGCCAAGGAATCGGGTGATTCATTGACTTTCTTATTTTAACGATTTTTCCAAGCTTGGTAGCGGGTGTCGATCAAGAGTTGAGTTAGTCGTCCCATGGTTTCTCTTTCTTCGGGAGTAAGGGATTGAGCTTGGACAAAGAGATGGTGAACGTGTTCAATGACCTTGAAGGAAGAGAGGTCGTTGATAGAAGAGATGCCTGCATCAAGAATGATTCCAAAAAAGAGGTCAAAGTAGAGCTGCAGTTCTTCGTCAGGAACTGTTTCAACCCATTCCTTGAAAGTAGTGTCGACTTGTTGGCTGTCACTATTGGTCTCGTCTAGTTGGACAAAGTGTTTGTCTTCGATCTGCCAACTAAAGGTGTCATGCTGGGCAAGACCGCCTAAGGCAGTGCTTCGAACGACGATTTTTTTGTCCGGAATTTCCAACATCATTCCGATGATAGACCCTTGCGGGATAAACACTTTCGTTCTTTCCATCATGTTTTGATAGCCTAGTGTTTCGGTTAGTTCCTTGTGAAGTCCAGGTGCATCAAAAGTATAGACAGAGATAATGTTTTTCTGCAAGTTTGGATCAAGTTGACTGGCAGCATAGACAGCTAGATTGCCCCCTTTTGAATGTCCTGCTATGACAACCTTTTGGTTAGGATGTTGAGCAAAAAAGTCCTCTAAATACTGCAGGGCGTGTTTTTGAGCTGGAATTTCCTTCATATAGGTCATATGGAAATCTTCTTTCCAACCGATGATACTGTCATCAGTTCCGCGAAAAACAAGCAAATAGGTATCGAGACTGATACGATAGGTCATGGCTGCAAACTGTTTTTGCAATTCAGGGTCGATATCGTTGATAAAGCCTGAGACCTTGCAATTTTTAAACCGTTTGTGTTGAGAGAGGTGATCCAACAACTGGAGGCGGTTTTTATTGGTCAGCATCGTCGTTTCTCTAGGGATTTGCGCTGCTAGATCTATGATGCGCTTTGGTTCTTGGGTAACTACATCATCAAAAGTAAGGTAGGTTAATTCGGTCAAGGCAAGAACATCTAACTCGTTCACGGGGAGGTCATAAAAGGAATCGTATGCTACATCATTCAAGTAGTCAAAAATATTGGCCATAAAAGCTCCTTTCTCTATGTTTATCCTATCACATTTACCTAGAATTAGCTAGTAGGTTTGTTCGAATGACCTAGTAGGGTTTGATTGAAATACATAGAAGATAGATTGCTCCTATTTCAAACCTCTAAACGAACTTACTTGTATGTTATTGCTATCAATCCCATTTTCCTTTAAAAAATTCTTCATCTCTTTAACATCATCAGGCTGTCCTGTGATAAGATAGCTAGCTTGATTGCCGTATTCATCAATAGCACGTTTTAAAAATTCTTGACTTTGAGAAAGTTCATCGCTAGTTTTATAAGTAAAATTCGGTGTTTTTTGAGCCAGTTCTTTCATCTCATTATCGAAAATAGTAACTCCTTTGTCAAAATGATTGAGAATAATCGGACATTTACCAGCCCATTCTTTGATAAGGGGGCGTAGAGCAGAAATGCCGACATCAGATGCAAAGCAAACTAGTGGCTGATTCGTATCTTTAACAGTCAAAGAGGAATCAAGCCAACTCATCTCAATCTCACTGCCAGCCTGTAAATGTGTCAAGGTTTCCTTAAAGTGGCTACCACTATTATGAGTCAAAATGAGAATTTCATCTTCATCAGGTGTGGAGGCAATGGTTAGCCATCGACTGGTTTGCTCTCCGTTAGGTTCATATTTACTAGCAGTAGACGAGGTATCAGGGAGTGTAAACTTAGCATAAGCCCCAGCTTTCCAGGTTTGATGACTCGGTTTTGTGATATGAATTAAATATAGATCTCCGCTTGGGTTTTCGATGGATTTTATCGATAATGTCTGGCTTCGTCCAAGATAAGCGATGGCACCCCAAGTTATAATACATAGCGCTCCAAGTGTTGATAGAATGATAATAAACATTTTTTTACCTCTTTTCATTTTTTATGACTCCTGTTCTTAATTTTATGAATGAACTAAAAAATAATTCATTCATATCTTTTCAAAAAATAAAGAAATCCATTCTTTATTTTAGAACTCCTTTAATGAAGTTGGTTGCAAGTATTTCGACAGTTTTGCCAATATCTGGAAAATCTTTTTCCGTGATATGCATATCCATATAGTAAAACAGATTATAAACCTGTAAAATATCTTGAATCTTTTCTGGCGAGTACCCTTCAGCCTGCATACGATTTGTAAAAGTTTTAACTAGAAACTGATGAAAAGGATTTGCGACTTTGCCTTCTTCCGAGGAATAGTAGCTGTGCAACTCATCTGCGATGGCAGGATTGTACCATTCTGCAAGGATTTTATTGGAAGAAACGAGAGTTCTGGACTGAGCAAATAGTTGACCAATGAGGTCGATCATGTCAATTTCCCAATCCAGTTCTTCGATCATAGCTTGGCGAACGCGGTTGTTTTCATCTATATAGATGTCTAGAAAAATGGCTTCTTTACTCTCGTAATAGTTATAAAAAGAACCAACTGCAACACCAGCTTGCCTAGCAATTTCTGAAATACCTGTTGCCTTGTAACCTTTTTTCGAAAAAACTTCATAGGCTGCTGTCTTTAAAGATTGTTTTTTGTCCAATAGGATTTAACCTCCTTTGCTTCATGAATGAATAAATTTATTAGTTCATTCATATTCTAACAAATCATGGCTAGCTTGTCAATAAGAAGGCTAGATCTATTAAATAAGTTAAAGAAACGCTAACTAAATGAGCACAAAAAGGAAAATATAGGATAAGGCTGGAACTATAATTAAAAATAAGGTATGATATCAGTGGGAATATTCTCTATTTAGCATCTGTTTTCTGATCTGGATTTGGGGAATAGGCTACTAAACAGTATGAGATACTGATCCGTAAATCTGATATGAAGGGTTTTGATACTTTGAGAAATAACAAAGGAGGAGCGCATGCACAAGATTTTACTAGTAGAAGATGACCAAGTTATTCGACAACAAGTTGGGAAACTGCTCTCTGAGTGGGGGTTTGAGGTCGTTTTGGTAGAAGATTTTATGGAAGTATTGAGCTTTTTTGTTCAGTCAGAACCTCATTTGGTCCTCATGGATATTGGCCTGCCTCTTTTTAATGGTTACCACTGGTGTCAGGAGATTCGTAAAATTTCCAAGGTACCTATCATGTTTCTGTCTTCGAGAGATCAGGCTATGGATATCGTCATGGCAATCAATATGGGAGCGGATGACTTTGTAACTAAGCCTTTTGACCAGCAGGTCCTCCTTGCCAAGGTTCAGGGTCTGTTGCGCCGTTCCTATGAGTTTGGGCGGGATGAAAGTCTGCTAGAGTATGCAGGTGTGATTCTCAATACCAAGTCTATGGACCTGCACTATCAGGGTGAAGTCCTGAGCTTGACCAAGAATGAATTTCAAATTTTGCGGGTCTTGTTTGAACATGCTGGCAATATCGTAGCGCGTGATGACTTGATGCGGGAACTCTGGAATAGCGACTTTTTCATCGATGACAATACCTTGTCCGTCAATGTTGCTCGCCTGCGTAAAAAGTTAGAGGAGCAAGGTTTAGCAGGGTTTATCGAAACTAAGAAAGGGATAGGATACGGACTGAAACATGCTTGATTGGAAATCATTTTTTCTAGCCTATCTGCGTTCTCGCAGTCGCATCTTTACCTATATTTTTTCATTAGGCTTTCTCGTCCTTCTCTTTCAGTTTTTATTTGCTAGTCTAGGAACTTATTTTCTTTATTTCTTTCTACTCAGTAGTTTTTTGACCTTCCTATTTTTGGCTTGGGATATATTTGCAGAAGCTCAGGTTTACCGACAGGAAGTTCTCTATGCTGAGAGAGACCCCAAGTCTCCTCTGGAATGTGCGCTAGCAGAAAAGCTCGAAGAGCGTGAGTCTGAATTGTATCAAAAGAAGTCGGAAGCGCAGAGCAAGCTGACGGATTTGCTGGACTACTACACCTTGTGGGTTCATCAGATCAAGACCCCCATTGCGGCTAGTCGTCTCTTGGTATCAGAAGTTTCTGATCGTGAGGTCAAGCAGCAACTGGAACAGGAAATCTTTAAGATTGACTCCTATACCAATCTGGTTTTGCAGTATCTTCGTTTGGAGAGCTTCCACGATGACTTGGTATTTGAAAAGGTTCAAGTGGAGGATCTGGTGAAGGAAGTGGTTCGCAAGTATGCCCTTTTCTTTATCCAAAAAGGACTGACGCTCAATCTCCATGACCTTGACAAAATCATCGTGACTGATAAGAAGTGGCTGTTGGTCGTCATTGAACAAATCCTCTCAAACAGTCTCAAGTACACCAAGGAAGGTGGGCTAGAGATTTATATGGAAGGTCAGGAGCTCTGTATCAAGGATACGGGAATTGGGATAAAAAATAGTGATGTGCTCCGAGTCTTTGAACGTGGCTTTTCAGGCTACAATGGGCGTTTGACCCAGCAGTCATCTGGACTTGGACTTTATCTATCTAAGAAAATTTCTGAAGAACTGGGTCACCAGATTCGCATCGAGTCTGAGGTCGGAAAAGGAACAACCGTACGGATTAAATTCGCTGAAGTGAAGCTCGTTATTGAGTAAACATAAATGAGAAAAAGCCTCCGAATGGAGGCTTTTATGCTAGGCTCTTATACTCAATGAAAATCAAAGAGCAAACTAGGAAACTAGCCGCAGGCTGTACTTGAGTACGGCAAGGCGACGTTGACGTGGTTTGAATTTGATTTTCGAAGAGTATTATTTCTCAACGCGTGATTTGTTGGCAATATCAGTAAGGATAGCTTGGACAAACTCATCTACTGAGACAGTTTGTGTTTCTTTTTGGCCATAGCGACGAACGTTGACAGTTCCGTCTTCCATTTCCTTGTCCCCAACAATCAATTGGTAAGGGATTTTGCTAGTTTGAGAGGCACGGATCTTGAACTGCATTTTTTCATTGCGCTCATCTACATCTGCACGGACACCGCGGTCACGGAGTTTTTTAGCCACTTCCCAAGCGTAGTCCACGTGTTTTTCGTTAGATACTGGGATGAGGGTTACTTGGTGTGGGGCAAGCCATGTTGGGAAGGCACCCTTGTAGTTCTCAATCAAGATAGCTGTGAAGCGTTCCATAGTTGAAATAACCCCACGGTGAATCATAACTGGACGGTGTTCTTCCCCGTCAGCTCCGATATATTTGAGGTCGAAGCGTTCTGGAAGCAAGAAGTCAAGCTGGATAGTTGAAAGGGTTTCTTCTTTTCCGAGAGCTGTCTTAACTTGGATATCCAATTTTGGTCCGTAGAAGGCTGCTTCACCTTCAGCTTCAAAGTAGTCCACGCCCATTTCATCAAGTGCTGCACGAAGCATGGTTTGGGCATTTTCCCACATCTCATCGTTGTCAAAGTACTTGTGAGTATCTTGAGGGTCACGAAGAGAGAGACGGAAGCGGTATTCAGTCAAGTTGAAGTCTTCATAAACATCGATAATCAACTGAAGGGCACGTTGGAATTCTTCTTGGATTTGTTCTGGAGTAACAAAGAGGTGACCGTCGTTGAGTGACATCTCACGCACACGTTGAAGACCTGTGAGGGCACCAGATTTCTCGTAGCGGTGCATCATACCGATTTCAGCGATACGGATTGGCAATTCGCGGTAAGAGTGAACATGGTGTTTGAAGACTTGGATGTGGTGTGGGCAGTTCATTGGACGAAGGACAAATTCTTCCCCGTCACCCATGTCCATGGTTGGGAACATGTCTTCTTGGTAATGATCCCAGTGGCCAGAAGTCTTATAAAGCTCCACAGAAGCAAGTGGTGGAGTGTAAACGTGTTGGTAGCCAGAAGCCAACTCTTTGTCGACGATGTAGCGTTCCAATTCACGACGGATAGTCGCACCGTTTGGCAACCAGAATGGAAGTCCTTGTCCGACTTCTTGTGAAATCATGAAGAGGTCAAGTTCTTTACCAAGTTTACGGTGGTCACGTTCCTTAGCTTCTTCACGCATTTGGAGGTAGTTTTTCAAGTCTTTCTTGTCGAACCAAGCTGTACCGTAAATCCGTTGCATCATCGCGTTGTCGCTATTTCCACGCCAGTAAGCACCTGCTACATGAAGAAGGTGGAAGATTTGGATACGGCCTGTTGATGGGACGTGAGGTCCACGGCAAAGGTCCACGTATTCCCCCTGACGGTAGATAGTCAAACCGCCTTCGTCCTCAGAGTGTTCTTCGATCAATTCCAACTTGTAAGGGTCGTTTTTGAAGATTTCACGTGCTTCGTCTTTAGTGACTTCCTCACGAATAGATGGGAAGTTTTCTTTGACGATTTTTTGCATTTCTTCTTCGATACGAGGAAGGTCTTCGTTGGAGATTTGACCAGCTTGATTGTCTGTATCATAGTAGAAACCATCTTCGATAGCTGGACCTACACCCAAATGAATATCTGGGAAGAGGCGACGAGCTGCTTGGGCGAACAAGTGGGCAGCTGAGTGACGCAAGATTGGAAGGGCATCTTCGTGGTCAGGTGTCACGATTTCGATGCTTCCATCTTCAGTGATAGAACGAGTCGTGTCGATGAGTTTGCCGTTGAATTTACCAGCCAAGGCTTTTTTAGCGAGGGAATTGCTGATAGATTGGGCAATTTCAAAAGTAGTAACGCCAGATTCGAATTCACGAACAGCGCCATCTGGGAAAGTAATCTTAATCATGGTTTTCTCCTTAAATATTTATTCTATTTTTGTTGGACAATTTTAAGAGCCGAGCAACTTCTTCCGCAGTCTGATTCTCTGATTGACTACCATCTGTTACGAGACTAGGATAGCCTAATAGCACCGCTTCCTTACGCACCATTTGAGCAAAAAGAATGTCTCGTTGCATCCAGTTTTCAAAAGCTTGCTCGGGGTTGGTTGTACCCTCTAAGACATAAGGAACCCATTCTCTCTGTATATAATGCTTTTTTTGAAAATCAGCTGTCGGAGTCAAGCATAGATAGGATGATACTTGACATTCAAGCTCCTTTACCAAGTGAGGCAAAAGTCCTGCTCCCTCCACCAAGAGAGGTCTGTTTTGATTTTTTATCAAGTAAGATTTCACATATGGAAAAATCTCTTCATAAAAGCGCCATTCTTCACCTGCCATCTCTTCTGGATTTCTCATCCAGATTTGTTCTGGATTTCTATCCTGCCTAAGAAGGCAAATTGGTTGTGAGTCTGCACTTGCTTGACTCATCATCTCTTCTACCAAATCATCCAGTTTGATATGAAGTAGTTGATACTGTCTAGCAAGAAGTGAGGCAATTGTTGACTTTCCACTGCAAGGCGATCCGCCAATCATATAAAGCATCGTTCTTCCTCCTTCTAACCAAACAAAAAACGACATCCTAAAAGGACGTCGCAACGTGGTTCCACCTTCATTCATGTTCCCCAAAAAAGAGAGACACCTCAGATTGGCTTTAACGTGGCCACCGTTTTATGTTTGCATAAAAGTCAGTAGAGTAGTATCAGTTTAGGCTTTCTATGCGTTTCCAGCAACCACGCACTCTCTAGTAGAAAGGGACTAAGTGACTTGTCTCTATGCATTATTATAGCATGATTGCGAGAATTTTCAAGGTTTTTGTATAATTTTTTTATTTTTCTCTCTTTGGGAGACATGTTTGATACCCATACCAGAAACCAAGCCAAGTAGGGCAAAGAGCTCATAGGCTAAGAAGTAAAGTAGGATGAACTCGCCAAAGGTGATGATGGTAAAGCAATAGAGCAGACCAATACCGAGTAGCCACCAAAGTGAGAAATGAAATCGATAGCTATAAAGTAGCGATACGATAAAGGTTACCAGAGGTGAAAAGAGGATGATGTTGTAAATGTAGAGCCCTTTCAGTGTATATGGGTCGGAGATGAGTAGAGAGAGGAGTTCATAGAGGGGCCAGTAAAAGAAGAAAATGACAAGGTAGTATGGGATATACTTAAGATAATTCCGCATGGCAATAGTCCTCCAATCTGGAAAAATTGAGAGATATTGTAGACCACATAATCCTAAATGAAGGGGAAATCTCTACTTATATTATAGCACGATTTAAAAGCTCTTACAATTTAATCCAGTGATCAGTGATAGTGATCTTTTCGAGAGTTTTCTGTTATAATACTAACAAAAGAAGTAAGAGAGTAAGGAGAAAGAATGACCAAAATAGCAGTTCTTTCAGACATACATGGAAATACGACAGCTTTGGAAGCTGTACTGGCTGATGCAAGAGTGGCAGAGGTAGACCAATACTGGCTTTTAGGGGATATTCTGATGCCAGGAACAGGACGTAGAAGGATCTTGGATCTTTTAGCAAGTTTGCCTATTACAGTAAGAGTTCTGGGAAATTGGGAAAATAGTCTCTGGCGAGGCCTGCATCGCAAGTTAGACCCTACAAAAGCGAGCCATCGTTATCTCCTGCGTCAAAGTCAGTACATCTTAGAGGAGGTCAGCCCTGAAGAAATCGAAGATCTCAATAATCAACCCATGCAAGTTCATCGTCAGTTTGGTGATTTGATGGTGGGAATCACTCACCATCTCCCTGATAAAAACTGGGGAAGAGAATTGATCCATACGGGAAAGCAAGAAGATTTTGATAGATTGGTGACGAATCCACACGCCTCCATTGCAGTATATGGTCATATTCATCAACAGTTGCTTCGTTACGGAAGTGATGGACAGTTGATTCTTAATCCAGGTTCCATTGGCCAACCTTTCTTTCTAGATGCGAAGTTGCGTAAGGACCTGCGGGCCCAGTATATGATTTTAGAGTTTGATGAAGCAGGTTTGTCTGATGTTGATTTTCGTCGAGTGGATTATGATGTGGAAGCTGAATTGCAGTTGGCTAAGGATTTGAAGCTCCCCTATTTCCAGGTCTACTATGAAAGTTTGGTAAATGGGATTCACCATACTCATAACCACGAATTGTTAGGTCAGATTAGTGAACAAGAAGGTTATGATCAGGATGTTGAACTCTGGATGGAAAGAGACAAGAAAGATTGGTTTTAAGAGGACTTCTAGCTAGAAATCAGATAGTCTAGGAACTGCTGTTTCGCGATAAGTCGAACTGGATACGAATTGACGGCTTCTCAAATTTATGTTAGAATAACGGAATATAACTAATTTGAATCTCATACTACTTGATATTCAAAATAAGAGGAGACAGATAATGAAACCAGAAGAGTTACACGCTATTGCCTCGGAGTTGGGCATGCAATTTGACGAAGATTCGCGTAGTATTTATGGCACGCAGTCAGGCTATTTACTTTTCCTGCAAGAAACTGACGTGAAAAATCAGTTTCGACTTTGTGTCAGTGTGAGTTTGAATGGCAATCCTGCGGATTCAGAAGAAAACGAAATGGTTTGGGATGAGTTTAAGAGTGAATCTCTTCCAAACTTGTCGACCTTGTCTATCAATCAGTACCTTGTTTCTTTTGTCGTAAAAGGTGCCATGCGCAAATCAAAAACAATTGAAAAGTTACAGACGCTCATAACAGACCTCGTAGCATTCCTTGAAACCCATCATTTCGTCCAAGTGTGTGCCTACAGTGGTCAGGAAGGCCCCGTTGGTCTCTATCAATTAGGTGATTCAATTTTCCTTATCAACGAGGAAAGCTATCAATTGCTGAAGAGCAACCTTCAGATTGAGGTGGATTCTTATCAAAACCAGAAGGAAAACGTTCTTCTTGGAGCAGTTGGTGCCTTGCTGGGAGCCTTGATTGGTGGAGCAGTTGCTCTATTTATCGCACGTCTAGGTTATGTAGCTATGGTAGCGGGTATTGTTCTAGGGATTTGTACCATTAAAGGATATGAAATCCTTGGAAGAAAAGTATCTCGAAAGGGGATTGTGATTTCCTCTATTTGGATGGTGATTACTGTCTTTCTAGTGAATCAAATTGATTTGGCGATGGAAGTCGTTGCCAAACTAGGGGTTGAGTTTGCCTTTGCTTTCCGAGTGGTGAATCAATTAATCTTTAGCGGTGATTTCCCAGATAACTATTTTTATAATCTAGCTATGTTAGCTGTGTTTACCTTAGTTGGTGCTGGGGTGTCTATCAGCTCGGTTTGGTCAAGTCATAAAACAAAAGGGATTGTCCGTAAAATTGCATAAAAAAATAAGTCTTTGTATTTCCTCCACCGTTCTGGTTGTCAAGAGGGATACAGGACTTTTTGCATTGAGAAGATAATCAGTCGTTAATATTTGACAGGAAAACCAAAAACGGTATAATGTTTATACGGGAAAAGATGAATAAAATATCAATGAAAGGAGAAGAAGATGCAAATTTCAAGCCGATTTACAATTGCGACTCATATGATGATTATTATTGCAATGCAGGATAGAGACAGCAAGGTAACCAGTGATTTTCTTGCGGCCAGTGTCGGAGTCAATCCAGTCATTATCCGTAAGACTTTATCGCAACTCAAAAAAGCAGGATTGATTTCAGTTGCTCGTGGTACGGGAGGAACTGAGATAATAAAAGACCTTCAAGAGATCAGTTTGTTGGATGTCTACCAAGCTGTAGAGTGTTTAGGAAAATCTGGAAAGCTCTTTAGTTTCCATGACAATCCAAATCCTAATTGCCCAATTGGTGCGAATATCCATGCGGTCTTGGACCAAAAGTTGTTCGATGTTCAAGCAGCTATGGAAAACCAACTGCGTCAGACAAGTCTGGCTCAGGTTGTAGCCGATGCTCAGAATAAACTGTCTAAGTAAGAGGACTAAGGTTCTCTTTTTCTATTGCCGCTCTTTTTATGAGTTGGGCAAGAAGAATTGTGGTAAAGTGTACTAGATGCTTTAGAGTAAACTATAAAGAAAAATGCGAACCTCGGTTTCAGGTTCACATTTCATTTTTTACTCATGGCAAAATGGCTTTTAGTTCCTTCAGGATAGTTTGCAAGGTTACGATCGCTTGTTCTCCTTGTTGTGGTTGGTAGAGTAGTTGGAAATACTTGCGGATAGTTTCTTCAAATTGCTTAGGGAGGAGTGTACAATTGGTCTTTGCGTACTCCAACATTCGTTTTTCACCAGGATGGGTTTGCTCATTGAGCGCAAATAACAAGTCAAAGTAGGAAGCAAAAAATTCACTTGTACGATGATTCATGCTGAGAAGATCTTGACGCTTGATAGCTTTTTCAATTTGATGAGAGAAGGCAGGCATGGCCTGGTCTAGCAAAAGGAGTTGCCTTTCGATGATATGCTTTTTGAGTTCCTGTGGATAGGGAATCTGGTAAGTCTTTTGGAGAGAAGCGTAGTGTCCATTCGGGTCGTATAGAATCTTGCTGTGGAGTAGATTATGCCACATGCAAGTTGTATAGGCATTTTGAGCTTTGTGCTGAAAAACGGTTGAGTTCAATTCCTGTTCAAACGACTCCAGCGAACGATAAATCAACTCGATTTCGATACCGTTGTTTAGTACGCAGTCGTCCTCTAACTCCCAAAACTGGTTTCCAATTTCTATATAGGAGCAATAGTTGCTAAGAATGATTTGACGAGTTTTCTCATCAATAGGTGAGTTAAGATAGACATAGACATCATAGTCAGAATTTTGATCGTAGGCTTGTCCTGCACGAGAACCACCAAGAGCTATAGCTTCTACTTGTTCCAGTTGAGAGAATTCTTTGCAAAGTTCGTGGATCATGATTTTTCTCCTTACTTTATGGTTTTAAAGTCATTTTACCAAAAAGTAAAACGTTTGCATAGCATTGAGTTGCTCTTTTTCATTTATAGCAAAAAATGTGAACCCTTGTTTTGAGTTCACATTTCTTTTTTATTCTGCGGCTTGTTGCCAACGTTTTTCTAGCTTATGAGACAAGCTAGAAATAGCAAAGTTAAAGATAAAGTAAATCAAGGCAATCAGGATATAAAGACTGAAGACCTGCTCTGGTTCGAAATAGCGTCCCATGAGAATTTGGCTGGCGCCAAAGAGTTCTTGTAGAGCGATAACAGAGTAGAGAAGACTGGTATCCTTAATCACAGTTACAAACTGAGAAATGATAGCTGGCAGCATTTTACGGATCGCTTGTGGGAGAATGATGTAGTAGAGGATTTGCGCAGAGGTGAATCCTTGCGACATTCCTGCTTCATACTGGCCCTTGTCCACGGCATTGAGGCCGCCTCGGATAATCTCAGCCAGGGCTGCTGAGGTAAAGAGGGTAAAGGCTGTAATACCAGCTGGTGTGGACTTCATCTTAAACACCAAAAAGATGGTGAAAATCCAGAGGAGGTTGGGAACGTTACGTACAAACTCGATATAAATGCTGGAGATGATCCGTAAAACAGGATTTTTCCCATTTCTCATGACGGCTAGTACTGTTCCGATAAGGGTCGAGAGGACGATAGCAATTAGAGAAATGTAGAGGGTCAAGCCAAATCCTTTAAAGATAAAGATTAGGTTATCTGGGGTCAAAACTTCTAAAATAGATTCCATAGTAACCTCCTAAAGTGAATAGGCTTTTTTGTTGGCTTGCTCCATCTTGCGACCAAACTGGGCAACAGGGAAGCATAGGGCAAAGTAGAGAAGAGCAGCACCTAAAAAGGCTGGGATATAGTTTCCGTTGAGAGCCGACCAAGACTTAGTCACAAACATCAAGTCTACTCCAGAGATGATAGCTACGGTAGAGGTGTTCTTGATGAGGTTAACGATTTGGTTGGTCAATGGAGGGAGAATGATACGGAAGGCTTGAGGCAAGATAATCAAGCGCATGGCACTGATATAGGTAAAACCTTGCGACAGGGCGGCCTCCATCTGACCGCTAGGAATAGACTGAATCCCTGAACGAATAACCTCAGCGATATAAGCGCCGTGATAGAGTCCCACGCAGAGTACAGCTGTCCAATAAATCGGAATCATGATGGTGTGGTCACTGATAAGAGGTAAACCATAAAAGACGATGACAAACTGCACCAAGAGGGGAGTGTTTTGGTAAAATTCGACAAAGATACGAGCCAAAACACGCAAGAATGGGCGCTTGCTAGTTGACATGGCTCCAAAGAAGATGCCCAAAACCATGGCGAGGATAAAGGATCCGATTGCTAGGGCAAGGGTGAAGAGGAAACCGTTGAAAAATTGTCCGAAGTCCTGAAAATAGGCTGTCCAAGATGATAAATCTGTCATGGGGCGTCCTCCTTAATCTGCGGTATGGCTTGATGGTTTGAGCTTGTATCGGTCATAGAGCTTCTGCAAACTACCATCCTTGCTCCATTTAGTGACCAAGGTATCAAGATAGTCGTTTAGCTCAGTGTTTGACTTTTTCGTAACGATACCGTAGTCAGATGGCTTGAAACTATCATCTAGTAGTTCTGTCCGTTTACTAATGTAGCCAGACAGGATAGAACGGTCTACAGAAAAGGCATCAATACGATGAGCGTGAAGGGAAGTAATCAATTCTGGATAGGAACCAAGTTCTACGAATTTAAACTTCAGACCTTTCTTTTTACCCAGTTCAGTAATCAGGCGTTGGGTGATGGAACCTTGGGCAACCCCAATGGTTTTGCCGTTTAGGTCCTCAATGCTTTTGATGTTGGCGGATTTATTGACCAAAAAACCAGAAGCATCCGTGTAGTAGGGACTGGTGAAATTGTATAATTTTTTACGTTCATCTGTGATGGTGAAGGTTGCGATATCCATGTCGACCTGTTCATTGTCTAGGAGTGGTCCACGTGTTTGAGCGGTAACAGGAACGTAGCGAATCTTGACCTTGAGTTCGTCTGCAATCATCTTGGCAAGGTCCGTTTCGATACCAGAATAAGTCCCTGTCTTGGGATCCTTGTAGCCAAAATTAGGAACGTCTTGTTTGACACCGACAACTAGTTCGCCTCTTTTTTGAATGTCTGCGACGCTGGTATCAGCCTGAACTGGTTTGGCAGCAGCAAGGCTGAAAAGGATAATCAATAATGCGGATAAAAAGAATTTCTTTTTCATAGGCGCCTCCTTATTTGACTTTGTCACTTTCGTGGTTGATAATTTTGCTGAGGAATTGTTGGGCACGAGGTTCGCTTGGATTATCGAAAAAGTCATCAACATCTGTCGTATCCACCAAAACTTCTCCGTCGGCCATAAAGATGATGCGGTCCGCAACTTCACGGGCAAAGCCCATTTCGTGGGTAACGATGATCATGTTCATCCCATCATGCGCCAGTTTTTGCATAACTGCTAGAACATCTCCGATAGTCTCAGGGTCAAGAGCAGATGTTGGCTCATCAAAGAGGAGGAGCTCTGGATGCATTGCAAGACCACGAGCGATCGCGATTCGCTGTTTTTGACCACCAGATAGCATAGCTGGATAGGAATCTTTCTTGTCCCACATATTTACAAATTCTAGATATTTTTGGGCTGTTTTTTCAGCTTCTTTTTTATCAATTCCTAGAACTTTAACGGGCGCAAGTGTCACGTTTTCTAACACTGTTTTGTGTGGATAAAGGTTAAAATGTTGAAAAACCATACCGACTTCCTTACGAAGAGGAACCAGATCTTTCTGGCTAGCACCTGCTACTTGGTGTCCATTGACTAAGAGACTTCCTTTGTCAACAGCCTCCAAACCATTGATCGTACGGATAAGAGTGGACTTCCCAGAGCCGGAAGGTCCAAGCAGGACAACAACTTGTCCTTTTTCAAAACGGAGATTGATGTCGCGGAGTGCGTGATAGTCTCCGTAATATTTTTCGACGTTTTTAAATTCTACTAAAGCCATGAGAGATCTCCTTTGTGTTAGATTTTATAACATGATTCTACAACAAAAGAATGTTCTTGTCAAATCATATCTGAAAAAATTCACTAAAATGTTATAAAAAAGCAATCTGAATAGAGAAAATGCCTAAATCATGTTATAATGAAACGATAGAATTCTTAGAAAGAGTGGATGTCTTTTTGATAACACCTACTTATGAATGGCAGTTTGCCCCACAGGTTGAAGATGCGGATTTTACAAAGATAGCCAAGAAGGCTGGACTGGGTCCTGAGGTGGCTCGGTTATTATTTGAAAGAGGGATTCAGGATGAAGAAAGTCTAAAGAAGTTTTTAGAACCTTCTTTAGAGGACTTACATGACCCCTATCTGCTCCATGATATGGACAAGGCAGTGGAACGGATTCGTCAGGCTATTGAAGAAGGGGAGAATATTCTCGTCTATGGAGACTATGATGCGGATGGTATGACTTCAGCTTCGATTGTGAAGGAAAGTTTGGAACAGCTTGGCGCGGAGTGCCGAGTTTACTTGCCCAACCGTTTTACCGATGGCTATGGTCCCAATGCCAGTGTCTATAAATACTTTATCGAGCAAGAGGGAATTTCCTTGATTGTGACGGTGGACAATGGGGTTGCTGGCTATGAAGCCATTGAATTGGCCCAGTCTATGGGAGTGGATGTCATTGTGACCGACCACCATTCCATGCCGGAAACCCTTCCTGATGCCTACGCCATTATTCATCCTGAGCATCCGGAAGCGGACTATCCTTTCAAACAGTTGGCCGGATGCGGAGTGGCTTTCAAGCTAGCTTGCGCTCTTTTAGAAGAAGTGCAAGTTGAGTTGCTCGATTTGGTTGCTATCGGAACCATTGCCGATATGGTGAGCCTGACAGATGAAAACCGTATTTTGGTTCAATATGGTCTGGAAATGTTGGGACATACTCAGCGCATCGGACTACAAGAAATGCTAGACATGGCTGGGATTGCTGCGAATGAAGTGACAGAAGAAACGGTTGGATTCCAGATTGCTCCTCGTTTAAATGCCTTGGGGCGTTTGGATGATCCCAACCCTGCCATTGATTTGCTGACTGGATTTGACGATGAGGAAGCGCATGAGATTGCCCTTATGATTCACCAAAAAAACGAAGAGCGTAAGGAAATCGTCCAATCTATCTATGAAGAAGCCAAGACCATGGTGGATCCTGAGAAGAAGGTCCAGGTCTTGGCCAAGGAAGGCTGGAATCCTGGAGTTCTGGGTATCGTGGCTGGGCGCTTGCTGGAAGAATTGGGGCAAACAGTTATCGTTCTTAATATAGAAGACGGTCGTGCCAAGGGTAGTGCTCGTAGTGTGGAAGCGGTTGATATTTTTGAAGCTTTGGATCCCCATCGGGATCTCTTCATTGCCTTTGGAGGTCATGCTGGAGCGGCGGGTATAACGCTAGAAGTAGAGAAACTTTCAGATTTATCTCAGGTTTTGGAAGATTATATCCGTGAAAAAGGCGCAGATGCTAGTGGTAAGAACAAGTTAAATCTAGATGAAGAGTTGGACTTGGAGACTCTTAGCTTGGAAACGGTCAAAAATTTTGAACGTTTGGCACCTTTTGGGATGGATAATCAGAAACCTGTTTTTTATATCAGGGATTTCAATATCGAGAGTGCTCGCAGTATGGGAGCAGGCAATGCCCACCTCAAACTAAAAATTTCCAAGGGTGAGGCGAGTTTTGAAGTGGTAGCCTTTGGTCAAGGTAGATGGGCGACAGAGTTTGCTCAAACCAAGAATCTAGAATTGGCAGTCACCCTGTCTGTCAACCAATGGAATGGCCAAACCGCCCTCCAGTTGATGATGATAGATGCGCGAGTGGAAGGTGTTCAACTCTTTAACATTCGTGGGAAGAATGCAGTCTTACCAGAAGGGGTTCCAGTCTTGGATTTTGCTGGAGAACTACCAAATCTTGCGGATAGTGAAGCGGTTGTTGTGAAAACCATTCCTGAGGATATTACCCTGCTGAAGGCCGTTTTTCAGGAACAAAATTTCTCTGCGGTCTATTTCAAGAACGACATTGACAAGGCCTACTATCTAACAGGTTATGGGACTAGAGAGCAGTTTGCTAAATTGTACAAGACCATTTACCAGTTTCCAGAGTTTGATATTCGCTACAAGCTGAAGGATCTGGCGGCTTATCTCAATATCCAACAAATTTTACTGGTCAAGATGATTCAAGTATTTGAGGAACTGGGCTTTGTAACGATCAAAGATGGTGTCATGACAGTCAATAAAGAAGCGCCGAAAAGGGAGATTGCTGAAAGTCATATTTATCAAAATCTCAAACAAACTGTCAAAAATCAAGAAATGATGGCACTGGGGACCGTGCAAGAAATCTATGATTTTTTAATGGAAAAAAGTGAATAGAGATAGAAAGAGTTGGCTTGCTGACTCTTTTTATATTCATGAATAAGCTTCAATTGGAGTTTGTTTTGTGTTATAATGAGGAAAGAGGACTAGTTGGCAGATAAACTGGTCAAAGGAAAGCCTGGAGGTGTCAAATGGATAAGCAGAAGAAAAAGAGATTACGAGCGGACTATAAAAAGCAAGAAAGACAAAAATTCGAAGAAAGTTTGCCCCTGTCAAGGGAGCTCTTTTTTGACTTGTTTGACTTTTTGGATGTAGAGCTTGAATATCAAGCTTGTCAGGATGATTTTTTATTAACACAAACATTTCTAGAAGAGCACAATGTGGATGTCGAAACAGTTAGAGACTTTTTAGAAGCAAATGGAGCCTACTGTGACTGCGAAGTGCTATTCAATGTCGCGGAAAGATTTGAAGAGTGACAGGAAGCTAGTCAGAAAACATTCTTTTGAAGAGCTTGTAGTTCTCACTTGTTTGTGCATTTGAGAAGAGTTATTTATAGTTCTTTAACTGGAAACCTTCATTTTGAAAATAATCAAAAAAATGGTATAATGGTAGGAAAAGATTCGGCTGAGAGTTTGAGAACTTTTAGAATAAGAGGGTGAACCTACCCTATAATCAAGATAAACTAAGGTTTCGGAGGAAAAATGAGTAATATCAGTTTAACAACACTTGGTGGTGTGCGTGAAAACGGGAAAAATATGTACATCGCTGAAATCGATGGTTCTATTTTTGTTTTGGATGCTGGGCTTAAATACCCTGAAAATGAACAACTAGGGGTTGATGTCGTCATTCCAAATATGGAATACCTTTTTGAAAATAGTGATCGTATCGCTGGGGTCTTCTTGACCCACGGACATGCGGATGCCATTGGAGCTCTTCCTTACCTTTTGGCAGAGGCTAAGGTGCCTGTGTTTGGCTCTGAGTTGACCATCGAGTTGGCAAAACTCTTTGTCAAAGGAAATGATGCTGTTAAGAAATTCAATGACTTTCATGTGATTGATGAGGATACGGAGATTGACTTTGGAGGAACTGAGGTTTCCTTCTTCCGTACAACTCACTCCATCCCAGAAAGTTTGGGAGTCGTCTTGAAAACTCCAAAAGGTAGCATTGTTTACACGGGGGACTTCAAGTTTGACCAGACAGCCAGTGAATCCTATGCGACTGATTTTGGTCGCTTGGCCGAGATTGGTCGTGACGGTGTCTTGGCTCTTCTCAGTGACTCTGCTAATGCGGACAGCAATATCCAAGTGGCGAGCGAGAGTGAAGTAGGAGAGGAGATTACCCATACCATTGCAGACTGGGAGGGACGAATCATCGTTGCGGCTGTTGCCAGCAACCTCTCTCGTATCCAGCAGGTCTTTGATGCTGCTGCGGATACAGGTCGTCGTGTTGTTTTGACTGGATTTGATGTTGAAAATATCGTCCGCACAGCGATTCGTCTCAAAAAATTGTCTCTAGCCAACGAAAGTCTCTTGATCAAACCCAAAGAAATGTCTCGTTTTGAAGACCATGAGTTGATTATCCTTGAGACGGGTCGTATGGGTGAGCCTATTAATGGACTTCGTAAGATGTCTATTGGTCGCCACCGTTATGTGGAAATCAAAGATGGGGATTTGGTCTATATCGTAACCACTCCATCTATTGCAAAAGAAGCTGTCATGGCGCGTGTGGAAAATATGATCTACCAAGCTGGTGGTGTTGTGAAACTCATTACCCAAAGCTTGCGAGTATCTGGACACGGGAATGCGCGTGATCTGCAGTTGATGATTAATCTCTTGCAACCCAAGTATCTCTTCCCTATCCAAGGGGAATACCGTGAGTTGGATGCGCATGCCAAGGCCGCCATGGCAGTGGGAATGTTGCCAGAGCGTATTTTTATCCCTAAAAAGGGAACAACCATGTCCTACGAACACGGGGACTTTGTTCCTGCTGGTGGAGTTTCTGCAGGGGATGTCTTGATTGATGGAAATGCCATTGGAGATGTTGGAAATGTTGTCCTTCGTGACCGTAAAGTCTTGTCAGAGGACGGGATTTTCATCGTTGCCATTACCGTAAATAGACGTGAGAAAAAAATCATCGCCAAGGCGCGAGTTCACACGCGTGGATTTGTTTATCTCAAGAAGAGTCGTGATATTCTCCGTGAAAGTTCAGAATTGATCAACCAAATCGTGGAAGACTATCTCCAAGGTGAAGATTTCGACTGGGCTGATCTCAAAGGGAAGGTCCGTGATGGCTTGGCTAAGTACCTCTTTGACCAAACCAAACGTCGTCCAGCAATCTTGCCAGTCGTAATGGAAGCAAAATAATAAGCAGCATACCTACGGAAAAAGTCGAGTTTCGGCTTTTTCTTATAGAATAGTAAAAGGAGACAACCATGGCAGTTATGAATATCGAGTATTACTCAGAAGTTTTGGATATGGAGTGGGGTGTTACCGTACTCTATCCAGATGGCAGTCGGGTGACTGAACCAGATTGCACAGATATTCCTGTCCTTTATCTTTTGCACGGAATGTCAGGAAACCAAAATAGCTGGCTCAAACGTACCAATGTAGAGCGCTTGTTGCGTGGAACCAATCTCATTGTTATCATGCCCAATACTAGCAATGGCTGGTACACAGATACTCAGTATGGCTATAACTACTATACTGCTCTAGCAGAAGAGTTACCTCAGGTCATGAAACGTTTCTTCCCCAATATGACCAGCAAGCGAGAAAAGACCTTTATAGCAGGTCTCTCCATGGGAGGATATGGTTCCTTCAAACTCGCTCTCGCAACCGATCGTTTTTCTCATGCGGCTAGTTTTTCTGGCGCACTCAGTTTTCAAGAATTTTCTCCTGAAAGCCAGGATTTGGGCTCCCTTGCCTACTGGCGAGGAGTTTTTGGAGAAATCAAAGACTGGACAGCTAGTCCTCATTCGCTTGAAAGTATCGCTACGAAATCGGATAAAAAAACCAAACTTTGGGCTTGGTGTGGTGAGCAAGACTATCTCTACTCAGCCAATAACCTCGCTGTGAAAAACCTCAAAAAGCTTGGTTTTAAAGTGACCTATAGTCATAGCCCTGGCACTCACGAGTGGTACTACTGGGAAAAACAATTGGAACGTTTTTTAGCTACTCTACCAATTGACTTTGTCTTGGAAGAACGTTTATCTTAGTTTTAGGTTTCTTTCAGCTTTCTTCAGTAAAATAGAGAATCTATCTTGATCAAGGAGAATGTGATTTCAAGATAGGTTCTTATTTTTATGAAAGGTGGGGCGTCATGTTCTGGATTATTCGATTATTGTTCCGATTTCTTTTGGGAATTTGGCGTTTCTTCTGGCGTCTGGTTTGGACTGTGGTCATTCTACTGCTCATTGCCTTTGGAGTGGTTTGGTATCTGACAGGTGATTTTCATTCTGCGGTCAATCAGGTTGAAAAAATGAGTAAGATTGGTCAAGGTGGCTGGAATCAGTGGAAGGAGACGGGAACGCTGGAAGTCTTGTCTCAGACAGACAGTCACCAACATGCAGAAGGCAAATGGGCTCAGGCCTCAGCTCGTATCTATATTGAGCCTCAAATGGATGAGACCTTCCAAGGTGCCTATGCAGAAGCCATAAAAAACTGGAATCAAACGGGAGCCTTTACCTTTGAGGTTGTTGCGGACCCTAGTCAGGCAGATATTGTGGCAAGTGAGATGAATGATGGATCGACCGCTGTAGCTGGTCAAGCCGAGAGTCAAACCAATTTGTTAACTAATCAACTTATATCTGTAACGGTTCGCCTGAATCACTATTATCTATCCAATCCAAACTATGGTTATTCTTATGAACGAATCGTGCATACGGCGGAGCACGAGCTGGGGCATGCCATCGGATTGGATCATACCAACGAGACTTCTGTCATGCAGCCAGCAGGTTCTTATTATGGGATTCAGCCTCAGGATGTGAGAGCTGTTCAAGAACTCTATACCAGTAGCGACTAGATGAAGTCGGTGCAATCCGAAATGAAATCAAAGCTCCTCCAACAAGTGATTGGTGGGGCTTTTTGTTCGTCCTGTTACAGCCTTTTTGCTATAATGGAACTATGAATAACTTGATCAAATCAAAACTAGAGCTCTTGCCGACTAGCCCTGGTTGTTACATTCACAAGGATAAAAATGGCACCATTATCTATGTAGGAAAGGCTAAAAATCTGCGCAATCGCGTGCGGTCCTACTTCCGTGGAAGTCACGATACCAAGACGGAGGCACTGGTGTCTGAAATTGTAGATTTTGAATTTATCGTCACTGAGTCCAATATTGAGGCACTTCTCCTAGAAATCAACCTCATCAAGGAAAATAAGCCTAAGTACAATATCATGCTCAAGGATGACAAGTCTTATCCCTTCATCAAAATCACCAATGAGCGATATCCTCGCTTGATTATCACCCGTCAGGTCAAAAAGGACGGTGGTCTCTACTTTGGTCCCTATCCAGATGTAGGGGCAGCAAATGAAATCAAGCGACTACTGGATCGGATTTTTCCTTTTCGCAAGTGTACTAATCCACCGTCTAAGGTCTGTTTTTACTACCATATCGGCCAGTGTATGGCCCATACCATCTGTAAAAAAGATGAGGCTTATTTCAAATCCATGGCTCAGGAGGTTTCTGATTTCCTAAAAGGACAGGATGACAAAATCATCGATGACCTCAAGGGCAAGATGGCAAAGGCGGCTCAAAGTATGGAGTTTGAACGTGCGGCGGAATACCGTGACCTGATTCAGGCCATTGGAACGCTTCGGACCAAGCAAAGGGTCATGGCAAAAGATTTGCAAAATCGGGACGTCTTTGGCTACTATGTGGATAAGGGCTGGATGTGTGTCCAGGTTTTCTTTGTTCGTCAAGGCAAGCTCATTGAGAGGGACGTCAATCTCTTCCCCTACTACAATGATCCGGATGAGGACTTCTTGACCTACGTGGGGCAGTTTTATCAAGAAAAATCCCACCTGGTTCCCAATGAAGTATTGATTCCGCAGGATATTGACGAAGAAGCCGTCAAGGCCTTGGTGGATACCAAGATTCTCAAACCCCAACGTGGAGAGAAAAAACAACTGGTCAATCTAGCCATAAAAAATGCCCGTGTTAGTCTGGAGCAGAAGTTCAATCTGCTAGAAAAATCTGTTGAAAAGACCCAAGGAGCTATTGAAAATCTGGGACGCTTACTTCAAATTCCGACCCCAGTACGTATCGAGTCCTTTGATAACTCTAATATCATGGGAACTAGTCCTGTTTCAGCCATGGTGGTCTTTGTCAATGGCAAACCGAGTAAAAAAGACTACCGAAAGTACAAGATAAAAACGGTTGTAGGTCCAGATGACTATGCTAGTATGCGAGAGGTTATTCGCAGACGTTATGATCGAGTACAACGAGAAGGTTTGACCCCACCAGATTTGATTGTCATTGATGGGGGACAAGGTCAGGTCAATATCGCAAAGCAAGTCATCCAAGAAGAGCTAGGTTTGGATATCCCAATTGCAGGTCTGCAAAAGAATGATAAGCACCAAACCCATGAACTACTCTTTGGAGATCCGCTGGAAGTGGTGGAGTTGTCTCGCAATTCTCAAGAATTCTTTCTCCTCCAACGCATCCAGGATGAGGTGCACCGCTTTGCTATCACTTTCCACCGGCAACTGCGCTCCAAAAATTCCTTTTCATCACAACTGGATGGGATTGACGGTCTGGGACCTAAACGCAAGCAGAATCTCATGAAGCATTTTAAATCTCTGACTAAAATCAAGGAAGCTAGTGTGGATGAGATTGTCGAAGTTGGGGTGCCAAGAGCAGTCGCAGAAGCTGTGCAGAGAAAGTTGAACCCTCAGGAAGAAGTAGAATTGGCTCAAGTAGCAGAAGAGATAGTAGATTACCAAACGGAAGGAAACTATCATGAACCATAAAATCGCAATTTTATCAGATATTCATGGCAATGCGACGGCGCTAGAAGCAGTGATTGCAGATGCTAAAACTCAAGGAGCCAGTGAATATTGGCTCATGGGAGACATTTTTCTCCCTGGTCCAGGTGCAAATGACTTGGTCGCTCTGTTAAAGGAACTTCCTATCACAGCAAGTGTTCGAGGCAATTGGGATGATTGTGTCCTTGAGGCTTTAGATGGGCAATATGGCTTAGCAGACCCGCAGGAAGTCCAGCTCATGCGATTGACCCAGTTTTTGATGGGGCGAATGGATCCTGAAACGATTGTCTGGCTACGAAACTTACCTATGCTAGAAAAGAAAGAAGTTGACGGACTGCGCTTTTCTCTTTCTCATAATTTGCCAAATAAGAACTATGGTGGTGACTTGCTAGTTGAGAATGATACAGAGAAATTTGACCAACTCCTAGATGATGAAGTTGACGTGGCAGTCTATGGTCATGTTCACAAGCAGTTGCTTCGTTATGGCAGTCAAGGGCAACAAATCATCAATCCAGGGTCGATTGGCATGCCCTATTTTAATTGGGAGGCGTTAAAAAATCACCGTGCCCAGTATGCCGTGATAGAAGTGGAAGATGGGGAATTGATAAATATTCTATTCCGAAAAGTTTCCTATGCTTATGAAGCAGAGTTAGAATTGGCCAAGTCCAAGGACCTTCCTTTTATCGAAATGTATGAAGAATTACGTCGAGATGACAACTATCGAGGGCACAATCTAGAACTCTTAGCTAGTTTAATTGAAAAGCATGGATATGTAGAGGATGTGAAAGATTTCTTGGAGGCTATAAAGTCAGAATATAAGATAGACTAGTTTCTTTAAATCCTTGAAAATTAGTTGGAACTGGATGAGGAAAAACCTGATTTTAATGATAAGTTTAAATCTAGGGCTTCATCCGTGTTCCAATTTCTTTCTATGAAAAATCTCTGCAAGCTCTTTCAAATTATGGTAGAATGGATGCAGTAGAATTAGAAAAGGAAATCGATTATGAAATTTCTTGAATTAAATAAAAAACGTCATGCGACTAAGCATTTTACTAATAAACCAGTAGATCCCAAAGATGTGCGTACGGCTATCGAAATCGCAACCTTGGCCCCAAGTGCCCACAACAGCCAGCCATGGAAGTTTGTGGTTGTTCGTGAGAAAAATGCTGAATTGGCAAAATTAGCTTATGGTTCGAACTTTGAGCAGGTGTCATCAGCACCTGTAACCATTGCCTTATTTACCGACACAGATTTGGCTAAACGTGCTCGTAAGATTGCCCGAGTTGGTGGTGCTAACAATTTCTCAGAAGAGCAACTTCAATATTTTATGAAGAATCTGCCAGCTGAATTTGCGCGTTATAGTGAACAACAGGTCAGCGACTACCTAGCCCTCAATGCAGGTTTGGTTGCCATGAATTTGGTTCTGGCTCTGACAGACCAGGGAATCGGTTCTAACATTATCCTTGGTTTTGACAAATCAAAAGCCAATGAAGTTTTGGATATCGAAGACCGTTTCCGCCCAGAACTCTTGATTACGGTAGGTTACACAGACGAAAAATTGGAACCAAGCTACCGCTTGCCAGTGGATGAAATCATCGAGAAAAGATAGAAAGAAGAAAAAATGACAACAATTGATTTTACAGCAGAAGTAGAAAAACGCAAAGAAGACCTCTTGGCTGACTTGTTTAGCCTTTTGGAAATCAACTCAGAACGTGATGACAGCAAGGCCGATGCTGAGCATCCATTTGGACCTGGTCCAGTAAAAGCTTTGGAAAAATTCCTTGAAATCGCAGACCGTGACGGCTATCCAACTACCAATGTCGACAACTACGCAGGACATTTTGAGTTTGGTGAAGGAGAAGAAGTTCTCGGAATCTTTGCTCACATGGATGTGGTGCCAGCTGGTAGTGGTTGGGACACAGATCCTTACACACCAACTATCAAAGACGGTCGTCTTTATGCGCGTGGAGCTTCAGACGACAAGGGGCCTACAACAGCTTGTTACTATGGTTTGAAAATCATCAAAGAATTGGGGCTTCCAACTTCTAAGAAAGTTCGCTTTATTGTTGGAACAGACGAAGAATCAGGTTGGGCAGACATGGACTACTACTTTGAACATGTAGGACTAGCAAAACCAGACTTTGGATTCTCTCCAGACGCTGAATTCCCTATCATCAATGGTGAAAAAGGGAACATCACTGAATACCTTCACTTTGCAGGTGAAAATACAGGTGCAGCCCGTCTTCACAGCTTCACAGGTGGTTTGCGTGAAAACATGGTACCTGAATCAGCAACAGCAGTCGTTTCAGGTGACTTGGCTGACTTGCAAGCTAAACTAGATGCCTTTGTTGCAGAACACAAACTCAGAGGAGAAATTCAAGAAGATGCTGGCAAATACAAGGTGACCATCATTGGTAAATCAGCTCATGGTGCTATGCCTGCTTCAGGTGTCAATGGTGCGACCTATCTTGCCCTTTTCCTCAGCCAGTTTGACTTTGCAGAACCTGCCAAAGACTACCTCGACATCGCTGGTAAGATTCTTTTGAACGACCATGAGGGTGAAAATCTCAAGGTTGCTCATGTAGATGAAAAGATGGGTGCCCTTTCTATGAATGCCGGTGTCTTCCGCTTTGATGAAACAAGTGCTGACAATACCATTGCTCTTAACTTCCGTTATCCAAAAGGAACAAGTCCAGAACAAATCAAGTCAATACTTGAAACCTTACCAGTTGCTTCTGTTAGCCTTTCTGAACACGGTCACACCCCTCACTATGTACCGATGGAAGATCCACTTGTGCAAACTTTGTTGAATGTCTATGAAAAACAAACTGGTCTTAAAGGTCACGAGCAAGTCATCGGTGGTGGTACCTTTGGTCGCTTGCTGGAACGTGGGGTTGCCTACGGTGCTATGTTCCCAGACTCAATCGATACCATGCACCAAGCTAACGAATTTATCGCCTTGGACGATCTCTTCCGAGCAGCAGCAATCTATGCAGAAGCTATTTACGAATTGATCAAATAAAGCTATAGAAGTCTGAGATGTTATGCTTGGACTTCTTTTTGGAGGGAAAACAGATGTCTCAAATCGAAAGAATCAAGCAAGCCATTATGGCAGATCCGCAGAATACCAGCTATACAGAACGCGGAATCGAACCTCTCTTTGCGGCGCCAAAGACTGCTCGCATCAATATTGTCGGTCAGGCACCGGGGCTTAAAACACAAGAAGCTGGGATTTATTGGAAGGATAAGAGCGGCGATCGCTTGCGTGAGTGGCTAGGTGTGGATGAAGACACCTTTTACAATTCAGGTTATTTTGCAGTTCTGCCAATTGATTTTTACTTTCCAGGACATGGCAAGTCAGGCGACCTTCCACCTCGTACAGGTTTCGCAGAAAAATGGCATCCGCAACTCTTGCAAGAGTTGCCCGATATCCAATTAACTCTCTTGATTGGGCAATATGCCCAAGCATATTATTTACATGAGAAAATTAGTGGCAAGGTAACAGAACGGGTAAAACGCTACAAAGACTATCTACCAGAATTTTTCCCTCTGGTTCACCCATCACCACGAAATCAAATCTGGATGGCTAAGAATCCTTGGTTTGAGTCAGAAGTGGTGCCTGAGTTGAAAAAAAGAATTAAAACAATTTTAGGAGAAAAAGAATGAAAGAAATAGCCTTCGATGAATTTTACCAGCTTTACCAGAATAGTTCACTTTCTGTGCTGGATGTGAGAGAAGTAGAAGAGTTCGAGACGCTTCATTTAGAAGGTGCTCAGAACCTACCACTTAGTCAATTAGCTGATATCTATGATCAATTGGACAAGGACCTCTTGCATTATGTCATTTGTAAATCTGGGATGAGGTCAGCGCGTGCTTGTCAATTTCTAGCTGAACAGGGTTATGACGTTATCAATGTCCAAGGTGGAATGACAGCCTTTGAAAATCTTTAAACCTCTATGGTGATAGACCCTAATCTTCCCTTGCTCGGTTCCGACTGAGTGAGGGGTTTTGTTTTTAGATAATTCTTATTTTTAAAAATATTGAAAACATTCAATGATTAATTTTGGATACTTTTTTCAGAGTCTTAATCATGGTATACTAGGTCAGTATTTTAGAAATATGAAGGAGATTTTTATGGCTAAAAAAGGTGCCCTAACAGGCTTGCTCCTGTTTGGAATATTTTTTGGTGCGGGAAACTTGATTTTTCCGCCTTCTCTAGGTGCTCTATCTGGAGAACAGTTTCTTCCTGCCATCGCAGGTTTTGTCTTTTCAGGTGTCGGTATTGCCGTCTTGACACTTATTATTGGAACGCTAAACCCGAAAGGATACATTCACGAGATTTCTAAGAAAATCTCACCTTGGTTTGCGACGCTTTATCTTGCAGTCCTCTATCTATCAATTGGTCCCTTCTTTGCCATTCCGCGTACAGCAACAACAGCTTACGAAGTTGGGATTAGCCCCCTCTTGTCTGAAGCAAATAAAGGTCTAGGATTGATTGTTTTTACTGTGCTTTACTTTGCAGCGGCTTATTTAATCTCGCTCAATCCATCAAAAATCTTGGATCGTATCGGACGTATCTTAACGCCAGTCTTTGCTCTGTTGATTGTTATCTTGGTTGTACTAGGTGCCTTCAAATATGGTGGAACAAGCCCTCAAGCGGCTTCAGCTGCTTATCAAGCTTCTGCCTTTGGTACAGGATTCCTAGAAGGTTATAACACCTTGGATGCCCTTGCTTCAGTTGCCTTCAGTGTAATTGCTGTTCAAACCTTGAAACAACTTGGATTCTCCAGTAAGAAAGAATACATTTCAACTATTTGGGTGGTTGGTATCGTTGTAGCTCTTGCCTTTAGCGCTCTTTATATCGGTTTAGGATTCCTTGGAAATCACTTCCCAGTACCAGCCGAAGCGATGAAGGGTGGAACACCAGGTGTTTATATCTTGTCACAAGCAACTCAGGAAATCTTTGGTTCAACAGCTCAACTCTTCCTTGCTGTTATGGTAACTGTAACCTGCTTCACAACGACAGTTGGCTTGATTGTGTCGACAGCAGAGTTCTTTAACGAACGTTTCCCACAAATCAGCTACAAGGTCTATGCAACAGCCTTTACCTTGATTGGATTTGCCATTGCAAATCTTGGTCTTGATGCAATCATTAAGTATTCAGTGCCAGTACTGGTAATCTTGTACCCAATCACCATCGCCATTGTGATGATCGTGATTGTTAATAAGTTTGTCGCCCTATCAAAACCGGGCATGCAGTTAACTATTGGGCTTGTTACAGCTATTGCTCTTGCAAGCGTCCTTGGAAGTTCCTTTAAGATTGAGTTTCTAGCAAATCTCGTCAATGCTCTTCCGTTTGCGTCAGCCTCTCTTCCATGGCTAGTGCCAGCTATTATCGGAATCTTGCTTTCATTGGTTCTACCAAACAAACAAGAGAGTGATGTTTTTGAGATGGAATAAAAAAATTCTTGGTCATCGACCAAGAATTTTTTGTATGAGCACGACTCATTAGTTGGTTTGTTCGGTATAACCAGCGTCTTTAAGCATTTTTTTCGAAGCAGCAAAGCTTACACGGTTTCCAATACCAGAATATTCGTTCGGCATTGCTTTTTTCAATTCGTCAAGACTTGCGACAGTCATGTCAACCTCGATGTTTTGGATAACTTTTTCGTCTTGAATTTCAACTTTTTGTGTAACCCCTTTGACCCCTTCATAACCTTTATAAGTATCGTCAACAATTTCCTTAATACCTTCCGCGGTATTATTAAGTTTTTCAGGGTCAAGTACATTATGAACAGTTTGTTTTACAACGTCATCTCCCTTCACAGTATAAGTCAAGGTAGAATGAATCCCAGGTTTGCTATTGTGGACAAATGTGTGAGTTTCGGTTTCATCTTTCTTTTCAGATGATTGTTCAGTGCTTTGTTTGCTCTCACTTGACTGAGTTGTTGTGTCTTCTTTAGTACTGCTGCTAGCAGTTGTTGATGCTTGTTTGGAACATCCGAGCAGGAGGAAAAGTGAAGCCACAAGGGTTAGTGATACTTTAAAGTATGATTTCATATTTGTTACTTTCCTTTCATAATCAAAGTATTTGTATTATAACATGGATCCATAGTGAAAGCAACTAAACACAGTTTTTCTCCTTTTGAGAAGGAGTCTGACTAGAAAAATGTTATAATGGTAGGAAAGAGGTGAAGAAATGAATCAAACTGTAAACTATATCAAAGAATTAACTGCTATTGCATCTCCAACGGGCTTTACTCGTGAGATTTCAGACTACCTAGTCCATACTTTAGAAGAGCTTGGTTACCAGCCTATTCGAACTGCTAAGGGTGGTGTCAATGTAACAATCAAAGGTCAAAACGACGAACAACATCGCTATGTAACTGCCCATGTGGACACACTCGGAGCCATTGTTCGTGCTGTCAAACCGGATGGACGTCTCAAATTAGATCGTATCGGTGGTTTCCCTTGGAACATGATTGAAGGGGAGAACTGTACGGTTCATGTGGCTAGTACAGGTAAAACGGTATCTGGAACTATCCTCATCCACCAGACATCTTGCCATGTCTACAAAGATGCAGGAACTGCTGAACGCACACAGGACAATATGGAAGTTCGTTTAGACGAAAAAGTGACCAATGAAAAGGAAACGCGCGCCTTGGGTATTGAGGTCGGTGATTTTATCAGCTTTGACCCGCGAACTGTCGTGACAGAGACTGGTTTTATCAAGTCACGTCACTTGGACGACAAAGTCAGCGCAGCGATTTTGCTCAATCTTCTTCGTGTTTATAAGGAAGAGGGAATTGAATTGCCAGTAACAACTCATTTTGCTTTTTCAGTCTTCGAAGAGGTGGGCCATGGTGCTAACTCCAATATTCCAGCTCAAGTAGTGGAATATCTAGCTGTGGATATGGGAGCTATGGGCGATGACCAGCAGACGGATGAGTATACAGTGTCTATCTGTGTCAAGGACGCTTCGGGTCCCTATCACTATGACTTCCGTCAACATTTAGTAGCTTTGGCGAAGGAGCAAGATATTCCATTTAAGCTCGACATTTATCCATTTTACGGTTCGGACGCTTCAGCTGCTATGTCAGCAGGTGCAGAGGTAAAGCATGCCCTCCTTGGAGCTGGTATTGAATCCAGTCACTCTTACGAACGAACACACATTGATTCGGTTGTGGCGACTGAGCGTATGGTTGATGCCTATCTCAAGAGTGCATTGGTAGACTAATATGTGCTTGATTTGTCAAAGAATTGAATGGATCAAGGCAGGGGAAAATCCCTACTTTGTAAAAGAACTAGAAACAGGCTATGTTGTCATTGGAGACCATCAATACTTTAAGGGCTATACCTTATTTCTAGCAAAAGAGCATGTCACAGAACTCCACCATATGGAGACTTCTGTAAAACTTCGTTTTCTAGAGGAAATGAGTTTGGTCCAAGAAGCTGTTGCCAAAACGTTTAAAGCTGAAAAGATGAATATTGAACTCCTAGGAAATGGAGATGCCCACGCTCACTGGCACCTCTTTCCAAGACGATCAGGTGATATGAGGGGTCATGGATTGAATGGCCGTGGTCCAGTCTGGTGGGTGCCCTGGGAAGAAATGGTGGCAGAAGATTGCCAAGTGAAATCCCATGAGTTGGAACAAATGATTAAAGCCTTATCCGATGAATTAGAGAAGCACTTGGTATAAGAGAGGAAGAAAAAATGAAAAAAAGATACATCGTTTTATCTGGTTTGCTGGCAGTAACCCTAGCAGCATGTTCTCAAGAAAAACCTAAAAATGAAGAAAACACTCAAAAAACGGAACAAACTAGTCAACCTGAAGGAACTATAGGAAGCAAATCCCAAGCCTCTAGTCAGAAGAAGGCAGAAGTTGTCAATAAGGGAGACTACTATAGTATTCAAGGGAAGTACGATGAAATCGTCATAGCTAATAAGCACTATCCTTTGTCAAAAGACTATAATCCAGGAGAAAATCCAACAGCTAAAGCAGAGTTGCTGAAGCTCATTGCGGCAATGCAAGCAGCTGGCTACCCAATCAGCGATCACTACAGTGGTTTTAGAAGTTATGAAACTCAAACCAAACTTTATCAAGACTATGTGAATCAAGATGGTAAGGAAGCTGCTGATCGCTACTCAGCTCGCCCAGGTTATAGTGAACACCAAACAGGTCTTGCTTTTGACCTTATTGGGACAGATGGTGATTTAGTTACTGAAGAAAAGGCAGCCCAGTGGCTCTTGGATCATGCGGCTGACTATGGCTTTGTTGTTCGCTATCTCAAAGGCAAGGAAAAAGAGACTGGCTACATGGCGGAAGAATGGCATCTTCGCTACGTCGGAAAAGAAGCCAAAGAAATTGCTGCAAGTGGTCTCAGTTTGGAAGAGTACTATGGCTTTGAAGGCGGAGATTACGTCAATTAAAAACGAAAGTTTTCTCTTGCATTTTTAGATAAATAGTGTATAATGGAAAGGTATGTGTAAAGCATACTTGTGGGAGGTAAAAATCTCTAATTACCGCCAAAACCACAAAGGAGGATTTAAAAATGGCTAAAAAAGTCGAAAAACTTGTAAAATTGCAAATCCCTGCTGGTAAAGCTACACCAGCTCCACCAGTTGGACCTGCTCTTGGTCAAGCTGGTATCAACATCATGGGATTCACAAAAGAGTTCAACGCTCGTACAGCTGACCAAGCTGGTATGATCATTCCAGTTGTTATCTCAGTATACGAAGACAAATCATTTACTTTCGTAACAAAAACACCACCAGCTGCTGTTCTTTTGAAAAAAGCTGCAGGTGTTGAAAAAGGATCAGGTACACCTAACAAAACTAAAGTTGCTACAGTTACTCGTGCACAAGTACAAGAAATTGCAGAAACTAAGATGCCAGATTTGAACGCAGCAAACATTGAGTCTGCAATGCGTATGATCGAAGGTACTGCTCGTTCTATGGGATTCACTGTTGTTGACTAATCAATAACACCCCCAATATAACCCGCAAGACTTCATCATTTCGAGAAGTGACGTGGGAGATGAAAATCGATTGAACCACTTACAAGGAGAATAGAAAATGGCTAAAAAAAGCAAACAACTTCGTGCTGCTCTTGAAAAAATCGACAGCACAAAAGCATACAGTGTAGAAGAAGCTGTAGCACTTGCAAAAGAAACTAACTTTGCAAAATTTGACGCAACTGTAGAAGTTGCTTATAACTTGAACATCGACGTTAAAAAAGCTGACCAACAAATCCGTGGCGCAATGGTATTGCCAAACGGTACAGGTAAAACTTCACGCGTTCTTGTTTTCGCACGTGGTGCAAAAGCTGAAGAAGCAAAAGCTGCTGGTGCAGACTTTGTTGGTGAAGATGACCTTGTTGCGAAAATCAACGACGGTTGGTTGGACTTCGACGTAGTTATCGCTACACCTGACATGATGGCTCTTGTTGGACGTCTTGGACGTGTCCTTGGACCACGTAACTTGATGCCAAACCCTAAAACTGGTACTGTAACAATGGATGTTGCTAAAGCAGTTGAAGAGTCTAAAGGTGGTAAAATTACTTACCGTGCAGACCGTGCAGGTAACGTTCAAGCAATCATCGGTAAAGTATCATTTGAAGCTGAAAAATTGGTTGAAAACTTTAAAGCTTTCAACGAAACAATCCAAAAAGCAAAACCAGCTACAGCTAAAGGAACTTACGTAACAAACTTGACAATCACAACTACTCAAGGTGTTGGTATCAAGGTTGATGTAAACTCACTTTAATTAACAGATTTTTAAAAACGAGTACGAATGTGCTCGTTTTTTAGGTACAACGGGCATTCCTCTCATCTGAGGTGTAAGTCCTCTGTGGGTACCATATACTAGTAAACCCAAAAGTGATTCCCAAGCCTGACTATTGTGAGTAGCTAATCGAACGGCATTAGGATAGACTGTTTAAGTCTGACGTTGGAAACAAGAATCGGCAGAGAAAGAGATAGAGAAATCTTGGCTATACGAATAGGCACGTGATAGTAAAGCGTATATAGCGGATAAGGAGGCCAGCAACTCTAAAGTACAAATATGTAGTCGTAACCTATATGCGTAAACTACGTGAGCAATTGAATTCGAACTAGAGAGGTGATTAATAGATTTATGCTATAGTCATGGCAGTTTGTATGCTTTTGATTCTAGTTTATCAAATAATAGATTAGAATTGTCAGATAATATAATTTTATGTTATAATGAAGAAAAAATAGAGGTGTTCAAATGTCAGAAGCAGGTCATAAGTTTTTAGCAAAACTGGGGAAAAAACGCTTACGTCCAGGTGGAAAACGTGCTACAGATTGGTTAATTGCGGAAGGAGAATTTTCAAAAGAAAAGAGAATACTAGAAGTTGCGTGCAATAGGGGAACTACAGCAATTGAGTTGGCACAGCGTTTTGGTTGTAAGATAACTGCTGTTGATATGGATGGACAAGCCTTAGAAGTGGCTAAAAAATCTGCTGAAACGGCAGGTGTTGGTCATTTGATCAGATTTGAAAGAGCAAATGCAATGAAACTTCCTTATGGAGACGCTAGTTTTGATATTGTTATAAATGAAGCTATGCTGACTATGCAAGCTGATCAAGCTAAGAAAAAATGTGTAATGGAGTATCTAAGGGTTTTAAAACCTGAAGGTCTTCTTTTGACACATGATGTGCTTCTTAAGGAAGCTAAAGAATCTGTCAGACAGGAATTATCACAAGCAATTCATGTAAATGTAGGTCCTTTAACTCAAGATGGTTGGGAACAGGTGATGATAGAATCAGGTTATCGTGATGTGAAAATATTGACTGGTGAAATGACATTAATGAAATTATCAGGTATGATTTATGACGAAGGTTGGCTAGGAACTTTGAAAATTTGCGTAAATGCTTGTAAAAAGGAGAATAGAAAGCAGTTTTTAACTATGTATAAAATGTTTGCTAAGAATAAACAGAAATTGGGCTTTATTGCTATGGCTAGTTATAAATCGTCAAATCGTTAGATAATTATTGAAGTTAACTTTTCCTTTTTTCTTTCTTAAAAAATATGCTATAATAGAGAGTAAAAAACTTTGAAAGAAAGAAAAAGATGAATTTAAAAGATTATATCGCAACGATTGAAAATTATCCCAAGGAAGGCATCACCTTCCGTGATATCAGCCCATTGATGGCAGATGGTAATGCTTATAGCTATGCTGTTCGTGAAATCGTTCAGTATGCAACTGACAAGAAAATCGACATGATCGTGGGACCAGAAGCCCGTGGATTTATTGTCGGCTGTCCCGTTGCCTTTGAGTTGGGGATTGGATTTGCTCCTGTTCGTAAACCAGGGAAATTACCACGTGAAGTGATTTCTGCTGACTATGAAAAAGAGTACGGTATTGATACCTTGACCATGCATGCTGATGCGATTAAGCCAGGTCAACGTGTTCTCATCGTAGATGATCTTTTGGCAACAGGTGGAACTGTCAAAGCAACCATTGAGATGATTGAAAGACTTGGTGGAGTTGTAGCCGGTTGTGCTTTCTTGATTGAGCTTGATGAGCTTAAAGGCCGTGAAAAAATCGGAGATTACGATTACAAGGTACTTATGCATTATTAATGAAAAACAGTCCTTGGGGCTGTTTTCTCTTCTTTTGCTATATAAATTAACTATAGCTAGTTAGAGAAAAACTATAATTGAAAACTATATCTTCATACAGTATAATAAAGGGAAGAAGTATTTGGAGGTTTTTACTTTCAAACAGACAACATCATTCCCGAAATAGAGAACTGTTAGGAGGGTATTATGCCGATTCGAATTGATAAGAAATTACCAGCTGTGGAGATTTTAAGGACAGAAAATATCTTTGTTATGGACGACCAACGGGCTGCTCATCAGGATATTCGCCCCTTGAAGATTTTGATTTTAAATCTCATGCCTCAAAAAATGGTAACAGAAACGCAACTCTTACGGCATTTGGCTAATACCCCTTTGCAATTAGATATTGATTTCTTATATATGGAAACACATCGTTCCAAGACAACTCGTGCCGAACATATGGAAACCTTCTATAAGACCTTTCCAGAGGTCAAGGATGACTTTTTTGATGGAATGATTATTACAGGAGCACCAGTCGAGCATTTGCCTTTTGAAGAGGTGGACTACTGGGAGGAATTCAAACAGGTCATCGAATGGTCCAAGACGCATGTTTTTTCAACCCTCCATATCTGTTGGGGAGCACAAGCAGGTCTTTATGTTCGCTATGGCGTTGAAAAGCACCAGATGGATCGGAAACTATCAGGCATTTATCCACAGGACACCTTGAAAGAAGGGCACCTTCTTTTTAGAGGTTTTGATGATCGCTATGTAGCTCCTCATTCTCGTCATACGGAGATTTTAAAAGAAGAAATCTTAAACAAGACCAATCTGGAGATTCTGTCAGAAGGTCCTGAGGTTGGGGTTTCCATTCTAGCTAGTCGAGATTTGCGTGAAATTTATAGTTTTGGTCATTTGGAGTACGATCGTGACACTTTGGCAAGAGAGTATTTTCGTGATTATGAGGCGGGACTCGACCCTCATATCCCAGAGAACTACTTTAAAAATGATGATGTAAATGAGACGCCCTGTCTCTGTTGGTCTTCATCAGCTGCCCTCTTTTTCAGCAATTGGGTAAACTATGCAGTTTATCAAGAAACCCCTTTTGACTGGAGAAAGGTAGAGGATGATGCGGCTGCATTTGGATATCTATAAGAGGAATTATGACATATTTTGACGCTTTTAAATCAGGGAACTTGGTTTTGCCAAGTGCCCTGCTCTTGCATTTTAAGGAACTCTTTCCTTCCAGCGAAGATTTTCTGGTCTGGCAATTTTTCTATTTACAAAATACCACAGCCTTAGGAGATGTTTCACCTAGCCAAATAGCTGAAATCATTGGGAAAGAGGTGGCAGATGTCAACCAATCTATTTCAAATTTGACTGAAAATGGTTTGCTACAATATCGGACCATTGAACTAAATGGGGAAATTGAGCTGATTTTTGATGCTAGTTTGGCTTTTGAACGTTTGGATAGCTTGCTAGACAGCCAAACTCCAGCTACAACTGCCCCAAATCCGCAGAATCAGTTGAAGGATCTGGTTGAAACTTTTCAGCAGGAATTGGGACGCCTATTAACACCATTTGAAATCGAAGATCTTTCCAAGACTGTCAAAGAAGATGGAGTTAAGGCTGATTTGATTAAGGAAGCTCTCCGAGAGGCCGTTCTCAATGGCAAGCCAAACTGGAAATATATTCAGGCAATCCTACGAAACTGGCGTCATGAAGGTATCCAGTCTGTGGCACAGGTAGAGGCCAAACGAGCAGAGCGAGAAGCCAACAATCCCAAACAAGTTCAGGCTTCGGCTGATTTCCTTGATGCCATGAATTTGTGGCAAGATTAGTCACTTGAAAAATCTTGAAAATTAGAGTAAGGTTTGCAAGCTCCTTATAAATATGATAGAATAATAGTGAATAAAATGAAAAAAGAGGTATGTGAAATGTCACGTAAACCATTTATCGCTGGTAACTGGAAAATGAACAAAAATCCAGAAGAAGCAAAAGCATTCGTTGAAGCCGTTGCATCAAAACTTCCTTCATCAGACCTTGTTGAAGCAGGTATCGCAGCTCCAGCAGTTGATTTGACAGCTGTTCTTGCTGCTGCTAAAGGTTCAAACCTTAAAGTTGCTGCTCAAAACTGCTACTTTGAAAATGCAGGTGCTTTCACTGGTGAAACTAGCCCACAAGTTTTGAAAGAAATCGGTACTGACTACGTTGTTATCGGTCACTCAGAACGTCGTGACTACTTCCATGAAACTGACGAAGATATCAACAAAAAAGCAAAAGCAATCTTTGCAAACGGTATGCTTCCAATCATCTGTTGTGGTGAGTCACTTGAAACTTACGAAGCTGGTAAAGCTGCTGAGTTTGTAGGTGCTCAAGTATCTGCTGCATTGGCTGGATTGACAGCTGAACAAGTTGCAGCATCGGTTATCGCTTATGAGCCAATCTGGGCTATCGGTACTGGTAAATCAGCTTCACAAGACGACGCACAAAAAATGTGTAAAGTTGTTCGTGACGTTGTAGCTGCTGACTTCGGTCAAGAAGTTGCTGATAAAGTACGTGTTCAATACGGTGGTTCTGTTAAACCTGAAAACGTTGCTTCATACATGGCTTGCCCAGACGTTGACGGTGCCCTTGTTGGTGGTGCGTCACTTGAAGCTGAAAGCTTCTTGGCATTGCTTGACTTTGTAAAATAATCTAATTTATTCCAGACAGTCTTCTAAGACTGTCTTTTTTTTAAAGACTGTATATTTTTCTTAAATTATCAGTCAATTACAACTTTTTTAATATGGGTTAATTTTCTTGCTTTTGTCTACTAGGAGTAGTATACTGAGATAGTAATCAATAAATATGGTTGCAAAAATAATATTATGAGGTGATCAATATGGTTGAATTGAAAAAAGAAGCAGTAAAAGACGTAACAACATTATCTAAAACAGCGCCAGTAGCATTGGCAAAAACAAAGGAAGTATTGAACCAAGCAGTAGCAGACTTGTATGTGGCTCACATTGCCCTTCACCAAGTTCACTGGTATATGCGTGGTCGTGGTTTCCTCGTATGGCATCCAAAAATGGATGAATACATGGACAGCCTTGATGGCTATCTTGACGAAATCAGCGAACGTTTGATCACCCTTGGCGGCAAACCTTACTCAACTTTGACAGAGTTCCTTCAACACAGTGAAATCGAAGAAGAAGAAGGAGAATTCCGTAACGTTGAAGAAAGCTTGGAACGTGTTCTAGCGATTTACCGCTACCTCATCGCTCTTTTCCAAAAAGCTTTGGATGTGACTGATGAAGAAGGCGATGATGTTACAAACGATATCTTTGTTGGTGCTAAGGCTGAACTTGAGAAAACAGTTTGGATGCTTGCAGCAGAACTTGGACAAGCTCCTGGTTTGTAAAATATAGTTGCTACCCCTTTTATCATGAGGTATCTGATAAGTGCCCATGACCAATCATCTTTTAAAAGTCATGTAACTGTAAACAGTTGCATGATTTTTTTGTTTGCTGGACTTAGGACACATTGTCAAAAGTAGGATTTTACGGTATAATAGTTGCTGTTCAATAACATATGAATTTTAAAGAATAATTGTTAGTTTAAGGAGGACTTATGAACAACTTACCAAATTGCCCAAAATGTAATTCAGAATATGTCTACGAAGACGGAAGTCTCTTGGTCTGCCCAGAGTGTGCCTATGAATGGAACCCTGCTGAAGTTGCAGAAGTAGAAGAAGGTGTTGTTGCTATCGATGCCAATGGAAATAAATTGGCTGACGGCGATACTGTAACCTTAATCAAGGACTTGAAAGTAAAAGGTGCGCCAAAGGATTTGAAACAAGGAACTCGCGTTAAAAATATCCGTATCGTAGAAGGTGACCACAACATCGACTGTAAGATTGATGGTTTTGGAGCTATGAAACTCAAGTCAGAATTTGTTAAGAAAATCTAGCCATGAAACTGAATTATAAATTTATCTTTTATAGTCGTGTGCTCTTGTTCTTAGCAGCATTTACAGGAGTTTATTTGGAGATTACCAAGCACGGTGGTTTTGGTATGCTCCTTTACTACACAGTGTTGTCCAATCTTTTGGTAACGATTTTCACGGGCTACCTTCTCCGTGTGATGAGCCGTTCAGGTGAAAATTGGCAAAGTCCGACCTTGCTTCGTCTCAAGGGTGGCGTTACCATGAGTATCATGATTACCTGTGTGATTTACCATTTTATGCTTGCTCCGATTGCGACAGACTTTTACCGTGTGGAAAATTTCCTTTGCCACTATATCGTTCCACTCTGGTTTTTAGCCGACACCCTCTTCTTTGATAAACAGGGTCAATACAAGATTTGGGATCCAGTCTTGTGGACCATCTTGCCCTTGGTTTATATGATTTTTGCCTTGTTTAACGGCTTGGTCTTAAAACTCGATATTCCGAATTCCAAGGACAATCCCTTCCCATATTTCTTTTTAAATGTGAACAAGGGTTGGGACGTGGTTATCAAATGGTGTTTGATCATTTTTGCGGCCTATATGGTTGCAGGCTTCATCTTCTATCTGATCAAGCAAATCAAGCGAAAATAGTCTTCCTATTAGGAAAGTTAGGACGGAGTCTCTAGTTCAATCGGGCTCCTTCTTTTCTTGCCATCTTCCTTTTAAAAGGATCAACAGTGAGAAATATATAGAAAGAAAATTCATGAAACAATATTTAGAACGGGCTAGTATTTTGGCCCTCTCCCTCGTTTTGATTACCTCCTTTTCCATCTCAAGTGCTCTACCAGCCATGTTTGACTACTATCAAGGCTACCCCAAGGAACAAATCGAGCTCCTGGTCAGTCTCCCTTCTTTTGGAATTATGATCATGCTGGTTTTAAATGGGTTTTTGGAGCGGTTATTTCCTGAGCGTCTTCAGATTAGTCTAGGGCTTCTCATCCTCTCTATAGGAGGAACAGCCCCTTTCTGGTATCAGGAATACAACTTTGTCTTTGCGATGCGGATTTTATTTGGCTTGGGTGTTGGGATGATCAATGCCAAGGCTATTTCTATCATCAGCGAACGCTATCATGGAAAGACACGGATTCAGATGTTGGGTCTTCGCGGGTCAGCAGAAGTTGTCGGGGCATCGATTTTGACTCTAGTGGTCGGTCAACTCTTATCCTTGGGATGGACAGTGACCTTCTTGGCCTACAGTGCGGGATTTTTAGTATTGATCCTTTATCTGCTCTTTGTCCCTTATGGGAAAGAAAAGAAAGAAACAAAGAAAAAAGAGGCCGAAACGACTCGTTTGACAGGACAGATGAAAGGCTTGATTTTTCTATTGGCTGTCGAAGCAGCAGTTGTTGTCTGCACCAATACAGCTATCACCATTCGTATTCCTAGTCTGATGGTGGAAAGAGGTCTAGGGGATGCCCAGTTATCGAGCTTGGTTTTAAGTATCATGCAGTTGATTGGTATCTTGGCAGGTGTGAGTTTTTCTTTCTTTATCTCTCTATTTAAAGAAAGATTGCTCCTTTGGTCAGGTATCACCTTTGGATTGGGGCAGATTGTGATTGCCTTGTCTCCGTCATTGGGTGTGATGGTAGTTGGAAGTGTTGTGGCAGGTTTTTCCTACAGTGTGGCCTTGACCACTGTCTTTCAGCTTCTTTCTGAAAGAATCCCAGCCAAGCTCCTTAATCAGGCAACATCTTTTGCAGTGCTAGGATGCAGCTTTGGAGCCTTTACGACACCTTTCATTCTTGGGGCGATTGGCTTGGTGACTCAAAATGGTATGTTGGTCTTCACCATTTTAGGATGTTGGTTGATTGTCACTTCTATCTTTGTTATGTACGCACTTCAAAAGAGAGCTTAGGATTAATTTCCTAAGTTTTTCTTTCTGGGAATTTTGTACCCATACAATTTTTGGTTTTTAAACTTGTTTACACTTTTATTTCCTGATAAAATAGAAGTTATGACAAGATATAAAGCAACTATTTCTTATGATGGTTTTGCCTTTGCCGGTTTTCAGCGCCAGCCTCATGCGAGGAGCGTTCAAGAGGAAATTGAGAAAACCTTAACGAGACTCAATAAGGGGCAAGCCATCACTGTTCACGGTGCTGGTAGGACGGATAGTGGGGTCCATGCTCTGGGACAGGTCATTCATTTTGATCTGCCCTATCAGATGGATGAGGAAAAACTCCGTTTTGCTCTGGATACCCAGTCACCAGAAGATATTGATGTGATTTCAATTGAGCTTGTGGCGGATGATTTTCATTGCCGTTATGCCAAACATAGCAAGACCTATGAGTTTATAGTAGATAGGGGGCGTCCTAAGAATCCGATGCGCCGTCACTATGCTACTCACTTTCCCTATCCCCTCGACGTGGAGCGGATGCAGGAGGCTGTCAAGAAATTAGAAGGAACCCACGATTTCACCGGTTTTACAGCATCTGGAACCAGTGTAGAGGACAAGGTTCGTACCATCACAGAAGCAAGTCTAACAGTTGATGAGACAGGCCAATTTTTGACCTTTACCTTTTCGGGAAATGGTTTCTTGTATAAGCAGATTCGCAATATGGTGGGGACACTGCTCAAAATCGGAAATAATCGAATGCCAGTTGAGCAGATTGACTTGATTTTGGAGAAGAAGGACAGGCAGCTAGCAGGTCCAACGGCGGCACCAAATGGCTTGTATTTAAAGGAGATTCGTTATGAAGAATAATCGTATTTTAGCCCTTTCTGGGAATGATATTTTTAGTGGTGGTGGTTTGTCAGCTGATTTGGCCACCTATACCTTAAACGGCTTGCATGGCTTTGTAGCTGTCACTTGTTTGACGGCCTTGACCGAAAAGGGCTTTGAAGTCTTCCCTACGGATGATACTATTTTCCAGCATGAGTTGAATAGCTTACGTGATGTCGAGTTTGCAGGGATTAAGATTGGCCTTCTTCCTACTGTCAGTGTGGCTGAGAAGGCCTTGGACTTTATCAAGCAACGTCCAGGAGTGCCTGTGGTATTGGACCCCGTTTTGGTCTGCAAGGAAACGCACGACGTGGCTGTTAGTGAGCTCTGCCAAGAGTTGATTCGTTTTTTCCCTCATGTCAGTGTGATTACGCCAAATCTTCCTGAAGCAGAATTATTGGCTGGTCAGGAAATTAAAACATTGGAAGACATGAAAGCTGTAGCGCAGAAATTGCATGATTTAGGAGCGCCAGCAGTCATTATCAAGGGAGGCAATCGCCTCAGTCAGGACAAGGCAGTGGATGTCTTTTATGATGGACAAACTTTCACTGTTCTAGAAAACCCAGTCATTCAAGGCCAAAATGCTGGTGCAGGATGTACCTTTGCCTCAAGCATTGCCAGTCACTTGGTTAAAGGTGATGAACTTTTACCAGCAGTAGAGAGCTCGAAAGCTTTCGTTTACCGTGCTATTGCACAAGCAGATCAATATGGAGTAAGACAATATGAAGCAAACCAAAACAACTAAAATCGCCCTTGTATCTCTTTTAACCGCCCTTTCAGTAGTCCTAGGTTATTACTTGAAAATTGGAACGCCAACAGGAATATTGACTCTCTTGGACGCAGGTATTTTCTTTACTGCTTTTTACTTTGGCAGTAAAGAAGGAGCTGTCGTTGGAGGACTAGCAGCATTCCTAATTGACCTTCTATCAGGCTATCCACAGTGGATGTTTTTTAGCTTGATAAATCATGGCTTGCAAGGATTTTTTGCAGGTTTTAAAGGGAAATGGCAATGGCTGGGCCTAGTCTTAGCTACTATCGTCATGGTAAGTGGCTACGCTCTGGGCTCAACTCTAATGAATGGCTGGTCAGCAGCCTTACCAGAAATCCTTCCAAACTTCCTGCAAAATACCTTGGGAATGGTTGTGGGGTTTGTAGTCTTTCAGAGCGTCAAGAAGATAAAATAAAAAAGTCAGCTTCAATAGCTGACTTTTTGCTTGTCTATATTTAATCAAAATAAAGCAAATCTTTACTGGTGCTTGTAAAGAGGTCAAAGCCATCTTTGGTAACAACACCGCAGTCTTCGATACGAACGCCGACTTTACCAGGGATATAGATACCAGGTTCAACAGAGAAGCACATGCCTTCTTCGATGACCATGTCGTTTCCTTCCATGATAGATGGAAATTCGTGGACATCCATACCGATACCGTGACCGAGACGGTGATTGAAGTATTCACCATAACCAGCTTTTTCAATGATTTCACGGGCAGCGCGGTCAACTTCATGTGCAGTCACACCTGGCTTGATAAAGTCAAGGGCAGCTTGTTGGGCTTCAAGAGTCAAGTTGTAGATATCTTTTTTGAATTGGTCTGGTTGGCCGACAGCGACCGTACGAGTCATATCTGAGGCATAGCCATTAACCATGACACCGAGGTCAAAGAGGAGAAGGGCGTCCTTTTCAACCTTGTTTGCACCAGGAATTCCGTGTGGATTTGCGGCATTATCACCAGTCAAGACCATGGTATCAAAGCTCATTTCATAGCCTTCCCCTTTCATGGCAAAGTCAATTTGGGCAATGATGTCTGTCTCAGTCTTATCAAGAGAAATATTGTCAAAACCAACTTTTACAGCCTTATCAGCATAGATACCTGCAACCATCATTTTTTGGACTTCATCAGCTGATTTGATGAGGCGCATGCGTTGGATGCGAGGAGTGAGGTTTTCAAACTCAGCAGTTTCAAAGACTGTTTTCAAACCATGATACTTTGTCAAGATGAGATTGTCAAACTCAACTGCTACACGTTTGAAATCAAGCTGTGGCAAGGCATTTTGGATTTTCTTCCATGGGTTTTCAGAATCCACATAGCCCACAACTGGGAAGGACACGGTGCTACTTGCACGTTCTACTTCAAGAGCTGGGACAAAGAGGAGAGGTTCTTGATCCGCTAGAACAAAGAGGAACATTTGGCGTTCATGGGGATCACTGTAAAAGCCAGTGAGGTAATTAATAGTGACGGGGTCAGATACGACAGCGACGTCTAGTTTTTCTGATTCAAGATATGTTACGATTTGTTGTAATTTAGACATATGCTACCTTCTTTCTACCCCTCTATTTTGGCAAAAAATGAGAGAAAATGCAAGGGAGAAGGGTAAAAGAACAGGTAAAAAGAACTCCGACAAGATAGGGGAGTTCTTTGAACTAATTTTCCTTAGTTTAAGAAAAGTCAGCCTTGCTTTTCACGTCGCTGTATTCTTCAGCGATTTCTTGACTGAGAATATCCTCATAGGCAGGGAGTTGGATGTCCTGACCGTATTTTTTCCGGAGGGCAGTAGTGACTAGGCGGTAAGCTAGATTGGCATTGCGAGAGAGGATAGGTCCGTGGAAGTAGGAACCAAAGACATTCTTATAATGAACCCCTTCGCCGACCTTTTCTTCGTTGTTTCCATTTCCATAGACAACCTGACCCAGCGGTTTTTGGTCATCAGAGAGGAAGGTACGACCTTGGTGATTTTCAAATCCATAGTAGGTTTCATCGAAATCTTCATTGTGAATCTTGATGTCACCGATAAAGCGATTATTGGTCTGGTTGAGGGTATAGTGGCCCATGACACCTAGCCCTTCTATGCGTTTCCCTGAAGCCTCAACATAATATTGACCCAATAGTTGGAAACCACCGCAGATGGCTAGAACTACGCCGTCGTTTTGGATGTAGTTGTCAATGCTCTCTTTTTTAGCAGGTAGGTCGTCTGCAATGATACTCTGTTCAAAGTCTTGACCACCGCCGAAAAAGGCAATATCATAGTAGTCTTCATTAAAATCATCATGAAGTGAAACGATGTCAACCGTCACATGGGCCCCTAGTTTTTCAGCCACATACTTGAGCATGAGGATGTTTCCATTATCCCCGTAGGTATTCATGAGGTTTCCGTAGAGGTGGGCAATGTTGAGCTGATAAGGGTAATTGCCAGCTTTTGAGGAAAGTGAAGTATAAACCATTAGTTCATCTCCTTTCTAACAATCTGACGACTAGCCAGCAGTTCGCGGAATTCCAGCATAGCAGTATAGGTAGCCAGGATATAGGCATGCTTGCAGTCTTGGTTCTCAATGGTCTTGAGAACTTGTTCCAGATTGCTTGTCTCAGTGATTTTCTCAGCTGGATAACCCGTCACTCGTAGACGACGAGCGATTTCAGAATGACGGACACCGCCAGCGTTGATTTCTGGAATGTCCATGTCAGTGATTTGTTCAAAGTCCGCATCCCAGATCCAGCTAGTGTCAATCCCATCAGCATAGTTGGCATTAAGGAGGACAGATAGGCTAAATGGATAAGGAGCTAGTTTGATCATCTCGATAGCTTGGGTCGCACCGACTGGATTTTTAATCAAGACAAGAGTACATTCTTTATCACCGATATGGAAGGTCTCCTGACGTCCAAAGACAGCACGGCTCTTGTCAAATCCTTGCTTGATGAGTTTCGAATCTGCCCCAAGGAAGCGAGCAATGGCAACCGCAGCAAGGGCATTGTAGATATTATAGAGTCCACCGATTTGGATGCTGTATTCTTGTCCATCAATGACAAAGCGAGAGCGATTGTTGGTCAACTCAACCAGTTCTGTCAAACGATAGTCTAGATCAGGTCGTTTGCAGCCACAATTTTCGCAGATATAGGCACCCAAGTTGGCATAGGTATTGTGCTCATATTTGAGGATGCCTTGACAGTCAGGGCAGAGAATACCTTCGGTGTTGTAGTGAGCCAGTTGGGCTGGCCCTTTTTCCAAGTCAAAACCAAAATACTCTACAGGATTTGGAATAGCTGGCTTGTAGAAAAGCGGACTGTCACCATTGAGGAGGACTGTAGCCGTAGGCACTTTACGGATGGCATCCAAAATCATGTTATATGTCGTGTAAATCTCACCATAGCGGTCCATCTGGTCACGGAAAATATTAGTAATCACAAAAAGGCTTGGATGGATGTAGTCACAGATACGAGATAGACTGGCCTCGTCAATTTCTAGAACGGCAATATTTTTTCCAGTTTTAGAGGATTTGGCAGTCAAGAAAGTTGTCGTAATCCCTGTGATCATATTGGCACCACTCGGATTAGTAAGAACCTGACCATAGACCTCTTTTAAAATGCCGACAGTGAGGGCAGTTGTCAGGGTTTTTCCATTGGTTCCAGTGACCACGACAATCTCGTAGTTCTTAGCTAAATTTTGTAAAATATCTTTATCAAATTGAAGGGCGAGTTTTCCTGGGAGCGTACTTCCACGGCTAAGACGGCTCAAAATGAAGTGAGAAGAACGCCCAGCAAGAAGGCCCAAAGTAGTTTTTAATTTCATGTTTCTATTATATCATAAAAGAGGGAAAAGACAGTTTTGAGATTTCGCAGAAAAAAAACAGCCCAAAGAGGGCTGTTGGATACGATGTAGTCTCAACTTAAATCGCAAACAAGTCATTCAAGTTCTCAGCCAAGGTTGGGTGAGTGAAGATTTGTTTTGTGAAGTAAGTGTAAGGGATCTTGTTGTCCATTGCAACAGTGATGATGTTGATGATTTCTTGAGAGCCTTCTGAGAAGATGCTTGCTCCAAGAATTTCTTTTGTTTCAGTATTAACAACAGTTTTGAAGGCTCCACGAAGGTCTCCATTTACATGACCGCGAGGCATTGCTGCAACAGGGATTTCCTTCACTGCGTATGGAAGTTTCAAATCAGCTGCTTGGCTTTCCGTCAAGCCAACTTGAGAAAGTGCAGGTGTGATGAACATAGTGTTTGGCACATTGAGACGGTCTTCAAGAGTGTAGCTGCCATCTCCAGCAAGGTAGCCGTAGACAACACGGAAGTCATCAAGTGAGATGTAGGTAAATTGAGGTCCACCGTTGACGTCTCCAACTGCGAAGACACCAGGAACGTTTGTTTGACAATGTTTGTCTACTTTGATAGCACCACGTTCAGTAAGTTCGATATCTGTATTTTCAAGTTGAAGTGGTTCTACATTCGGTTTACGTCCAGTTGCGTAGAGAAGGGCATCGAAACGGTACGTTTCGTTTTCAGTTACGACGAGAACTTGGTCACCGTCGTTTTTGATTTCAGTAGTACGGATGTTTTGAAGCAATTCAATACCGTCTTCTTCCATGTATTGTTTAGCAAGAGCTGCGATGGAAGGTTCTGCACGAGGTAGGAAAGTATCCAAGGCATCTAGGACTGTAACCTTGCTTCCAAGTTTGTTGTAAAGACCAGCAAATTCAAGACCGATATTTCCGCCACCAAGGACTCCAAGTTTTTCAGGCAATTTGTCCAAGTTTTGAATACCAGTCGAGTCAAAGACATTCTTGCTTGTAGCAAGTCCTGGGATTGGCAAGACGTTTGAAACAGCACCAGTGTTGATGACGATAGTTTCAGCAGTTAGTTCTTTCTTTTCATCACCAGCTTGGATTTCGATGACTTTATTTGAAAGGAAGTGAGCTTCCGCATCAAAGATATCCACACCTGTACCCGCAACAGTCGCATAGTTTTTACCGTTGAGGCGACCAGTGATAGTGTTTTTAGTAGCAATGACTTCTTCAAAAGACAAATCTTTCTCAGCAGCAACTAGTAAAGTTTTAGTCGGGATACAACCGATGTTGATACAAGTTCCACCGTACATAGCTTTGCTACGTTCAACGAGGGCAACTTTTTTGCCAGCTGAAGCCAATTTACCAGCTAGTGTTTTACCAGCTTTACCAAATCCGATAACGATTAAATCATAAGTTAACATTTATCTTCCTCCTGTTCGAATTTCATTCTAGCACAAGAAAAAAACTTTTGCACAATTCTGCTACGGGAAATGAAGTGAGTTTGAAATGGTCCCTTCAAGTCCTTTGATAAACCAGTTTCACTTCACTTTACAGCTAGAAAATCGTTTACATAGTTTTCCTAAAGGATTCTACTATCTTTTGCTTCTCTCTTGTGTTATACTAGATAGGTTGCAAAGAAAACAGTACTTTTCTTTTGTGGAAAAGAAGCAACACGATTTTGTATCCAGTATATGAAAATACGTCATAAAAAGAAAAGTATAAACTAAGCCCTATAGGGTGGCTTCGCACCACCTTTAGAAAGAAGAATAACGTGAAATTTAATGAATTTAACTTGTCTGCTGAATTGCTAGCAGAGATTGAAAAAGCTGGATTTGTAGAAGCCAGTCCCATCCAAGAACAGACCATTCCATTGGCTCTCGAAGGAAAAGATGTTATCGGTCAAGCTCAGACTGGTACAGGAAAAACTGCAGCCTTTGGTTTGCCAACCCTTGAAAAAATCCGTACAGAAGAGGCGACCATCCAAGCCTTGGTCATCGCTCCAACTCGTGAACTCGCTGTCCAAAGCCAAGAAGAACTCTTCCGCTTTGGCCGTAGCAAAGGAGTGAAAGTTCGCTCAGTTTACGGTGGTTCCAGCATTGAAAAACAAATCAAGGCCCTTAAATCTGGTGCTCACATCGTGGTAGGAACACCAGGCCGTCTCTTGGACTTGATTAAACGCAAGGCCTTGAAATTACAAGATATTGAAACTCTGATTCTTGACGAAGCGGATGAAATGCTCAATATGGGGTTCCTTGAAGACATTGAAGCCATCATTTCCCGTGTCCCTGAAAATCGTCAAACCTTGCTCTTTTCAGCAACCATGCCAGATGCTATCAAACGTATCGGTGTTCAGTTTATGAAAGATCCTGAACATGTCAAGATTGCTGCCAAGGAATTGACAACAGAGCTAGTGGATCAGTACTATATCCGTGTCAAGGAACAAGAGAAATTTGATACTATGACACGTCTCATGGATGTGGAACAACCAGAACTTGCTATTGTATTTGGTCGTACCAAACGCCGTGTAGATGAATTGACTCGTGGTCTTAAAATCCGTGGCTTCCGTGCTGAAGGAATTCATGGTGATTTGGACCAAAATAAACGTCTTCGTGTCCTTCGTGATTTTAAAAATGGGAATCTTGATGTACTTGTTGCGACAGACGTAGCAGCACGTGGTTTGGATATCTCAGGTGTGACCCATGTCTACAACTACGATATTCCACAAGATCCTGAAAGTTACGTTCACCGTATCGGCCGTACAGGTCGTGCTGGTAAGTCAGGTCAATCTATTACCTTTGTTTCTCCAAATGAAATGGGTTACCTTCAAATCATCGAAAACTTGACTAAGAAACGCATGAAAGGCTTGAAACCAGCAACAGCAGAAGAAGCCTTCCAAGCTAAGAAACAAGTAGCGCTCAAGAAAATCGAACGAGACTTCGCAGACGAAGCCATTCGTGGGAACTTTGAGAAATTTGCTAAAGATGCTCGTAAGTTAGCTGCTGAATTTAGTCCAGAAGAATTGGCTATGTATATCTTAAATCTGACAGTCCAAGATCCAGACAGCCTTCCTGAAGTGGAGATTGCGCGTGAAAAACCACTGCCATTTAAACCATCAGGTAATGGCTTTGGTGGTAAAGGCAAGGGAGGTCGAGGAGGCCGTCGTGGGGACGACCGTCGAGACCGTGATCGCCGTGGTGGTCGCCGTGATGATTTCCAGAAAGGCAGTCGTGGAAATGATCGTTTTGATAAAGACAGACGGTACCGTAATAAAGACAATAAAAAACCTCGCAACACTTCAAGCGAAAAGAAGACCGGCTTTGTTATTCGTAACAAAGGAGACAAATAGAAAAAAGCGATTCACACTGTGAATCGCTTTTATATATAAGGAGACCGATAGTAAAAGAAGATGGTGATAGTAAAGGATAGGTGAAACGGAAAGGGATTTATCATGTCATCTTCTTATGATGTTATAATATCAAAAATAAAATAGGATGTCAATAAAAAAATCGCTTTTTTTCTAAAATATTTTTGCTGTTCAAAATTGCAATTAAATAAGCAATTTTCAGATAATTATTGAAATAAAGACTTTTCTATGTTATAATGGAAGCGATTATATGCGAGGTAAAAAATGGCACATTTATTAGAAAAAACAAGAAAAATCACGTCTATTCTAAAGCGCTCTGAGGAGCAACTCCAAGATGAACTTCCTTACAATGCGATCACACGCCAGTTAGCAGATATTATTGATTGTAACGCTTGTATTGTGAATAACAAGGGACGTCTCTTGGGCTACTTTATGCGGTATAAGACCAATAATGACCGTGTTGAACAGTTCTTCCAAACTAAAACCTTCCCTGAGGTCTATGTACAAGGGGCAAACATGATTTACGACACGGAAGCAAATCTTCCTGTTGAACATGATTTGACCATTTTTCCTGTGGAGAGCCGTGCGGACTTTCCAGATGGGTTGACAACTATTGCTCCGATTCATGTATCAGGGATTCGTCTAGGTTCGTTGATCATTTGGCGCAATGATAAGAAGTTTGAAGATGAAGATTTGATCCTTGTCGAGATTGCGAGCACGGTTGTGGGAATTCAACTATTGAACTTCCAACGTGAAGAAGATGAGAAAAATATTCGCCGTCGTACGGCTGTTACCATGGCGGTCAACACCCTTTCCTATTCAGAACTTCGTGCCGTATCAGCTATTTTAGCTGAATTGGATGGAAATGAAGGGCAGCTGACTGCGTCTGTTATTGCAGACCGTATTGGCATTACACGCTCAGTGATTGTCAATGCGCTTCGTAAACTGGAGTCAGCGGGAATTATTGAAAGCCGTTCATTAGGAATGAAGGGGACTTATCTCAAAGTTCTAATTGGTGATATTTTTGAGGAAGTGAAAAAGAGGGACTACTAATGGCAAAGGCTTTAATCTCGATTGACTATACAGAGGATTTCGTAGCAGACCATGGAAAGCTGACTGCTGGAGCACCCGCTCAAGCAATATCAAAAGCCATTGATCAGGTAACCAGATTAGCTTTTGATCGTGGAGACTATGTCTTTTTCACCATTGATGCTCATGAAGAGAGGGATACATTCCACCCAGAAAGCAAGCTCTTTCCGCCACACAACATCATCGGAACTAGTGGGCGTAACCTTTATGGCCCCCTAGCTGACTTTTATGCTGAGCATGAGGCGGATAGTCGTGTCTTTTGGATGGACAAACGTCACTATTCAGCATTTTCAGGAACGGACTTAGATATCCGTTTGCGGGAACGTCGGGTAGATACTGTTATCTTAACTGGAGTCCTGACTGACATTTGCGTCCTTCATACCGCTATTGATGCCTATAATTTAGGTTATCAAATCGAGATTGTCAAGCCTGCGGTTGCCTCTATTTGGCCAGAAAATCATCAGTTTGCTCTTGGGCATTTTAAGAACACATTAGGAGCAAAATTACTGGATGAAAACCTTGCTGAAATTGAACTATAAGACTGTTGGAAAAATGAAAAAAATCTGAAAAAAGTGTTGACAAAGATTTTGAAAGTTGATATACTAGTAAAGTAATCGACGCGGGGATGGCGGAATTGGCAGACGCGCAGGACTAAGGATCCTGTGACCGCTTTAGGTCGTGAGGGTTCAAGTCCCTCTCTCCGCATAGGGTAAGAGTTAGCTTTGGCTAGCTCTTTTTGTTTTTACAGAGAAGACTAGAGGCTACGTTTCGTATATCGAAAAATATTGGCATTAAGAACAATCATTGTATCAGAACATTTAAACTGAGTTTTCCATTTCATCCTATCAAGAATATCCTCAAACACTAGTCAGAAAATGAAGAACTTAGGAAATGGAAAAATACTAATCAGAAAGATGTGACTATCATTTTTAAAATGAAGTAGATTTTTGATTGGTACTATTTATCCTTATATATGAAGAAAAGTTAGCGCTTGCTAGCTTTTTTGTTTTTTTCAAAAATAAATCAAAAAATTTTTCGATTTCATAAACATTTCATATTTGGATTTTATAATAGTCTTACAAATATGGAGGTGACAAATGAATCCAATCCAAAGAGCTTGGGCTTATGTCAGCAGAAAACGACTGAGAAGTTTTATTTTATTTCTGATTTTATTTGTCCTTTTAGCAGGAATTTCAGCCTGTTTGACTCTGATGAAGTCCAACAAAACAGTAGAAAGCAATTTTTACAAATCACTCAATACTTCATTTTCTATCAAAAAGATCGAAAATGGACAGACCTTCAAGTTGTCGGACCTAGCATCCGTGAGCAAGATTAAGGGACTGGAAAATGTCTCTCCTGAACTTGAGACGGTCGCAAAACTGAAAGACAAGGAAGCGGTGAGTGGTGAGCAGAGCGTAGAACGTGATGATTTGTCAGCTGCAGACAAGAACTTGGTTAGCTTAACGGCTCTTGAGGATTCATCCAAGGATGTCACCTTTACCAGTTCGGCTTTCAACCTAAAAGAAGGGCGACACCTTCAAAAAGGGGATTCCAAGAAAATCCTTATCCACGAAGAGTTGGCCAAGAAGAACGGTCTTTCGCTTCACGACAAGATTCGATTGGATGCTGGTCAATCCGAAGCTGGAAAAGGGCAAACAGTAGAGTTTGAAATTGTCGGTATCTTTTCTGGTAAAAAACAAGAAAAGTTCACAGGCTTGTCTTCCGACTTCAGTGAAAACCAGGTCTTTACAGACTATGAAAGCAGCCAAACGCTTCTGGGAAATAGTGAACCGCAAGTCAGTGCAGCTCGCTTCTATGTAGAAAATCCTAAGGAAATGGACGGACTCATGAAGCAGGTAGAAAACTTGGCTTTAGAAAGTCAAGGCTACCAAGTTGAGAAGGAAAACAAGGCCTTTGAACAAATCAAAGACTCAGTGGCAACCTTCCAAACCTTCCTGACCATCTTTCTTTATGGGATGTTGATAGCTGGAGCAGGAGCCTTAATTTTGGTCTTGTCCCTCTGGCTGAGAGAAAGGGTCTACGAAGTGGGGATTCTTCTGGCACTTGGAAAAGGCAAGAGTTCAATCTTCCTACAATTCTGTTTAGAGGTAGTTTTGGTATCTCTCGGAGCTTTGCTTCCATCCTTTATCGCTGGAAATGCCATTACATCCTATCTACTCCAAACTGTACTAGCCAGTGGAGATCAGGCAACCTTACAGGACACGCTGGCCAAAGCAAGCGGTCTATCAACCAGTCTCCTATCCTTTGCAGAATCCTATGTCTTTCTGCTCCTGATTGGTTGCTTGTCTGTAGCCCTTTGTTTCGTATTTCTATTTAGAAAATCGCCGAAAGAAATTTTATCATCTATTAGTTAAGAAGGAGAAATCATGACTTTATTACAATTGCAAGATGTTACCTACCGTTATAAGAACACTGCTGAAGCAGTTTTATATCAGATCAAGTATAATTTTGAACCCGGAAAATTTTATAGTATCATTGGTGAGTCAGGAGCAGGAAAATCCACTCTCTTGTCCCTCCTGGCTGGTCTAGATAGTCCTGTTGAAGGTTCTATCCTTTTCCAAGGAGAGGACATTCGGAATAAGGGGTATTCTTACCATCGCATGCACCATATTTCCCTGGTCTTTCAAAATTATAACTTGATAGATTATCTTTCTCCGCTGGAAAATATCCGCTTGGTCAACAAAAAGGCAAGCAAGGATACACTTCTTGAACTTGGTTTGGATGAAAGTCAGATCAAGCGGAACGTTCTCCAGTTATCAGGTGGTCAACAACAACGTGTAGCCATCGCTCGCAGTTTAGTCTCAGAAGCTCCAGTTATTCTAGCTGATGAGCCAACAGGAAATCTGGATCCTAAAACTGCTGGAGATATTATCGAACTGCTCAAGTCACTTGCCGAGAAAACAGGTAAATGTGTGATCGTCGTCACCCACAGTAAAGAAGTGGCACAAGCGTCAGATATTACACTTGAATTGAAGGACAAGAAACTAACTGAAACTCGCAATACTACAAAATAAGATGAGCTTGTTTTGATAGAATTATAAAATCAAATCTAGAAAGGGAACCTATGTTACACAACGCATTTGCCTATGTTACAAGGAAGTTTTTCAAATCGATTGTTATCTTCCTGATTATTCTCCTCATGGCGAGCTTGAGTTTGGTCGGCTTGTCGATCAAGGGAGCTACAGCCAAGGCTTCTCAGGAGACCTTTAAAAATATCACCAATAGCTTCTCCATGCAAATCAATCGTCGTGTCAATCAAGGAACGCCACGTGGTTCTGGGAATATCAAGGGTGAGGATATCAAAAAAATCACCGAAAATAAGGCCATCGAGTCCTATGTTAAACGCATCAACGCTATCGGAGATTTGACTGGATATGAACTCATCGAAACGCCAGAAACCAAGAAAAATCTCACTGCTGACCGAGCAAAACGGTTTGGAAGCAGCTTGATGATTACAGGTGTCAATGACTCCTCTAAAGAAGACAAGTTTGTCTCTGGCTCATATAAGCTGGTTGAAGGTGAACACCTAACCAACGACGACAAGGACAAGATCCTCATGCACAAGGACTTGGCAGCTAAACACGGTTGGAAAGTCGGAGATAAGGTCAAACTAGACTCCAATATCTACGATGCAGACAATGAAAAAGGTGCCAAGGAAACAGTCGAAGTTACAATCAAGGGACTCTTTGATGGGCACAATAAGTCTGCAGTAACCTACTCACAAGAACTCTATGAAAACACAGCTATCACAGACATTCACACTGCTGCAAAACTTTATGGATACACAGAAGACACAGCTATTTATGGGGACGCAACCTTCTTTGTAACAGCAGACAAGAACTTGGATGACGTCATGAAAGAGTTGAATGGTATCAGTGGTATCAACTGGAAGAGCTACACACTTGTGAAGAGCTCTTCTAACTACCCAGCTCTAGAGCAATCCATCTCTGGTATGTACAAGATGGCCAACCTCCTCTTCTGGGGTAGCTTGAGCTTCTCAGTTCTTCTCCTTGCCCTCTTGCTTAGTCTTTGGATTAATGCCCGTCGCAAGGAAGTGGGAATTCTCCTCTCTATCGGTCTCAAGCAGGCAAGTATCTTGGGGCAATTCATCACCGAATCTATCCTGATTGCCATCCCTGCTCTCGTTTCGGCTTACTTCCTAGCCAACTACACAGCTCGAGCAATCGGAAATACTGTTCTTGCCAATGTCACTTCAGGTGTTGCCAAGCAAGCCAGCAAGGCTGCTCAAGCCTCTAACCTTGGTGGTGGTGCAGAAGTAGACGGCTTTAGCAAGACCTTGTCGAGCCTAGACATTTCCATTCAGACATCAGACTTTATCATCGTCTTTGTCCTTGCCTTGGTTCTAGTGGTTCTCGTTATGGCGCTTGCTTCAAGCAATCTTCTCAGAAAACAACCAAAAGAGCTTTTGCTCGATAGCGAATAAAAAACTTGCTACCTATTCTCCCCTAAATGGGGTATAATATAGGTAGCATTTTTATCTATTTCGCCTTGGTAAGAAGTGGTTTTATCAGGATGAAATAGAGAGATTTACAAGAAATTTAAAGGAATGTGAAACGTTTTTCTATGAAAATTTTAATTGTAGAAGATGAAGAGATGATCCGTGAGGGAATCAGTGACTATTTGACGGATTGTGGTTATGAAACCATTGAGGCTGCGGACGGTCAAGAAGCTCTGGAAAAATTTTCCAGCTATGAAGTAGCCCTAGTACTACTGGATATCCAGATGCCCAAGCTGAATGGTCTAGAAGTCCTAGCGGAGATTCGTAAGACCAGTCAGGTTCCTGTTTTGATGCTGACCGCCTTTCAGGATGAGGAATACAAGATGAGCGCCTTCGCCTCTCTGGCAGACGGCTATCTGGAAAAACCCTTCTCCCTATCCCTCTTAAAAGTTAGGGTAGATGCGATTTTCAAGCGCTACTACGATACGGGACGAATCTTCTCCTATAAGAATACCAAGGTGGACTTTGAGAGCTACAGTGCAAGCCTCGCAGGTCAAGAAGTGGCTATCAATGCCAAGGAGTTGGAAATTCTGGATTATCTGGTGAAAAATGAAGGACGAGCCTTGACCCGCTCTCAGATTATTGATGCTGTCTGGAAGGTGACAGATGAGGTTCCCTTTGACCGTGTTATTGATGTTTATATCAAGGAACTGCGGAAAAAGCTAGACTTGGATTGTATCCTCACTGTGCGCAATGTTGGTTATAAATTGGAGAGAAAATGAAACGAACAGGTTTATTTACAAAGATTTTTATCTATACCTTCTCTATTTTTAGCGTTCTGGTTATTTGTCTTCATTTAGCCATTTATTTTCTCTTTCCCTCTACTTATCTGAGCCACCGTCAGGAAACCATTGGCCAGAAAGCGACAGCCATTGCCCAATCCCTAGACGGAAAAGATAGGCAAAGCATCGAGCAAGTGTTGGATTTGTATTCCCAGAGCAGTGATATCAAAGGAGCTGTCAAGGGAGAGATGACCGAGGACAAGTTAGAGGTCAAGGACAATCTTCCACTAGACGCGAATCGCCAGACCACTTCCCTCTTTATTGAGGAGCGTGAGGTGAAAACGCAAGATGGTAGCACAATGACTCTTCAGTTTCTAGCTTCCATGGACCTGCAAAAGGAAGCAGAGCAGATCAGTCTCCAATTTCTTCCCTATACCTTGCTGGCATCCTTCCTGATTTCCCTCTTGGTGGCTTATATCTACGCTCGGACCATTGTTGCACCGATTTTGGAAATCAAGCGGGTGACCCGTCGGATGATGGATTTGGATGCCCAAGTGCGATTGCGCGTGGATTCTAAGGATGAGATAGGTGATCTCAAGGAACAAATCAATAGCCTTTACCAGCATCTCTTGACTGTCATTGCGGACTTGCATGACAAGAATGAAGCTATTCTCCAGCTGGAGAAGATGAAGGTTGAGTTCCTACGAGGGGCTTCTCATGAATTGAAAACACCTCTGGCTAGTCTCAAAATCCTAATCGAAAATATGAAAGAAAATGTCGGCCGTTATAAGGATAGAGACCATTATCTTGGAGTTGCCTTGGGGATTGTGGATGACCTCAGTCACCACGTTCTCCAGATATTGTCTCTTTCTTCCGTTCAGGAATTGCGAGACGAGAAAGAAGAGGTTGACCTCCTTCAGATGACGCAAAGTCTGGTCAAGGATTATGCTTTGCTCGCCAAGGAGAGAGAACTTCAGGTAGACATTAGCCTAACCCGTCAGCAAGCTTACATAAACCCATCTGTTATGAAACTGATATTATCGAATCTCATCAGCAATGCTATCAAGCACTCCACTCCAGGCGGCTTGGTTCGAATTGGTGAAAGAGAAGGGGAACTCTTTATCGAGAATAGCTGTAGTCCTGAAGAACAAGAAAAGCTGGTCCAGTCTTTTTCTGAAAATGCTAGTCGCAAGGCCAAGGGTTCAGGAATGGGACTCTTTGTGGTCAAAAGTTTATTAGAACATGAGAAATTACCTTATCATTTTGAGATTCAGGGCGATTGCTTGAGCTTCTTCATACGTTATCCCAAAGTCACTCAGGACTAAGGAGAAGAAAGGGTTTACATTGATTGGATTGGAAGAAATTCAATCTAAAGTATGGGAAAAACTAGCTTTTTTTATCAAAAAGTGATAAAATGAACAATGTAAATGGGATGTCCCAAAAAATATATAGGAGGCCTGACAAATGGCAATCGTTTCAGCAGAAAAATTTGTCCAAGCAGCTCGTGACAACGGTTATGCAGTTGGTGGATTTAACACAAACAACCTTGAGTGGACTCAAGCTATCTTGCGTGCAGCAGAAGCTAAAAAAGCTCCAGTTTTGATCCAAACTTCAATGGGTGCTGCTAAATACATGGGTGGTTACAAAGTTGCTCGCAACTTGATCGCTAACCTTGTTGAGTCAATGGGTATCACTGTACCAGTAGCTATCCACCTTGACCACGGTCACTACGAAGATGCACTTGAGTGTATCGAAGTTGGTTACACTTCAATCATGTTTGACGGTTCACACCTTCCAGTTGAAGAAAACCTTAAATTGGCTAAAGACGTTGTTGAAAAAGCACACGCTAAAGGTATCTCAGTAGAAGCTGAAGTTGGTACTATCGGTGGTGAAGAAGACGGTATCATCGGTAAAGGTGAATTGGCTCCAATCGAAGACGCTAAAGCAATGGTTGCAACTGGTATCGACTTCTTGGCAGCTGGTATCGGTAACATCCACGGTCCTTACCCAGCAAACTGGGAAGGTCTTGACCTTGACCACTTGAAGAAATTGACAGAAGCTCTTCCAGGCTTCCCAATCGTATTGCACGGTGGTTCAGGTATTCCTGATGACCAAATCCAAGCAGCTATCAAACTTGGTGTTGCGAAAGTTAACGTTAACACTGAATGTCAAATCGCATTCGCTAACGCAACTCGTAAATTTGCTCGTGACTACGAAGCAAACGAAGCAGAATACGACAAGAAGAAACTCTTCGACCCACGTAAATTCTTGGCTGACGGTGTAAAAGCTATCCAAGCATCAGTTGAAGAACGTATCGACGTATTCGGTTCAGAAGGTAAAGCTTAATCTAGCTGAACATTACAGAAAGAATCTGCCCATTGGGTGGGTTTTTTTGTGTCTGGCTATATAGCGAATATACTGTAGAAGAACCAATCTTAAGTTGCTAAAAGGTTCTATTTTTTGTACAATAATGCTATGAAAAAACTAAAACAATGGTTTCTTGGCTTTCTTAGTTTCATTCTTTTATTTTTACTCTCTACATTTATCTTTCATCGTATTAGTTTAGAAAAGGAACAAGCCTCACTAACACCTATGGGACAACAAGTTCTCGTCAATGGACATCAAATAAATGTTTACGTTGAAGGGGATGGTCCTGAGACTATAGTAGTTCTCTCAGGTGCTGGTATTGCTTCTCCCATACTGGACTTTAAAAATGTATCGGAATCCTTATCAAAACAGTATAAGGTAGTTATCGTGGAGCGGGCGGGATATGGTTATAGTGATGATAGCAATCATTCAAGAGATGTGATGGAGGTTTTGTCTGAGACTCGCCAAGCTCTTTCGCAAGCAAATATCACAGGGCCGTTTATCATTCTGTCTCATTCCATGGCTAGTCTAGAGAGTTTGGCTTGGCAGGAGAAGTATCCTGATGAAGTGAAAGCCTTGATTGGTCTGGATTGGGCACTGCCGTCAAGTTATGAGAATTTAAAGAATAATCAGGCCTTGCTTACGTTGGCCTATTGGAGCAGCAAGATTGGTTTATTACGCTACTTCCCTGAGTCTTTTTATATAAAAAATCAAGCTCTGACCGAAAATGAACGAAAACAATATAAACTTCTAGCTTATAAGCAGTTGATGTCACAAGCCATGCTTCATGAATCCCAAACGGTAAAGGAAAATGCCAAGAAAGTTCCCTCAAACATTAATCCGAAAATTCCAGCGTTACTAATGGTTTCTAATGCTGATGGTACTAGCTTTAGCCAATCTGAGTGGCAACGTTATGCAGAGAGATTTGCAAGCGACCAGTCTAATGTTCAAGTCGTCTATATGGATGCGCCTCACGACCTCTATCATTATCAAAGAGACGTTATTGTTTCTCGCATTAAAGAATTTTTAGAGAATAATTGAGGGATTAAAAATCCATTGAGACTGATGATAATAATTGAAAGGTAATGACTTATGAATAATTCTTATATTTTACTTAGACATGCTCATTCAAGATTTTCAAGTGATGATTTCAATAGAACTTTATCAGAAAAAGGATTCTCATCTCTTGACCAGTTAGATTTTTTGAATTCTTTTAATATTGATTATTATTTTTCTAGTCCTTATAAACGAGCATTTGAAACGATTAATAGCTCGCCAATTCAATTTGATAAAATAGTTCTTGATAATCGGTTACGAGAGCGAAAATTATCTTCAACCTTTATAAAAGATTCTGAGTTTGAAGACAGTATTAAATATTTATGGCAAAATCCCAGTGAATCTCTTTCAGAAGGGGAATCAAACCAAGATGCACTAGCTAGAGTACTAAATTTTTTAATGGAATTGGAAGAGAGATACTCAGAAAAAACGATTTTACTTAGTTCACACGGGAATTTGATAGGAATACTACTACATCACTTTGATTCCAGTTTTGATTATGAAAAATGGGAGCAGATGACCTTTCCAGATTGTTTTCTAATTGATAGAGATGGGATTGTGAAAAGAATTTTGAAAGATTAGTTCTTTGATTAAATAGTGAATCATATTGATCAAAATAGTTTGCTTTTTACAATTCGTAACCTGCCCATCGGGCAGGTCTTTTTGGTGTTTTAAGGAAACTATTAAACCAGAATTTTGGATTAAAAATAGCATTTTAAGAGTGAAATCTCTAATTTCATAATCTGAAAGCAAACGCTTGCATTCCGTTTTTTATTGGACTATAATAGGTTGGTATAAAGCCTTCTGTAAGAATAACAATTAGAAAGTTTAGAAAGTAAGGATTTAGAATATTTGTAGTCAAAAATACAATGTTGCTATTCCTTGCGACAGGGAGATAGATATGGCAATGATAGAAGTGGAACATCTTCAGAAAAATTTTGTGAAGACAGTAAAGGAACCGGGATTAAAGGGGGCTTTACGCTCCTTTATTCATCCTGAAAAGCAGACCTTTGAAGCGGTCAAGGATTTGACCTTCGAGGTACCAAAGGGCCAGATTCTAGGTTTTATCGGCGCAAATGGTGCTGGGAAGTCGACAACCATTAAAATGCTGACAGGGATTTTAAAACCGACATCTGGTTTTTGTCGGATTAATGGCAAGATTCCGCAGGATAATCGCCAGGACTATGTCAAGGATATCGGGGTGGTCTTTGGTCAACGTACCCAGCTATGGTGGGATTTGGCTCTGCAAGAGACCTACACGGTTTTGAAAGAGATATACGATGTGCCAGACTCGCTCTTTCATAAGCGCATGGACTTTTTGAATGAAGTCTTGGATTTGAAGGAATTTATCAAAGACCCCGTGAGGACTCTTTCACTTGGCCAACGGATGCGGGCGGACATTGCGGCTTCCTTGCTCCACAATCCTAAGGTTCTCTTTTTAGATGAGCCGACCATTGGCTTGGATGTGTCGGTCAAGGACAATATTCGTCGGGCCATTACCCAAATCAATCAGGAGGAAGAGACCACTATTCTCTTGACCACTCACGACTTGAGCGACATTGAGCAACTTTGTGATCGGATTTTTATGATTGATAAGGGGCAGGAGATTTTTGATGGAACGGTGAGCCAGCTCAAGGAAACTTTTGGTAAGATGAAGACTCTTTCCTTTGAACTGGTTCCGGGTCAAAGTCATCTCGCTTCTCACTATGAAGGCCTGCCTGATATGACCATTGATAGACAAGGAAATAGCCTCAATATTGAATTCGATAGTTCCTGCTACCAGTCGGCCGATATTATCAAGCAAACCCTGTCTGATTTTGAAATTCGCGATTTGAAGATGGTGGATACGGATATTGAGGATATTATCCGTCGCTTCTACCGAAAGGAGCTCTAAGATGGTCAAATTGTGGAGACGTTATAAACCCTTTATCAATGCAGGTGTTCAGGAGTTGATTAGCTATCGAGTCAACTTTATTCTCTATCGGATTGGCGATGTCATGGGGGCTTTTGTTGCTTTTTATCTCTGGAAGGCTGTCTTTGATTCTTCGCAAGAGTCTTTGATTCAGGGCTTCAGTATGGCAGATATCACTCTCTACATCATCATGAGTTTTGTGACCAATCTTTTGACCAGGTCTGATAGCTCCTTTATGATTGGGGAGGAGGTCAAGGATGGTTCCATTATCATGCGCTTGTTGAGACCGGTGCATTTTGCGGCCTCTTACCTCTTTACGGAGCTTGGTTCTAAGTGGTTGATTTTTGTCAGTGTCGGACTTCCTTTCTTGAGTGTTATTGTCTTGATGAAAATCTTATCTGGGCAAGGGATTGTAGAAGTGCTGGGACTAACTACCCTTTATCTTTTTAGCTTAACGCTGGCCTATCTGATTAACTTTTTCTTTAATATCTGCTTTGGATTTTCAGCCTTTGTATTTAAAAATCTATGGGGTTCCAATCTACTCAAGACTTCCATAGTGGCTTTTATGTCTGGAAGTCTGATTCCCTTGGCTTTCTTTCCAAAGATTGTTTCAGATATCCTGTCCTTCTTGCCTTTTTCATCCTTGATTTACACTCCGGTCATGATTATCGTTGGGAAATATGATGCCAGTCAGATTCTTCAGGCGCTTTTGCTACAGTTTTTCTGGTTCTTAGTGATGGTGGGCTTGTCTCAGTTGATTTGGAAACGGGTCCAGTCATTTATCACTATTCAGGGAGGTTAGTATGAAAAAATATCAACGCATGCACCTGATTTTTATCAGACAATACATCAAGCAAATCATGGAATATAAGGTTGATTTTGTGGTTGGTGTTTTAGGTGTCTTTCTGACCCAAGGTTTGAACCTCTTGTTTCTCAATGTACTCTTTCAACATATCCCATCCCTAGAAGGCTGGACCTTTCAAGAGATTGCCTTTATCTATGGTTTTTCCTTGATTCCCAAGGGACTGGACCATCTCTTTTTTGACAATCTATGGGCACTGGGGCAACGATTGGTGAGAAAAGGTGAGTTTGATAAGTATCTGACTCGTCCTATCAATCCGCTCTTCCACATCCTAGTCGAGACCTTTCAGATTGATGCCTTGGGCGAACTTTTGGTTGGTGGCATTTTACTAGGGACAACAGTATCAAGCATTGCTTGGACTCTTCCCAAATTCCTGCTTTTCCTAGTTTGTATTCCCTTTGCGACCTTGATTTATACTTCCTTGAAAATCGCGACTGCCAGTATCGCTTTTTGGACCAAGCAGTCAGGCGCTATGATTTACATTTTTTATATGTTTAATGACTTTGCCAAGTACCCGATTTCGATTTACAACTCCCTTCTTCGCTGGTTGATTAGCTTTATCATCCCCTTTGCCTTTACAGCCTACTATCCTGCCAGCTATTTCTTGCAGGACAAGGATGGACTCTTTAATATCGGAGGTTTGATTCTGATTTCCCTTGTCTTCTTTATCATTTCGCTCAAACTCTGGGATAGGGGCTTGGATGCCTATGAAAGTGCGGGTTCGTAAAAGGAAGAATCTCAAAGCCTTGTCTCAGGACAGGCTTTTTCTAATGGAGATGAAAATTTCTTGACATCTATTCTCAGAGTGCTATACTAAGAGGGTAATCGCCGATTTAGCTCAGTTGGTAGAGCAACGCACTCGTAACGCGTAGGTCACAGGTTCGATCGCTGCAATCGGCAGAATCAAGAAGCCCAAACGGGCTTCTTTTTCTTTTATCACGACTATTCAACCACTTAGACAAAGATATTGACCAGATAGGCAAAAGGGCTTGTTCTTGAAAAATTCCTCTGCTATAATGATTCATGTAAGGGACGTGAGGGGTCAGTATCAGACAACTCAAGAACCAAAAAAAGAAAATGGAGACAAAAAAATGAAAAAATTATTGGGACTTGTATTTTTAGTAGCAGCAGCGCTAGTATTGTATTTCGGTTCTGTTGGTTGGCCAAGTTTGGATGTCAACCTCTGGTCACTCATTCCGGTAGGATTGTTCCTCTATTTCACACTAGAAAACTTTTTGAAAAAAGACTACAAGGCTAGCTTGATGTGCTTGATCATAGCCTTTATCATTGCAAATGCTATTTTTGATCTCTTACCCATTTCAAGTGGTTTGGTGATTGGTGCCGGTGTGCTAGCTTGTGTAGGACTTGGCTACCTCTTTTCTGATAAAGATAAACAAGAAGGCAAATAAAAAGTCTCGAGATTTCTCGAGACTTTTTTTACTGACCAGCGTAGTATTTTTGGATCCCTTTCACAATACCTGCGACCAGTTTATCTTGGTAGCGACTATCTCTGATTTGTTGGTTTTCGGAGAAATTATCCATATAACCAAGCTCTAGGAGAACGGCTGGTTTGGCTGTTTCGCGTAGTACGGCATAGCTGCTCTCCAACAGGCCAGCATCCTTAGCTCCTGTTTCTGCTAGAAGAGAGGAGTGGATGGCAGCGGCGAGGCGTTTGCTTTCACTCATACGATCTGGGTGATTGTGCCAGTATTTATTAATCTTACTTGGATAATCAGGTTCATCGCTATAGGAGTAGGTTTGAATACCGCTCGCTTTTGAGTAGGTATTACCAGTAGCGTTGAAGTGAATACTGATAAAGATGTCAGAGTTGGTTTTATTAACCATACGAGAACGTTCAGTAACAAAGTCAACGTCAATATCACTATCACGAGAGGTGAGAACCTTGTAGCCTAGTTCTTCTAGCTTAGTACGAAGTTTACGGTAAATCTGCATGTTGAGATCTTTTTCAGCTACATTGTAGTAAAAAGCTCCTGAATCTCGACCACCATGCCCAGGATCTAGGAAAATGGTATTGCTGTATAGGCCTTTTGTAAATCCACCTTCAGTTGAAACTTCAGAAATCCATTGGCCGTATTTTTGGAACAGGTGTTCCTTACCGTTTATTTTGTAAGTTCCTGAAACATAATGTCCATTATCATCTAGGTAGTAGCGTGCTTTGTCAGAGTTATCGTAAATCCATTCGCTCTTTGCCATGTAACCACCTGACTTGAGGTAGTATGCTCCAATCCACTCCTGATTTGCATAACGGCCATCCGCTTTTAGATAGAACCAGCTCTTGTAGGCTTTATCGAAGATCCACTCATTCTCCGCCATGGCTCCACTGGTTTTGAGGTAGTAGCTTCCTTTCCATTTGTCTGCTAGCATCCCACCATTCTGGTCAAATAAGTACCAGGAACCTTGAATCTTTTGCCAGTTTTCTTGGACATATCTCCCTGACCCGTTTGCATAGAACCAAGTATCCTTGATTTTGACCCAGTTGTTTTCTGCCATAGCTCCACTCTGGTTGAAGAGGTAGCCCTTGAAGGTTGTCGCACTCAGCATTCCACCTTCTTTGTCAAAGTAGTACCAAGAACCGTTGATTTTCTCCCATTTATCCTGTGAGATTTTTCCAGAAGGAGCTACATAATACCAAATTTGGTCTAATTTAGTCCATCCCTTTTCTGCCATAGCTCCGCTTTTTGTGAGAAGATAGCCGTCAACGGCAGTGTTGCTGAGCATGCTTCCAGTTTGGTCAAAATAGTACCAGGAGCCGTTAATTTTTTTCCAGGTGTTCTGAGCTAGTCGTCCAGAGGAATCAGCATAATACCATTGATTGTCCAGTTTGGTCCAACTATTTTCTATCATGACACCATCTTGGTCAAAGGCATAGCCTTTGTAGATAGTAGAATGAAGACGATTACCATCTTGATCGAAGTAGTACCATTTGCCTTGGATTTGTTTCCAGTTCAAAGCAGGCTTATCATCTTGGTAGAAGCGCCAGTTTTGATTTTCTTGGTACCACCCTTCTTTTTTTGGACGTTCTTCTTTAATTTTTTCTGTAGTTTTTTCTTTTGGGAATGTTTCTGATTCAGCTTTCTCTTTAACGATAGAATCTTTCTTTGATTCTTTCGTTGTCGCTTCCTTGATAGCAGATGTGGATTGAGATGTATTTTCTTCTGCTGATATTGATGCTTGTGCCAATCCTGTGATAGAGAGTGCGATGGCACTTACTAATATTAACTTTTTCAACATTTTTCTCCAATTTTTATTTTCCAAAACATATTATAAAATATGTTTTAGAGTTTTTCAACTATCGAATTGAACTTCTTCTAGTAAGTATTCGATAAAGCGTTCGCCCATCTTAGATAGGCTAGTTTTTTCATGCTGGATATAGACCAGTTCAATCGGGTCGTCAATGTCCAGTGGAATGGAAACGATATTGTCTCCGTTGAGGTTACTGTTCAAAATCCCTGTTGCAATGGTGTAACCATCCAAACCAATCAAGAGGTTAAAGAGGGTGGCGCGGTCACTGACTACGATGGATTTCTTGTGGTGCTCTTGTGAAAGAATCTCCTCTGAAAAGTAGAAGGAGTTGTGCGTCCCCTGGTCATAACTCAGATAAGGGAAGTCTTCCAAATCAGCTAGTTTGACCTTGTCTTTTTTAGCTAGAGGGTTGGTCTTGCTAACAAAGATATGGGGTTGAGCGGTAAAGAGGTGGTGGGCTAAGAGGTGGTTGTCATCCAGCATTTTCGTTAAAACATCGCGGTTGTAGCTGTTTAAAAAGAGGACACCAACCTCGCTACGAAAGTTCTTGACGTCATCGATAATCTCCCAAGTCCGAGTTTCACGAAGGAAGAGCTCGTATTTTTCCATATCACTTTTCTTGAGCAAAGAGACAAAGGCATTAACTACAAAAGCATAGTGCTGAGAGGAAACGCTGAAAAGTTCGCGGTGGGCGACAGGATTTTTATAACGTTCCTCCAGAAGCTGAGTTTGCTCGACAACTTGACGGGCATAGGAGAGAAACTCCATCCCATCACGAGTCAAGGTAATGCCCTTGGGATTGCGGATAAAGATTTCAATGCCCATTTCATTTTCCAAGTCTCGAACAGCATTAGAGAGACTGGGTTGAGTGATAAAGAGTTGCTTGGCTGCCTCATTCATAGAGCCAGTTTCGACAATTTTGATAATATAGTGTAGTTGTTGAATTCTCATGTTTTTATTGTACCACACTTGCGGAAGAATGGGCAATGAAGACGAAGAAAATAGGGGGAAAGAGCCGGTCCAGTATTGAAAAAAAGTCTAGAATCTGCTAAAATGGAAGCTATGAAAACATTCTATGATGTGCAGCAATTTCTCAAACAATTTGGCATTATTGTTTACATGGGGAAGCGTTTGTATGATATTGAACTGATGAAGCTCGAACTCTCTCGGATCTATGATGCAGGTCTGATGGACAAGCTAGACTATCTAGAGGCGGAAGCTGTTCTTCGTAGAGAGCACAAGATAGAATTAGACTACATAGAGAAAAATGGAGATAAGAACTTATGACAATTTGGGTTTTGTGGGGAATCGTATTAGCGATGGCGGCATGGATGGGGTATAACTACCTTCGTATTCGTCGTGCGGCTAAGATTGTAGACAATGCAGAATTTGAAGCCTTGATTCGGAAGGGACAGTTGATCGATGTCCGTGATGCAGCAGAATTTCACAGAAAACACATTCTTGGTGCGCGCAATATTCCTTCAAGTCAATTGAAGTCAAGCCTTGCAGCCCTTCGTAAGGATAAACCTGTCCTTCTCTACGAAAACCAACGCGGACAACGAGTGACCAATGCAGCCCTCTATCTGAAAAAGCAAGGTTTCTCTGAGATTTATATCCTTTCTTATGGATTGGATTCTTGGATTGGAAAGGTCAAGACTAGCTAAGATCAAGGAAAAAGTTGATAAAGTCGGTCTCATATACTAAATTAATAGACATTTTAAGGAATTTTTAGAAAATGCAAGAAAAGAAAAAAATCCACTTTTGGTGAGTATTCTGTCTATTGTTATGAGTTTATTATTTGCTTTGGGAGGTATTGGTTTAGGTATCACTGGTGTATTGTTTGCTAATGAACTTCAAAAAGAATCTGGCTTAGACTTTAAAACAGAGAGAATTGTATCTATTGTAGGTATTGTTCTTTCTGCTCTTAACTGGATTATTGGAATTATCTTACATATAAATTAAAGAAGATTAAAAAAGCTTTAAATTTAAAGCTTTTTTCTTTTATCCACTTTTTTCTAAATAGTTTTTAATAATTTCCAATTCCTCTGAATTCAAGGGACGGTATTGCCCTTCTGCTAGTTCAGGGTCTAATGTAAAGTCACCGAATTGGACGCGTTTTAGGGCAGTCACCTTAACACCAACTGAGAGGAACATTTTTTTAACCTGATGAAATTTTCCTTCTGAGATGATAATAGAGGCTTGGCTCTCTGTTGGGCTTGTGGACAGAATTTCAAGCTGAGCAGGTTTACAAGTGGTCCCGTCTAAAAAGACAATTCCATCTTTGAATTTTTGGATATGGTCTGACGTGAGCAGTCCGTTGACCACCACTTGATAGGATTTATCGACATGGTACTGGGGATGGAGGAGTTGGAATCCTAAAGGTCCATTGTCTGTCAAAAGGAGCAGCCCCGTCGTATCGCGATCTAATCTACCAACAGCATAGAGCTGGTCAGACTGGATGTCAGGTGGAAGGAGGTCCATGACGGTTGGAAGTTTCTTATCCTTGCTAGCTGTAACGACTCCGTTTGGCTTATGAAGCATGAGGTAGTTGTGCTCGTAGCCTTGGATTTGTCGTCCTTGAAAGACTAATTTCTGCAACCCAGTGTCGACATTTTGAGCGAGTGAGCTGGCTGGACAATCATCTACTAGGATTTCATTTTTTAATAAAGCCTGTTTCATAGCCTTGCGACTGACCTTTTCTTGGGCTAATAATCTATCTAAACGCATACCAGCTTATCTTATCATAAGTCTCTGACTTTGAAAAGAGTTGCCTTGACTAGAAAAGTAGAGTGAAAACATTTACACTTAGCTGAACTGTGATTTTTGAATGAGACTGTGGTATAATTGTTCAGTTAGAAATAAAAATTTAATTATTAGAGGAAATCATGACAAAATTAAGAGAAGATATCCGTAACATTGCGATTATCGCCCACGTTGACCACGGTAAAACAACCCTCGTTGACGAATTATTGAAACAATCAGAAACGCTTGATGCACGTACTGAATTGGCAGAGCGCGCTATGGACTCAAACGATATCGAAAAAGAGCGTGGAATAACCATCCTTGCGAAAAACACTGCCGTTGCATACAACGGAACTCGTATCAATATCATGGATACACCAGGACACGCGGACTTCGGTGGAGAAGTTGAGCGTATCATGAAAATGGTTGATGGTGTTGTCTTGGTCGTAGATGCCTACGAAGGAACCATGCCACAGACTCGTTTCGTATTGAAAAAAGCCTTGGAACAAGACCTTGTCCCAATCGTGGTTGTTAACAAAATCGACAAACCATCAGCTCGTCCAGCAGAAGTAGTGGACGAAGTCTTGGAACTTTTCATCGAGCTTGGTGCAGACGATGACCAGCTTGATTTCCCAGTGGTGTATGCTTCAGCTATCAACGGAACTTCTTCATTGTCAGACGATCCAGCTGATCAAGAAAAAACAATGGCACCAATCTTTGATACCATTATCGACCATATCCCTGCTCCAGTGGACAACTCAGATGAACCTTTGCAGTTCCAAGTGTCACTTTTGGACTACAATGACTTCGTAGGTCGAATTGGTATCGGACGTGTCTTCCGTGGTACAGTCAAGGTTGGAGACCAAGTTACCCTTTCTAAACTTGATGGTACAACGAAAAACTTCCGTGTTACAAAACTCTTTGGTTTCTTTGGTTTGGAACGTCGTGAAATCCAAGAAGCAAAAGCAGGTGACTTGATTGCCGTTTCAGGTATGGAAGATATCTTTGTTGGTGAGACGATTACACCGACAGATGCAGTTGAGCCTCTTCCAATCCTTCACATCGATGAGCCAACGCTTCAAATGACCTTCTTGGTCAACAACTCACCATTTGCTGGTAAAGAAGGTAAATGGGTGACTTCTCGTAAGGTGGAAGAACGCTTGCAAGCAGAATTACAAACAGACGTTTCCCTTCGTGTTGACCCAACGGATTCACCAGATAAATGGACAGTTTCAGGACGTGGAGAATTGCACTTGTCAATCCTTATCGAAACTATGCGTCGTGAGGGCTATGAACTTCAAGTATCTCGTCCAGAAGTTATCGTAAAAGAGATTGATGGTGTTAAATGTGAGCCATTTGAACGTGTTCAAATCGATACTCCAGAAGAATACCAAGGATCTGTTATTCAAAGCCTTTCTGAACGTAAGGGTGAAATGTTGGATATGATTTCAACTGGTAATGGTCAAACTCGTTTGGTCTTCCTTGTTCCAGCGCGTGGTTTGATCGGATACTCAACTGAGTTCTTGTCAATGACTCGTGGTTACGGTATCATGAACCATACCTTCGACCAATACTTGCCATTGATTCCAGGGGAAATTGGTGGACGTCACCGTGGTGCCCTCGTTTCTATCGATGCTGGTAAGGCTACAACTTACTCAATCATGTCTATCGAAGAACGTGGAACCATCTTTGTCAACCCAGGTACGGAGGTTTACGAAGGAATGATTATCGGTGAAAACTCTCGTGAAAACGACTTGACAGTTAACATCACCAAGGCCAAACAAATGACCAACGTTCGTTCAGCTACTAAGGACCAAACAGCGGTTATCAAGACACCTCGTATCTTGACCCTTGAAGAGTCTCTTGAGTTCTTGAACGACGATGAGTACATGGAAGTAACGCCTGAGTCAATCCGTTTGCGTAAGCAAATCCTCAACAAGGCAGAGCGCGAGAAAGCCAACAAAAAGAAAAAATCAGCTGAATAAGAGCTAGAAAGAGATAAAGATGGTCTATTTAATCATAGGGATACTCTTATTACTACTCTATGTATTTGCGACACCCCAAAGTATCAAAGGAACAGTCAACATCGTTATCTTGGTCTTTGTAGTTGTTGCACTCTTGATTTTGCTGATGTTGTCCATCTTGCAAATCTTCCAATTACCGACAGAATTCTTTGTCACAATCGCCATGCTGGCCCTAGCCTACTTTAGCTTGAGAGACATTACGCTCATGCCAGTAAAAAAGAGCAGAAGAAGATAAATAGAAAGAGAGCTATGGCTCTCTTTTTCTATGGTAGAATGAGGGCTAGAGCATTTTCGTTTAGTATTATTTCCATAAAAATGGTAAAATAGTAGGAGTAGAAATGGAGTTTGAGACATGAAAGTAATCGATCAATTTAAAAATAAGAAAGTCCTTGTTTTAGGTTTGGCTAAGTCTGGTGAGTCTGCGGCCCGTTTGCTAGACAAGCTGGGTGCTATTGTCACTGTTAATGACGGAAAACCTTTTGAGGAAAATCCTGCTGCGCAAAGTTTACTAGAAGATGGGATCAAGGTTGTCACTGGTGGGCATCCTTTGGAATTATTGGATGAAGATTTCGCTCTGATGGTGAAAAATCCAGGTATCCCGTATAGCAATCCCATGATTGAAAAGGCATTGGCAAAAGGGATTCCAGTTTTGACTGAGGTGGAATTGGCTTACTTGATTTCGGAAGCGCCAATTATCGGTATCACTGGTTCAAATGGGAAAACAACTACAACGACGATGATTGGGGAAGTTTTAACTGCTGCTGGTCAACGCGGTCTCTTGTCAGGGAACATCGGCTATCCTGCTAGTCAAGTGGCTCAAACTGCGACAGCCAAGGACACGCTCGTCATGGAACTTTCTTCTTTCCAACTAATGGGTGTCCAAGAATTCCATCCTGAGATTGCGGTTATTACCAACCTCATGCCAACTCATATTGACTATCATGGTTCTTTTGAAGAGTATGTGGCAGCTAAGTGGAATATCCAGAACAAGATGACAGCGGATGATTTCCTTGTTTTGAACTTTAACCAAGATTTGGCAAAAGAATTGGCTACCAAAACACAAGCCACCGTTGTACCATTTTCAACATTGGAAAAGGTTGATGGGGCTTATCTGGAAGATGGTCAACTCTGCTTCCGTGGAGAAGTGGTTATGGCAGCGAGTGAAATCGGTGTTCCAGGTAGCCACAATGTAGAAAATGCCCTTGCGACTATTGCTGTAGCCAAGCTCCGTGGTGTGGATAACCAAACCATCAAGGAAACTCTTTCAGCCTTTGGTGGTGTCAAACACCGTCTCCAATTTGTGGATGAAATTCAGGGTGTCAAATTCTATAACGATAGCAAATCAACAAATATCTTGGCTACTCAAAAAGCCTTGTCAGGATTTGACAACAGTAAGGTTATCTTAATTGCAGGTGGTTTGGACCGCGGCAATGAGTTTGACGAATTGGTGCCAGATATCACAGGCCTCAAGCAGATGGTTATCCTCGGTCAGTCTGCAGAACGTGTCAAACGGGCAGTAGAGAAGGCTGGTGTAGCTTATGTAGATGCGACAGATATTGCTGATGCGACCCGCAAGGCTTATGAGCTCGCGACTCAAGGAGATGTGGTTCTTCTCAGCCCTGCCAATGCTAGCTGGGATATGTATGCTAACTTTGAAGTACGTGGCGACCTCTTTATCGACACAGTAGCGGAGTTAAAGGAATAATATGAAAAAAATTGTCTTTACAGGTGGGGGGACGGTTGGACATGTCACCCTCAACCTTTTGTTAATGCCCAAGTTCATCGAAGACGGCTGGGAAGTTCACTATATTGGTGATAAACACGGAATCGAACACCAAGAAATCCTCAAGTCAGGTTTGAATGTGACCTTCCACTCTATTGCGACTGGGAAGTTGCGTCGCTATTTCTCTTGGCAAAATATGCTGGACGTGTTTAAAGTTGGTTGGGGAATTGTTCAATCGCTCTTTATCATGTTACGACTGCGTCCACAGGCTCTTTTTTCTAAGGGAGGATTTGTCTCTGTACCGCCGGTTATCGCAGCGCGAGTGTCAGGAGTGCCTGTCTTTATTCATGAATCGGACCTTTCTATGGGCTTGGCCAATAGAATCGCCTATAAATTTGCGACTAAGATGTATTCGACATTTGAGCAAGCTGCTGGTCTCGCAAAAGTCGAGCATGTGGGTGCTGTGACCAAGGTTTCAGATCAAAAAACTCCTGAACCAGATGAATTGGTGGATATCCAAACCCACTTTAATCCTAAATTGCCTACAGTATTGTTTGTCGGTGGTTCTGCAGGAGCTCGTGTCTTTAACCAATTGGTGACAGATCATAAGCAAGAACTGACCGAACGCTACAATATTATCAATCTCACTGGAGATTCAAGTCTCAATGAGTTGAGTCAAAATCTCTTTCGTGTTGACTATGTGACGGATCTCTATCAACCCTTGATGGAGATGGCAGATGTGGTGGTAACGCGTGGCGGTGCCAATACGATTTTTGAGCTCTTGGCCATGGCGAAACTCCATCTCATCGTACCATTGGGTCGTGAAGCAAGTCGAGGAGACCAGATTGAAAATGCGGCTTACTTTGTTAAGAAAGGCTACGCAGAAGAACTTCAAGAAAGTGACTTGACCTTGGAAAGCTTGGAGGCGAAACTCAGTCACTTGCTTAGTCACAAGGACCAATACCAAGCTAGCATGAAAGCTTCGACTGAATTGAAATCTCTTGCAGATTTTTACGATCTACTAAGAAAAGACCTAGCATAAGGAATATCAATGTCAAAGGATAAGAAAAAAGAATCAAACCAGAAGCAAGAATTGTCTGAATGGCAGAAACGAAACCAGGAATACCTGAAGAAGAAGGCTGAGGAAGAAGCTGCCCTAGCTGAAGAGAAGGAAAAGGAAAAACAAGCTCGTAAGGAAGCCAACTCGAAACTATTGGAGGAATCCAAGAAATCATCGAGTGAGTCAGATGAGGAAGCCTCAAGTCCAAGCAAGGAACCATCCGAAAAAGAAGAAAAATCTCAAAAGGATGCCCCTAAAGTCAAAGAGGAAAAAGAGAAGAAGAAAAAAGAAAAACCCAAAAAACCAGAGAAACCAGCCAAGCCTAAAATTGCGTCTGTTCATATTTGGCGAGCTGTGAGTATCTTGGTACCCAGTGTCCTAGTCCTCCTTCTTTCAGTCTATCTATTGACTCCACTTTCGACCATCAAAAATATCGAGGTTAAGGGAAATAGTAACACGCAGGCGGATGACATCAAACAGGCTTCTGGAATTCAAGATAGCGACTATACCTTAGCTCTATTGTTGGATAAGGAAAGATACGCTGAGCGAATCAAGTCCAATCATTGGATAGAATCAGCGAAGATTGACTATCAATTTCCGACTAACTTTACGATTGAGGTCAAGGAATTCGATATTGCTGGTTATTATGTGTCTGGTGAAGAACACTATCCTATTCTGTCTAGTGGTACAGTAGAGTCAACTCCTGTTGATCGCTTAAACTTACCTGAGACTTATCTGACAGTTACCTTTAACGATGAGCAGCAGGTGAAAGAGCTGATAACAGGATTGTCTACCATCAGTGAGGATATCAAGAGTCAAATCCAGAAAATCGAATTAGCGCCAAGCAAGGCAACAGCAGATCTTTTAAAAATTACTATGCTGGATACAGATGAGGTTTTGGTTCCCCTATCAGAATTGAGCAAGAAATTGCCTTATTACAGCAAAATCAAGCCACAATTGTCAGAACCGAGTGTAGTCGATATGGAAGCTGGAGTATACAGCTATACTATAGCGGATAAATTGATAGAAGAGGCTGAGGAAAAAGCCAAACAAGAGGCCAAGGAAGCTGAGAAGAAAAAACAGGAAGAAGAAAAGAAAAAACAAGAAGAACAGGGAAATCAAAGCCAAACGAGCCAGCAATCACAGAGTCGTTAGACTAACTTTTCCTCTTGATTTTGAATGGTATAGAAATCCAGTTTCGAGTTTTTGCTTGACAAGTCCTACTATAAATAATAGAATAGAAAAAAACCTTTAAAGCAGTCCAGAGAGGCAGCTAAGGTTAGACGGTGAAAGGGTGGACTCTACCCATTTTTCGTGGAACCTTGCTGTTGGCAGGTTCCTTTTTTCATGCTCTCTAGCTTACAAAGGTAAAAGGAGAAAGGTATGCGTGAACATCGTCCAATTATTGCTCTTGATTTTCCTAGTTTTGAGGCGGTCAAGGAATTTTTATCTCTTTTCCCAGCAGAAGAAAGTCTTTATCTAAAAGTAGGGATGGAGCTTTATTATGCGGAAGGTCCGGAAGTTGTCCGTTATTTGAAGTCACTGGGGCATAGTGTCTTTTTGGATCTCAAGTTACATGACATTCCCAATACAGTCAAATCGGCTATGAAGGTCTTATCTCAGCTTGGTGTAGACATGACAAATGTTCATGCTGCTGGTGGTGTGGAGATGATGAAGGCTGCGCGCGAAGGTCTTGGGACGCAAGCCAAATTGATCGCTGTGACCCAGCTTACCTCAACGTCGGAAAGCCAGATGCAGGATTTTCAAAATATCCAAACCACTCTGCAAGAGTCTGTGATTCACTATGCCAAGAAGACAGCTGAAGCGGGCTTGGATGGTGTCGTTTGCTCGGCTCAGGAAGTGCAACTCATCAAGCAGGCCACCAATTCAGATTTTATCTGTTTGACACCGGGAATCCGTCCAGCGGGAGCTGCGGTTGGGGACCAAAAACGCGTCATGACGCCAGCGGATGCTTATCAAATCGGTAGTGACTATATCGTAGTGGGACGTCCCATTACCCAATCTGAAGACCCTGTTACAGCTTATCATGCCATCAAGGATGAATGGAACCAAGACTGAAATGAAAGAAATAGATTATAAAAACAAAAGGAGAATACTATGACACTTGCTAAAGATATCGCTAGCCACCTCTTGAAAATCCAAGCCGTTTACCTCAAACCAGAGGAGCCTTTCACTTGGGCATCTGGTATCAAATCGCCGATTTATACTGACAACCGTGTGACGCTTGCCTATCCAGAAACTCGTAGCTTGATTGAAAATGGTTTTGTGGAAGCTATTAAAGCAGAATTTCCAGAAGTAGAAGTGATTGCAGGAACTGCGACAGCAGGAATTCCACACGGAGCGATTATTGCTGACAAGATGAACTTGCCTTTTGCCTACATCCGCAGCAAACCAAAAGACCACGGAGCTGGTAACCAAATCGAAGGCCGAGTAGCCCAAGGTCAAAAAATGGTTGTTGTTGAAGACCTCATTTCAACGGGTGGGTCTGTTCTTGAAGCCGTAGCAGCTGCTAAACGGGAAGGAGCCGATGTCCTTGGTGTCGTAGCGATTTTTAGCTACCAATTGCCGAAAGCAGATAAGAACTTTGCAGATGCTGGTGTGAAATTGGTGACACTTTCAAACTACAGTGAACTGATTCACCTAGCTCAAGAAGAAGGTTATATCACGCCAGAAGGACTCGCTCTCCTAAAACGCTTTAAAGAAGACCAAGAAAATTGGCAAAATGCCTAAAACATAGAAAATCAGGTAGTCACTAGGATTACCTGATTTCTTTTTGTCATGTTTATTAGATGTTAGTCTACTTTTCCACCTTCAACAACTAGATCATCTGCCTTAGCAGCGTCGCCGTAGGTTGGGTGAAGTGTCTTTTCATAAGCCTTGTGGAAGAAGTTTTCTTTACCAAGTTTTTCAATTTCTTGGTTGATGTAGTCAAGAAGTTCTTGATTACCCTTTTGAACTGCTGGTGCGATGGTATCTGGGTCACCAAGGGAAGAAATTCCTACTTCAAATCCTTTATTTTCGAGAGCCCAAGCTAGGACTTCCGTATTGTCAGTAGAGAAGGCATCTCCACGTCCGTCAAGAAGGGCTTGATAGGCATCGCTATATTGGTCGTATTTTTGGAGTTTTACTTCTGGGTGATTTTTTTCAAAGTAAGTTTCAGCAGTCGTTCCTTTTGTGACAATCAAGGTTTTGCCCTCAAGTTGTTTGACATCTGTAATGAGACCAGTCTTAGGTGATACGACACCAAGTGATACTTTCATGTAAGGAAGGGCAAAGTCAACTTGTTTCTTACGTTCGTCAGTAACTGTGAAGTTGGCAAGGGTGATATCCACCTTGTTTGAAATCAAGTATTCAGCACGGTTGGCAGCATCAACAGAAACGTATTTAACCTTTACACCAAGGTCTTGTGCCAGTTGGTTCCCGAGTTCAATATCGTAACCTTGGTAAGAACCGTCGTTGTCAACATAACCAAATGGTTTTTTGTCTCCAAATACGGCGATTCGAAGCTCACCGCTTTTTTTGATTTCGTCGATAGTACGGGCCTTGGCGGTTGTTTTTCCTGATGAAGCATCAGAGCTTCCACCTGAGCTACAAGCTGTGACAAAGATAAGCGCAAAGGCTAGGGCAAAAATAGTTAGAATTGGTTTGATGATTTTCATAAAAATCTCCTTTATAGATATGAGCCGAACTGGCTAAAGTCAAAGACGTTTAAAAATTCCTGTGCTCGTTTGGTTTGTGGATTGGTGAAGAATTCCTGAGCCGTTCCTTCTTCAGCGATTTTCCCTTGGTCGAGAAAGATAATGCGGTCTGCAATGGCTTGGGCAAACTGCATTTCGTGGGTTACCAGAATCATGGTGCGCCCTTCTTGAGCCAAGTCATTTATGAGTTCCAGAACTTCACGCACCATTTCTGGATCCAGTGAAGCCGTCACTTCGTCAAAGAGGATAATTTCTGGATGCATGAGAAGGGCACGGATAATCGCCACTCGTTGTTTCTGTCCCCCAGATAATTGGCGAGCAAAACTGTCTTTTTTATCGAGCAATCCGACACGTTCCAGTAGTTGCAAAGCTTCCTCCGTTACTTCTTTTTTGTCTCGTCCCTGAGCTTTGATAGGGCCTAGGATGAGGTTTTGAAGGACATCTAGGTGAGGAAAGAGCTCATAACTTTGAAAGACCATGCCAATCTTTTGACGAATCAGGTGAAAGTTTTTCTGATTGCCAATAATGGACTGGCCATCCAGAAGAATATCTCCACCTTGAATGATTTCTAGACCATTGAGGCAACGGAGAAGTGTACTTTTTCCGCAACCAGATGGTCCTAGAATGACGACGACTTCCCCCTTTTTGATATCTAGAGAAAGACCCTGGAGGATAGGATTGTCTCCGAAGGATTTTTTTAGGTCCTTGATTTCTAAAATAGTTTCAGACATTTAGTTCCTCCAATGTTTTTCTAAGTGAGTGGATAGTTTGGAAATAGGAAAACAGACTGCGAAATACAGGACTAGGATGGTTCCATAAATCCAAAAGGAAGCGGTTGGGATGGTCAAGCGATTGCTATCGATGATTTGTTGTCCAACCTTGGTAACTTCCACAACTCCAATCAAGACAACTAAGGAAGTCGTTTTGATCATCCGAGTAACAAGGTTGATGGCCTGCGGTAGTAGTCTTCTCAAGACCTGTGGAATGATAATGTGATAGTAAAGTTGCAAGTTAGTTAAGCCCAGAGCCTGTCCGCTTTCAAACTGATGTTTAGGGAGGGAAGTGATAGCTCCACGAACCAAGTCCCCCATTTCAGCTGTACCCCAGAGGGTAAAAACAATAATAGCCGAAGTCTCGCCTGAGATGTTGATATTAAAGTTTCGAGCTAAGCCGAAATAAACGATGAAAAGTAGTACCAGCTGGGGCATGATACGGATAAATTCCAGATAAAAGCGTGTTAAAAAACGAATAACTCTAGAATGGGAGGTCATGATGATTCCCATGACTGTTCCGAAAATCATTGATAGAAGGACAGAGAGAATGGAAATTCCAATCGTGACACCCAATCCTTGTAAGATTCGTAGGAGATTATTTCCCTGAAAGAGTACTTGCATTCCCGAATCCTGCATGGCGGAGCCTCCTTTCTATCCAGCTAAAGACTAGAGAGATAGGTAGAAGCATGATCAGGTAAGCAACTACCAACATGGCCAGTGCAATGTCTGTCTCATAATAGAGTCCAATCAAGTCCTTGGCGACGTACATGAGATCGGCTAAGGCTACCGCAGAGAAAACTGAGGTTTCTTTGATGAGAAAAATGACATTGGCACTAAAGGACGGTAGGGCTACCGCAGTCGCTTGCGGAAGAACCACATAGCGAAAGACCTGTATAGGCGTTAGACCAATGGCTAGACCAATCTCGTGCTGGGTTTGACTAACTGCTTCCAGTCCGCTTCTGAAAGATTCAGCCATGTAGGAGCCACCTAAAAAGATGAGTCCGACTGTTGCACAGACTTCTGAAGAAAGAACAATCCCTATTCGGGGAAGCCCGAAGTAGAGGAAGAAGAGCTGAATCAAAAGGGGCGTGTTTCGTGACAATTCTATATAAGCTGTTGCTAGCTGTGAAAAGATAGGAACGCGATAATGACGAATGACACTAACGATTAGACCAACAAGAAAAGAACCCAGAATTCCCCAAACTGCAATATGCAGGGTCAGAAAAAATGCCTTTTGATAGAGTGGTAAATATTGTTCAACAATGGACCAATCCAAAATAGAACCTCCCATCTAGGAATAATATAGCTATTGTAGCACTAAAGGGCATGTTTGGATAATATGAATTTTTTATCACAATGATAGAAAATATTTATCATGTCTGTGATTTGAAATCTCCAGACAAAATTTTTGAAAGGATTCTGAAAAAGAGGTAAGATAGTTTATGTAAGAAAAAGTAAACGCTTACTTAACAAGGAGGACACTTTATGTCATATAAAACAAGCAATGCAGAAGGACCTGTAGATTTTATTAACACCTATGATTTAGAGCCAATGGCGCAACAAGTCATTCCTAAAGCTGCCTTTGGTTATATCGCTAGTGGAGCAGAGGATACTTTCACTTTACGCGAGAATATCCGTGCCTTTAACCACAAACTCATCGTTCCTCATACGCTTTGTGATGTTGAAAATCCAAGTACAGAGATTGAATTTGCAGGTGAAAAATTATCTTCACCAATTATTATGGCGCCTGTTGCGGCTCATAAATTAGCAAATGAGCAGGGGGAAGTAGCTACTGCGCGTGGTGTGCATGAATTTGGTTCTCTCTATACAACTAGTTCCTACTCTACCGTTGACCTTCCAGAAATTACGGAAGCTCTTCAAGGGACACCTCATTGGTTCCAATTTTACTTTAGTAAGGATGACGGCATTAACCGCCATATCATGGACCGTGTGAAGGCTGAAGGCTACAAAGCGATTGTCTTGACGGCGGATGCAACTGTAGGGGGCAATCGTGAGGTCGACAAGCGCAATGGTTTTGTCTTCCCAGTTGGCATGCCGATTGTTGAGGAATACCTGCCAGAAGGTGCTGGAAAATCAATGGACTTTGTTTACAAATCAGCCAAACAACGCTTGTCTCCACGTGATGTCGAATTTATCGCTGAATATTCAGGACTTCCTGTGTATGTCAAGGGGCCACAATGCCGTGAAGACGTTGAACGTTCGCTTGCCGCAGGTGCTTCTGGTATCTGGGTAACCAACCACGGTGGCCGCCAAATCGATGGTGGACCAGCATCCTTTGACTCGCTTCAAGAAGTAGCTGAAGCAGTTGATAAACGTGTGCCAATTGTCTTTGACTCTGGTGTTCGTCGCGGTCAGCACGTCTTTAAAGCCTTGGCTTCAGGAGCAGACTTGGTAGCTATTGGCCGCCCTGTGATCTATGGTTTGGCTCTTGGTGGTAGCGTTGGTGTGCGTCAAGTCTTTGAGCACTTGAATGCAGAATTGAAGACAGTCATGCAGTTATCTGGAACTCAGACTATTGAAGATGTCAAACACTTCAAACTGCGTCACAATCCATACAATCCATCCTTCCCAGTTGATTCACGTGATTTGAAGTTGTATTGATAAAGTAGAAAGTCTCCATTTGATGTGGAGATTTTTCTTCGTGTATAGAAAGATTAAATCGTTATCAGAAACTATATAAATATATTTTTCAGTCAAATATCTTGCTAGGATTTTCATTTTCTGTTATACTAGTCCAGTAATAAAATAATAAAGACATTTGGGGTGCTTTAGGCTGAGATGATACCCATTGAACCTGATACAGTTAATACTGGCGAAGGGAAATGTGAAAAGGTTTTTTTCGTATGTCGAAAAGAACTGTCTAATCTTGTAAGGTAAACTCTAATTCTCGTTTGTAATTGGAGTTTTTTTGTTTATACAAACTGGACAGGCTTGTTTAGGTAGCTCTCTGCAAATGCCCTCGATGTTCTTTAAAAGTATCAAGTGGAATTACGATTTTGCTTGGTATCTCTTGGTGTTTTATTGATTACTAAGGAGTAAAGAAAGGAAAAATAAATATGGAAACACAAGACTATGCATTTCAGCCAGGTTTGACCGTTGGAGAATTATTAAAAAGCAGTCAGAAGGATTGGCAGGCTGCAATCAATCATCGATTTGTTAAGGAACTTTTTGCGGGGACAATTGAGAATAAGGTCTTAAAAGACTACCTGATTCAAGATTATCATTTCTTTGATGCCTTCTTATCCATGCTGGGTGCCTGTGTAGCTCACGCAGACCAGCTTGAATCCAAACTTCGTTTTGCCAAGCAATTAGGCTTTCTTGAAGCAGATGAAGATGGTTATTTCCAAAAGGCTTTCAAAGAGTTAAAAGTAGCAGAGAATGACTATCTAGAAGTGACCTTGCACCCTGTGACAAAAGCGTTTCAGGAGCTAATGTATTCTGCTGTGGCTTCATCAGACTATGCTCATCTTTTGGTCATGCTGGTCATTGCAGAAGGTCTCTATTTAGACTGGGGTTCTAAAGATTTGGCTCTACCTGAAGCCTATATTCATTTGGAATGGATCAATCTCCACAGAGGTCCTTTCTTTACAGAGTGGGTTCAATTTCTGGTTGACGAACTCAATCGTGTCGGGAAAAATCGAGAAGATTTGACAGAACTTCAGCAACGCTGGAATCAAGCAGTTGCTTTAGAATTAGCCTTTTTTGATATCGGTTATGAATTATAGGACAGATTCAATACTTTTATGTAGATTAAAAGAATGAACAAACAAACTATATAAATATATTTTCCGGTCAAATATCTTGCTAGGGCTTTTAAATTCTGTTATACTGGTCCAGTAATAAAATAATAAAGACATTTGGGGTGCTTTAGGCTGAGATGATACCCATTGAACCTGATACAGTTAATACTGGCGAAGGGAAATGTGAAAAGGTTTTTTTCGTATGTCGAAAAGAACTGTCTAATCTTGTAAGGTAAACTCTAATTCTCGTTTGTAATTGGAGTTTTTTTGTTTATCTAAAGAGGATAGGCCTGACGACAAGCTTTTCGGTAGCTCTCCTTGAATGCCCCACATTTCTTTAAAAAAGGAGTTTTTTATGTTGAAAAAATGGCAGTTAAAAGATGTTATCTTGCTTGCTTTCTTGTCTATCTTTTTTGGTGGCGTTTTTGTGGGTTCCGGCTATCTGTTTGATATCCTCACCCTAATCTTGGCCCCTCTTGGTTTACAGGCCTTTGCCAATGAAATCCTCTTTGGTCTCTGGTGTATGGCTGCGCCCATTGCAGCTATCTTTGTTCCAAGAATCGGAAGCGCAACGATTGGAGAAGTGCTTGCTGCACTTGCTGAAGTCCTTTATGGTAGCCAATTCGGTCTAGGTGCTCTGTTGTCCGGCTTGGTTCAAGGTCTGGGAAGTGAATTTGGCTTTCTTGTGACCAAGAATCGCTATGAAAGTTGGCTCTCTCTAACTGCTAATAGTATTGGGATTACCCTTTTTAGCTTTGTCTATGAATACATTAAATTAGGTTACTATGCCTTCTCCCTTCCTTTTGTCCTTTCCTTGCTGGTGGTGCGTTTTATTTCCGTCTTTTTCTTCTGTACCATCTTGGTTCGTGCCATTGTCAAACTCTATCATCAGTTTGCAGCTGGAGGAAAGGCATAGATGGGCCTGGAATTACGGGAGATTCAGTCCCCAATCTTTTCGGAACCGATTGATTTTACTTTTCATGCGCAAGCCTTTACCTTGTTAGTTGGGAGCAGTGGTTCAGGAAAATCCAGCCTCTTTCAAGTCATTGCCCAAGTCAGTTCTCTTCCCTATAGTGGTCAAGTCCTGATAGATGGGAGCGAGGTCAGTCAGCTTTCTATCGTCGAACGTGTCCAGACAGTTGGCATTCTCTTTCAAAATCCCAATCATCAATTTACCATGGAGAACTTGTTTGAGGAGCTGATTTTTACCTTGGAGAATATCGGGCATCCCCTTCAAGAGATTGATGCTAAAATAGCTGAGGTGGTTCGGCAATGTCGTTGCGAGCCAATCTTGCACCGTCCCATCCATCACTTATCAGGTGGGGAAAAGCAAAAGGCTGCGCTGGCTGTCCTATTTGCCATGAATCCTAGAGTCTATCTCTTGGATGAGCCCTTTGCTTCCATTGATCGAAAGAGTAGGCTGGAGATATTGGAGATTCTAAAAGAGTTGGCTCTTGATGGGAAGACAGTCATCCTGTGCGACCATGATTTATCAGACTATGAAGCCTATATCGACCATATGGTGGAGCTAAGAGACGGCCAGTTAAGGGAGGTGTTTCAAATCCCTTGCTCTGAGATGACACAGGTCCCTTCAAAGGAAGTTGCTTCTAGTACAGAACTATTCCATATGGATCGTGTGACTTGTGAGCTGGGTAGTCGCCCCCTCTTTTCGTTTACGGATTTTACTATCTACCAAGGAATTTCCTGTATCTTGGGTGACAATGGTGTCGGTAAATCAACCCTCTTTCGCTCTATTCTTCAATTTCAAAAGTATAAGGGGCTCATTACTTGGAAGGGGAAAGTCCTGAAAAAGAAAAAGAGTTTGTACCGTGACCTAACGGGTGTTGTTCAGGAAGCTGAGAAGCAGTTTATCCGAGTCAGTCTGCGAGAGGAACTGCAATTAGATAGTTCAGACTCCGTGAGAAATCAGCGGATTCTCCAAGCATTACAATTTTTTAATTTGGAGCAGGCACTCGATAAGAGTCCTTATCAATTAAGTGGTGGCCAGCAAAAGATTCTTCAGCTATTGACCATCTTGACCAGCAAAGCGTCTGTGATTTTGCTAGATGAACCATTTGCTGGTTTGGATGATAGAGCCTGCGACTACTTTTGTCAGTGGATGTTGGAGGAGGGAAATCAAGGAAGAAGTTTTTTGATCATTAGCCATCGTTTAGATCCCTTGATTTCTGTGGTTGATTATTGGATCGAGATGACTAGTGGGGGGCTCAGTCATCTCCAAGACATGACCATCAGCAACCCTCTCCCCTCTCTGAACAATGATACTCTAGGGGAGGTGAGGTAGTATGATCAAAGTAGCAACCAAGACACCAGTTATCAGCCTCTTCTTTCTAATTTTATCCTTGGAAACATCCTTCATTCCTTCGATTGCTCTTAATCTTTCAGTAGTCGTATTTTGCATTCTCTTCATGCTCTACCACCGTCGATTTAAGATGTTGGCTTGGATGCTCGTACTCGCCATTTTACCATCTTTGGCCAACTACTGGGCAGTTCAGTTACATGGGGATGCTTCGCAGGCAGTGATACTTGGGACGAGGGCTTTTGTGACGGTTTGTATCGGCCTTGTCTTTGTTTCCAGTATTTCCTTAAAAGAGCTTCTCTTGTACTTGGCTCAAAAGGGGTTATCACGGTCTTGGGCCTATTCCTTAATTGTGGTATTCAATGCCTTTCCCCTCATTCAACAAGAAATCAAGTCCCTCAAGGAAGCTTGCTTATTACGTGGTCAAAAATTGCATGTTTGGTCTCCCTTGATTTACAGCAAGGTTCTGATGACGGTCTTTAGATGGCGCCATCTCTACTTGAGGGCCCTGTCTGCACATGGATATGACGAACATGCACAGGTGGAGAATAACTATCGAACCTTTTATATTCCTCAAAGGACAACATTGATTTACCTACTTTTCTTTTTATTGCTTCAAACCAGCCTATTTCTATAAAGGAGTTATTATGGAATTTACAGATATTGCGATGGAATTATCCAAGGAAGCTTGGCAGGCTTCCTTTAACCATCCCTTTGTTTTACAGTTACAAGAGGGAACGTTAGAACCTTCCATCTTTCGCTATTACCTGATTCAGGATGCCTACTATCTGAAGTCTTTTTCAGAAGCCTATCACCTCTTGGCTGATAAGACTTCAAACGAGGAGATGAAAAGGCTCTTGAAACAAAATGCCCTGAGTCTAGTGGAGGGTGAGTTGTTTATCCGCCAACAATTTTTCAAGGAATTAGGAATCAGCGACCAGGAAATGGAGCAACATCCAATCGCTCCAACCTGTTATCATTACATTTCTCATATTTATCGTCAGTTTGAAGAGCCAAACTTGGGCATTGCTTTTGCTAGTTTGCTCCCATGTCCTTGGTTATACCATGATTTGGGCAAGGTACTTAATCGCAAACCATCCCCGAATCCTCTTTATCAACAGTGGATTGAGACCTATATCACCGATGAGTTAGAACAGCAGATTAAAGAGGAAGAAGCCCTGGTCAATCAGCTCTATCGAGAAAGCAATGAGACGGACAAACAAAAAATGCTAGATGCCTTCCACAGAAGTGTCCACATGGAAGCCAAGTTTTGGGAGATGGCTTACCAACATCAAACCTGGACGAGTGATTTGCAGTCCTTAGAAAAAGAGAAGAAATAGAAAATGAGAAACCACCAACTTCAAGTTCACAAATTAACTATTTTATCCATGATGATTGCCCTTGACGTAGTTCTTACACCCATCTTTCGAATTGAAGGAATGGCACCGATGTCTAGTGTAGTCAATATTCTGGCAGGAATCATGATGGGACCTGTTTATGCCTTGATCATGGCTACAGTGACAGCCTTTATCCGTATGTCTACTCAAGGCATTCCCCCTTTGGCCCTAACAGGAGCTACCTTTGGAGCCCTCCTTGCAGGTCTCTTTTATAAGTATGGTCGAAAATTTTACTTTTCTGCCCTAGGAGAAATCTTGGGAACAGGGGTTATCGGTTCCATTGTTTCCTATCCTGTCATGGTTCTCTTTACAGGATCTGCGGCCAAGCTTAGCTGGTTTATCTACACTCCTCGATTTTTTGGAGCAACCTTGATCGGTACAGCCATAGCTTTCCTCGCCTTTCGATTTTTAATCAAGCAGGAATTCTTTAAAAAAGTGCAGGGATATTTCTTTGGAGAAAGGATAGACTGATGCAGAAATTGACAAATCCTTTCCCTCTGGCAACCAGTTCCTTGATTCACTGCATCACCAATGAGATTTCTTGTGAGATGCTGGCCAATGGGATTTTAGCTCTGGGATCTAAACCTGTCATGGCAGATGATCCCCGTGAGGTCCTTGATTTTACCAAACAAAGCCAAGCTCTTTTCATCAATTTGGGACATTTGTCTGCTGAGAAGGAAAAAGCAATCCGTATGGCAGCTTCTTATGCAGCTCAAACTTGTCTCCCAATGGTAGTAGATGCGGTTGGCGTAGCAGCATCTCCCATTCGTAAGGGACTAGTCAGAGATCTTTTAGAATACAAGCCCACAGTCCTTAAAGGAAATATGTCGGAAATCCGAAGTCTTGTTGGCTTAAAACACCATGGAGTCGGGGTAGATGCGAGTGCTAAAGACCAAGAAACTGAGGATTTGCTCCAAGTCTTGAAAGACTGGTGTCAGCTTTATCCTGGTATGTCGTTCTTAGTAACTGGACCCAAGGACCTCATAGTTTCAGAGAATCAAGTTGCTGTATTGGGAAATGGCTGTGCAGAATTAGACTGGATAACAGGGACAGGAGACCTGGTTGGAGCCTTGACTGCCGTTTTTCTCAGCCAAGGAAAGACTGCCTTTGAAGCTTCGTGCCTAGCAGTTTCTTATCTCAATATCGCTGCTGAGAGAATACTTGTTCAAGGAATGGGATTGGAAGATTTTCGTTACCAAGTTCTCAATCAACTCTCTCTCCTAAAAAGAGACGAAAACTGGCTAGATGCCATCAAAGGAGATATTTATGAATAGAGAAGCACTCAGACTATATCTGGTCACCAATCGCTACCAAGATTCCTTGGAAAGCTTTCTTGAAAAAGTTGAGACGGCCTGCCGTTCAGGTGTTACCATTATCCAACTACGAGAAAAAAATCTCATGACCAATCAATACTATCAACTGGCAAAACAAGTCAAGGAAATAACAGACGCTTATCAGATACCCTTGATTATCGATGATCGATTGGATATCTGTCTTGCAGTCGATGCTGCAGGTTTGCATATTGGCGACGATGAACTACCAGTTTCGGTTGCCCGCAAAGTCTTGGGTCCTGAAAAAATCCTCGGTGTCACTGCTAAAACAGTTAAAAGAGCCCTCGAAGCAGAAACATCAGGTGCGGATTACTTGGGAACAGGAGCCATTTTCCCGACTACGACCAAAGAAAATGCACCCATCACCCTGATTTCAACCTTAAAAACAATTTGCCAAACGGTCGCCATTCCAGTAGTTGCTATTGGAGGCTTGACGTCAGAGAACATTGACCAACTTACGGGTACTGGCATAGCTGGTGTAGCAGTCGTCAGGGATCTGATGCAGGCAGAAGATATAGAAGCAAAAACGCAAGCTTTTTTAACAAAGCTAGATAACATTATTTCCTAATCAAAAACTCTCTAATTCCCTTATAGTGGGAACTAGAGAGTTTTTTCTTAATCTTTAAAGCTTGTATGGTTGACTGGACCAGAACCATGACCGAGTTGAGGGGCGTCTTGGATGGCTTTTGTGATAAAGGCCTTGGCCTTATCGACTGCCTGATAAAGGGTCTTCCCCTTGGCTAGTTCAGCCGTAATCACAGCAGCAAAGGTACATCCAGTACCATGGGTATGACAGGTTTGAATTCGAGGACTTTCCCAGACAAATTGCTCCTCCTTGGTAAAGAGGAAATCCTTGGCACCGCCTTCGAGATGACCACCTTTGATTACCACAGACTGAGGACCAAATTCTTTTAAAATCAGGCGACCAGCACGTTGCATGTCTTCTGGATTATGAATTGAGAAACCAACAATTTCTTCTGCCTCAGGAAGATTGGGTGTAATAATAGTCGCAAGTGGAAGCAGGTTTGTTTTTAGGTAGCTTCTCGCACTGGTATCAATCAGGGTATCACCGCTTGTTGCGACCATAACAGGGTCAAGGACATAGGGGCAGTCCAGCTTTTTAAGATAGGGTTGGATAATCTCCATGATTTCAGTAGTTGCCAGCATACCAGTTTTTACAGCCTGAGGCTTGATATCCGAAAAGACGCTCTCCAATTGGGCTTTCAACATTTGAGGAGAAACGTGCTCTATTAGCTGAACGCCTCTGGTATTTTGAGCGACAAGACTGGTCACAACTGCCATTCCATAGACATCTCTAGCTTGGAACGACTTCAAATCAGCCATAATGCCAGCACCGCCACTAGGGTCTGTCCCAGCAATGGTCAGAGCAACGGGTAAATAAGTCATCTAAAACCTCCCAACCAACTGAAGTTTGTATTCTTAAGAACAAGCAAGTCTGTTTTAGGAAGGAAATAGAAGACTGGGTAGTCCTCACTATCATTTCCACTTCCATCAGCTAGCATTACCTAGATTGAGTCAAAGGAATCTAACAGTCGTTAATCTCAGTTTTACGCACCCCTAGTGGTTGTTTTCTTTTTTCTTCAGTATAGCATATTTTTATAGTTTATATAGTAAAATTTGACTGCAAATCTCTCATCAAATGATTAAAGTTCTTTTTTTAGAAATATGTAATTTCATAATTGACAAATGTAGATTTTGAGAGTATACTTAGAACTATAATTGACAAATGTAGATTTTGGAGGTGTACTGATGCAGATTTCAGATGCAGAATGGCAGGTTATGAAGATTATTTGGATGCAGGGAGAACAGACCAGTACGGATTTGATCAGGGTTTTGGCAGAGCGGTTTGATTGGTCCAAATCAACCATTCAGACTCTTTTAGCTCGTCTGGTTGAGAAAGAGTGTTTGACTCGGAAAAAAGAGGGCAAGTCCTTTGTTTATTCAGCCCTTTTAACTCTAGACCAAAGCCGAGACTTGCTTGTCCAAGATATCAAAGACAAGGTTTGTTCTCGTAGGATTAAGAACTTGTTGGCTGATTTAATTGCTGAATGTGATTTTACTTTGTCTGACTTGGAAGGATTGGAAGTTGTGATTTCTGAGAAAAAAGATAGCGCAGTTGTTGAAGTAAAATGTAATTGTATGTAAAGGAGACGCCATGTTAAATAGTATTGTAACCATTATTTGTCTTGCCCTTATCGCGTTTATATTGTTTTGGTTTTTCAAAAAGCCTGAAAAATCTGGACAAAAGGCCCAGCAAAAAAAGGGCTACCAAGAGATTCGAGTGGAAGTCATGGGAGGGTATACTCCTGAGTTGATTATTCTTAAGAAATCAGTGCCAGCCCGCATTGTCTTTGACCGTAAGGATCCTTCACCTTGTTTGGATCAGATCGTCTTTCCAGATTTTGGTGTGCATGCGGATCTTCCTATGGGTGAGGAGTATGTAGTGGAAATCACGCCTGAGCAGGCTGGAGAGTTTGACTTTTCTTGTGGCATGAACATGATGCACGGCAAGATGATTGTAGAGTAGGAGAATGATATGACTGAAATCGTAAAAGCAAGTCTTGAAAATGGTGTTCAAAAAATCAGTATCACGGCAGACAAAGGCTACCATCCAGCCCATATCCAGCTTCAAAAAGGAATTCCCGCTGAAATTACCTTTCATCGTACAACTCCTTCAAACTGTTATAAGGAAATTCTGTTTGAAGAAGAAGGCATCTTGGAACCAATTGGTGTAGATGAAGAGAAGACAATTCGTTTCACACCTCAAGAGTTGGGTGAGCATGAATTCTCATGTGGTATGAAGATGCAAAAGGGAAGTTATACCGTAGTTGAGAAGACTCGAAAATCTTTGTCACTTTTGCAACGTTTTTGGATTACTAGTATCTTTACTGTGCCTCTTGTGATTATCATGATTGGGATGTCGACAGGAGGAATTAGTCACCAAGTCATGCGTTGGGGCACCTTTTTAGCCACAACACCCATTATGCTAGCAGCAGGTGGTCCTTATATTCAGAGTGCTTGGTCCAGCTTTAAAAAGCACAATGCAAACATGGATACTTTGGTTTCTCTTGGAACCCTAGTGGCCTATCTCTATAGCCTAGTTGCCCTCTTTACTGGGCTTCCTGTTTACTTTGAAAGTGCTGGTTTTATCCTCTTCTTCGTTCTTTTGGGAGCCGTTTTTGAGGAAAAAATGCGAAAAAATACTTCCCAAGCTGTGGAGAAATTACTTGATTTGCAAGCTAAAACAGCAGAAGTCTTGCGTGAGGATAGCTATGTACAAGTTCCTTTGGAACAAGTCAAGGTAGGAGACCTGATTCGGGTGCGTCCTGGAGAAAAGATTGCGGTTGATGGTGTTGTAGTCGAAGGTGTATCCAGTATTGACGAATCCATGGTGACAGGTGAGAGCCTGCCAGTGGACAAAACAGTTGGAGATACTGTCATTGGCTCCACCATAAATAACAGCGGCACTCTTATTTTTAAAGCAGAAAAAGTTGGTTCAGAGACTGTCTTGGCACAGATTGTGGACTTTGTGAAGAAAGCCCAGACCAGCCGAGCACCAATTCAGGACTTGACGGATAAGATTTCAGGGATTTTTGTTCCTGCAGTTGTCATTTTAGCGATTCTAACTTTTTGGATTTGGTTTGTCTTGCTTGGTGCTAGCTTTGTGACCTCTCTACTTTATGGGGTGGCAGTTTTGATTATCGCCTGCCCTTGTGCCCTAGGACTTGCAACACCAACAGCCCTCATGGTGGGGACTGGTCGTAGTGCCAAGATGGGCGTTCTCCTCAAAAATGGAACCGTCTTACAGGAAATCCAGAAAGTCCAAACTCTCGTCTTTGATAAGACAGGGACTTTGACGGAAGGAAAACCAGTGGTCACTGATATCATTGGCGACAAGACAGAAGTGCTTGGCTTAGCTGCCTCTTTGGAAGAAGCCTCTCAACACCCTCTGGCTCAAGCCATTGTCAAGCGAGCGACTGAAGCTGGACTTGAGCTTCATGCTGTAGAAAATTTCAAAGCCCTACATGGAAAAGGTGTTTCAGGGCAAATCAATGGGAAACTAGTTTTGCTCGGAAATGCTAAAATGCTAGATGGCATGGATATTTCGAGCGCTTATCAGGAAAAACTTGAAGAATTGGAAAAAGAAGCTAAGACAGTTGTCTACTTGGCTGTTGACAGTGAAATCAAAGGCTTGCTTGCCTTGCAGGATGTCCCTAAGGAAAATGCTCGAGAAGCCATTGCTAAATTAAAGAAACGCGGCCTCAGAACGGTCATGCTTACTGGAGATAATGTTGGAGTAGCCCATGCTATTGCAGAGCAAATTGGGATCGAAGAAGTGATTGCAAATGTCTTGCCAGAGGAAAAGGCACATGAAATTCACAAGCTTCAAAAGAATGGCAAATTGGCCTTTGTTGGAGATGGTATCAATGATGCGCCGGCCCTCAGTGTAGCGGATGTCGGAATTGCCATGGGATCTGGTACAGATATTGCCATTGAATCAGCAGATCTTGTCCTTACAACCAACAATTTACTAGGATTGGCACGTGCTTTTGATATGAGTAAGAAGACCTTTAATCGTATTCTACTCAATCTTTTCTGGGCTTCTATCTATAACCTCATTGGTATTCCGATTGCAGCAGGAGTGTTTTCTGTTCTTGGTTTGGTACTCAATCCAGAACTTGCAGGATTGGCCATGGCCTTTAGTTCAGTATCTGTTTTAATCAGTTCTCTCATGCTAAACTTTAGTAAAATAGACTAAAAGCGGGCTTGCTCGCTTTTTATTATAAAACAGTTATATAAAACGTTTTCAAACTGTACTGTAATAGAGAATAAAAACTTCTGAGCACATTCTTAGGAGACCCAAAACAAATGTGGTAAAGTAGTAGAGTAAAAATTTGCTGAAACGTTTCCAATTAGTATATGAAAACGGATTTATCAAGTTTTAAAAATATTTGAAGGAGAGTTATCATTATGACTCAAGGGAAAATTACTGCATCTGCAGCAATGCTTAATGTATTGAAAACATGGGGCGTAGACACCATCTACGGTATCCCATCAGGAACACTCAGCTCATTGATGGACGCTTTGGCTGAAGACAAAGATATCCGCTTCTTGCAAGTTCGCCACGAAGAAACAGGTGCTCTTGCAGCGGTTATGCAAGCTAAATTCGGCGGCTCAATCGGGGTTGCAGTTGGTTCAGGTGGTCCAGGTGCGACTCACTTGATTAACGGTGTTTACGATGCAGCTATGGATAACACTCCATTTCTTGCTATCCTTGGATCACGTCCAGTTAACGAACTCAACATGGATGCCTTCCAAGAATTGAACCAAAACCCAATGTACAACGGTATCGCTGTTTACAACAAACGTGTCGCTTACGCTGAGCAATTGCCAAAAGTAATCGACGAAGCTTGCCGTGCTGCAGTTTCTAAAAAAGGTCCAGCTGTAGTTGAAATCCCAGTAAACTTCGGTTTCCAAGAAATCGACGAAAACTCATACTACGGTTCAGGTTCATACGAACGCTCATTCATCGCTCCTGCCTTGAACGAAGTTGAAATCGACAAAGCTGTTGAAATCTTGAACAATGCTGAACGCCCAGTTATCTACGCTGGTTACGGTGGTGTTAAAGCTGGTGAAGTGATTACTGAGTTGTCACGTAAAATCAAAGCACCAATCATCACAACTGGTAAAAACTTTGAAGCGTTTGAATGGAACTATGAAGGTTTGACAGGTTCTGCTTACCGTGTTGGTTGGAAACCAGCCAACGAAGTGGTCTTCGAAGCAGACACAGTTCTTTTCCTTGGTTCAAACTTCCCATTTGCTGAAGTTTACGAAGCCTTCAAGAACACTGAAAAATTCATCCAAGTCGATATCGACCCTTACAAACTTGGTAAACGTCATGCCCTTGATGCTTCTATCCTTGGTGATGCAGGTCAAGCAGCGAAAGCAATCCTTGATAAAGTGAACCCAGTTGAATCTACTCCATGGTGGCGTGCAAACGTTAAGAACAACCAAAACTGGCGTGATTACATGAACAAACTCGAAGGTAAAACTGAGGGTGAATTGCAATTGTACCAAGTTTACAATGCAATCAACAAACATGCTGATCAAGACGCTATCTACTCAATCGACGTAGGTGACACTACTCAAACATCTACTCGTCACCTTCACATGACACCTAAGAACATGTGGCGTACATCTCCACTCTTTGCGACAATGGGTATTGCCCTTCCTGGTGGTATCGCTGCTAAGAAAGACAATCCAGATCGCCAAGTATGGAACATCATGGGTGACGGTGCATTCAACATGTGCTACCCAGACGTGATCACAAACGTTCAATACGACCTCCCAGTTATTAACGTTGTCTTCTCAAATGGTAAATATGCCTTCATCAAGGACAAATACGAAGACACAAACAAACACTTGTTTGGTTGTGACTTCCCTAATGCTGACTATGCAAAAATCGCTGAAGCTCAAGGAGCTGTTGGATTTACAGTTGATCGTATCGAAGACATCGACGCAGTTGTTGCAGAAGCTGTGAAACTCAATAAAGAAGGTAAAACTGTTGTGATCGATGCTCGCATCTCTCAACATCGTCCACTTCCAGTAGAAGTACTTGAACTCGATCCAAAACTTCACTCAGAAGAAGCAATCAAAGCCTTCAAGGAAAAATACGAAGCAGAAGAACTCGTACCATTCCGCCTCTTCTTGGAAGAAGAAGGATTGCAATCACGCGCAATCAAATAATTTCTCTCATCGAAAATCAAAAGTAAACATTGAAGATTTTATTCTTTGATTTTCATAGAGCGGAACTTGAAAAGATCGGAGTAATCCGGTCTTTTTCTGGAGGATAGTAAATGAATTTAAATCAATTAGATATCATCGTTTCAGATGTTCCTCAAGTCTGTGCTGACTTGGAGCGTATTTTGGATAAAAAGTCCGATTATGTTGATGACAGTTTTGCTCAGTTTACGATTGGCAGTCACTGTCTCATGTTGTCAGAAAATCATTTGATTTCTTTGGAAAACTTTCAGTCAGGCATCATTCTCCACATCGAGGTTGAGGATGTAGAGCAGGACTACCAACGGTTGAAAGATCTTGGTGTCGAGATTTTACATGGTCCGGCTGTAACTGATTGGGGGACAGAATCCTTGCTTGTAAAAGGTCCAGCTAGTTTAGTGATTGATTTTTATCGTATGAAATAGGTCGCTTAATCATTTGATGTTAACCTTAATCATTCTTAAAACAGATTATGAGAATATGAATTATTGAAAGATCGGAGTAATCCGGTCTTTTTCTGTTTCCTCTTTCTTATCACAAGATTGTGATAGTTTACATCTTCATAACAAAAGCTACAAAGTCTTGATTGTTTTGAAAAAAGATTATAAAATATGATTCATAAAAATGAAAGAGGTTTTGAAAATGTCTGAAAAACAAATGAAAATTTTGGGTTGGGTAGCGACCTTCATGTCCGTTATGATGTATGTGTCTTATATTCCACAAATCATGAATAATCTAGCTGGACAAAAGGGAAATTTCATCCAACCCTTAGTCGCAGCCATCAACTGTAGTCTATGGGTTTACTACGGTCTTTTCAAGAAAGAAAGAGATATTCCCCTTGCGGCTGCTAATGCACCGGGTATCGTTTTTGGCCTAGTAACGGCTATCACAGCTTTAATTTAAAAAGAAGACTGGTTTCAGTCTTTTTTTCGTATATATAAGAGTAAGTTTAGTGCTATCATTATCCAGAGAGTTCAAAACTTTTTGCCTTCTTTTTAGTATAATAGAAGTAATAAATCAATCGAGGTAAAGTGATGACAGAAATACTACAATTTCCAGAAAGATTTCTCTGGGGTGGTGCAACGGCGGCTAATCAATGTGAGGGTGCTTATAATCAGGACGGTCGTGGTCTTGCTAATGTGGATGTGGTACCGATTGGTCCAGACCGTGAGGCCATTATTACAGGTCAGAAAAAGATGTTTTCGTTTGGGGAGGGCTATTTTTACCCAGCAAAGGAAGCCATTGATATGTACCATCATTATAAGGAAGATATTGCGCTTTTTGCAGAAATGGGCTTTAAAACCTATCGACTTTCCATTGCTTGGACTCGGATTTTTCCTCAAGGTGACGAAGCAGAGCCAAATGAAGCTGGTCTAGCTTTTTATGAGGATTTATTTAAGGAATGTCACAAGTATGGAATTGAACCACTGGTGACCATCACGCATTTCGACTGCCCCATGTACTTAATTAGGGAGTACGGTGGTTGGCGCAATCGTCGCATGTTGGACTTTTACGCAAATCTTTGTCGCACCCTCTTTGCCCGTTACAAGGGCTTGGTCAAGTACTGGCTCACCTTCAACGAAATCAATATGATTCTGCATGCCCCCTTTTTAGGAGCTGGGATTTGTTTTGAAGAAGGAGAAAATCAAGAACAGATCAAATACCAAGCAGCCCACCATGAGCTGGTAGCCTCGGTTATGGCGACTAAAATTGCTCACGAAATTGATCCAGAAAACAAGGTGGGATGTATGTTGGCAGCAGGACAATACTATCCCAACACTGCCCATCCGAGAGACTACTGGGCAGCTATGGAGGAAGACCGTAAGAGTTACTTTTTCATTGATGTTCAAGCGCGTGGGGAATACCCAAATTATGCCAAGAAGCAGTGGGAGCGTGAGGGAATTAAGATTGAAATGACGGCAGAGGATTTGGACTTGTTAAAGAATCACACTGTTGACTTTGTTTCCTTCTCTTACTATGCGAGTCGAGTGGCCTCAGGCGATCCAGAAGTGAGGAATCTGACTGCTGGAAATGTCTTTGCATCTATCAAAAATCCCTATCTTGAATCCTCAGAATGGGGTTGGCAGATTGACCCACTGGGGCTTCGTATCACCCTCAATGCCATCTGGGATCGTTATCAAAAGCCTATGTTCATCGTAGAAAATGGACTCGGCGCTATGGATACGCCAGATGAAAATGGCTATGTAGCAGATGACTATCGGATTGCTTACTTAGAGGCCCACATCAAGGCTATGCGAGATGCTATTTACCAAGATGGCGTTGAATTGCTTGGTTATACGACTTGGGGTTGTATAGATCTGGTTTCAGCTGGAACAGGCGAAATGAACAAGCGCTATGGCTTTATCTATGTGGAACGTGATAATGCAGGTCATGGAAGTCTCAAGCGGAGCAAGAAGAAATCCTTCTACTGGTACAAGGACGTCATTGCCAGCAATGGTGCAAGTATTAAGTAGAGCACATTTGTTCACTATTTTTATAAAATCTTCTCTCTACTTTATAAGATGTGAAAAAGAGTTCAATTAGACCTGGCTTTTTGCTATAATGAAGTGAGAAAAATAGACAGGAGAAAAAGATGTCAGAACCATTATTTTTACAATCAGTTATGCAAGAAAAAATCTGGGGTGGAACCAAGCTACGTGATGAGTTTGGCTATGACATTCCAAGTGAAAAAATCGGAGAATACTGGGCTATCTCAGCTCACCCAAATGGTGTTTCAAAGGTCGCTAATGGTCGCTACGAGGGTACAGACCTAGCTACCTTGTATGCAGAGCACCGTGAATTATTTGGTAACCGTCCAGAGCCTGTATTTCCTCTCTTAACTAAAATTCTCGATGCCAACGACTGGCTCAGTGTCCAAGTTCATCCAGACGATGCTTACGGGCTAGAGCATGAAGGCGAACTTGGAAAAACAGAATGCTGGTATATCATCGCTGCAGATGAAGGATCAGAGATTATCTATGGCCACAATGCCAAGTCAAAAGAAGAACTCCGCCAGCAAATCGAAGATAAAAACTGGGATGCCTTACTGACAAAAGTGCCAGTTAAAGCTGGAGATTTCTTCTATGTGCCAAGCGGTACTATGCACGCTATCGGTGCAGGCATCTTGATTCTTGAAACCCAGCAGTCTAGCGATACCACCTACCGTGTTTATGACTTTGACCGCAAGGACGACAAGGGCAACTTGCGTGAACTTCACCTTGAAAAATCTATCGATGTTTTAAACATTGGAGAGCCTGCCAATAGCCGTCCTGTAACTATCAAAGCAGATGATCTACGTTCCACTCTCCTTGTATCCAATGATTTCTTCGCAGTTTACAAGTGGGAAATCACTGGCAAAGTTGACTTCGAAAAGACAGCTGACTACAGCTTATTTAGTGTCTTGGCTGGTCAGGGTCAACTGACTGTTGACGGGGAAAATTATCCAATCCAAAAAGGCAGCCACTTTATCCTACCAAGTGATGTTGAAGCTTGGGTCTTGGAAGGGCAAGGTTTGGAATTGATTGTTAGCCATCCATAAAAAAGAAAGGGCCTGAGTTTACTACTCAAGTCCTTTTTGATTACATAAATTGGGCGATAAAAACCACGATAATGATAATAGGAATGATGAAACGAAGGAGGAAAAGCCAGACTTGGAAAAGTCCTTGTTTCCAGGCTCTTTCATCAAGATGGAGTTCCTCCTTAGCAAGAGCCTTCTTAAAGATGTAGCCTGTAAAAAGTGACAGGCAGAGAGCTCCAAATGGCATGAGGAGATTGGAAACCAAGAAGTCCATAGCATCAAAGAAGGTCTTCCCAAAGATGTGAACATCCGCCATGACCCCATAGGATAGAGCTGAAGGAATTCCGAAAACAAAGGTCAAGATTCCTAAAATGGCACTCCATTTGGCACGTTTGCTGTTATTTTGATTGGTGATATTGCCCACATTGATTTCCAGCATCACGACAGAGGAAGTGACCGTCGCAAAGAGGAAGAGCAAGAGGAAGAGGATATAGAAAATGGTTCCAAAAGGCATCTTGTCAAAGAGTTGAGGCAAGACGATAAAGAGCAGGCTTGGTCCCCCTTCAGACTGGATATTGAAGGCTGACATGGCTGGGAAAATGGCTAGTCCTGCCATGATGGATACCGAGATGTTCATGGCTACGATGGAAATCCCTGACTGGACCAGATTGGTTTTCTTGTCCAAGTAGGATGCATATGTCAGCATGGCTGTCACCCCTAGTGAGAGGGCAAAGAAAGATTGTCCCAGCGCGTAGAGGAGACCAGCACTGGTCAGTTTTGAAAAGTCTGGTTTGAGAAAATAGAGAACCCCTTCCATGGCATTTGGCAAGCTGAGCGAGCGCCCAATAATCACGACAAAGATGATAAAGAGCAGCGGCATCATGACTTTCGAAGCTCTTTCAATCCCTTTTTGAACCCCACGTGATACAATAAAGATATTCAATAAGATAAAGGCAGCTTGTGCTCCTAGGACAATGGCTGGATTTGAAATGATTGAAGTAAATAACTGAGCATAATCACCCGTTCCACCAAGTTGGAACAATTTCCCAAACTCAATACCTAGATAGACTAAAATCCATCCTCCAATAACACTGTAAAAGGAGAGAAGGATAAAGAGGGCAAAGGCACCAATCCAACCGATAAAGTTGTACGTGTTATTCTTGCCTAGTTTTCCAAAGGTTTTGATAGCGGAAACGCCAGCACTACGGCCAAGGGCAAACTCAGCCAGCAGGAGTGGGAAACCGATTAAAATAGTGGAAATGAGAAAGACTAGTAAAAAGCCTCCCCCGCCATTAGCAGCAGTCATGTAGGGAAATTTCCAAACGGCACCAAGTCCGATGGCTGAACCAGCAGATGCTAGAATAAAGCCTAGTTTCGAGCCCCATTGCGATTTTTCTGACATAGTTGAAACTCCAATCTTGTTTTTTAAAATAAGAAAAGGCTACTTGAGTTGTCAAATAGCCCTCTCTCAATGGCTCTTTATGAGCTTTCTGTTTGATTGATAGACTTGACTATCCTATCATGTTTTCAAAGGTCTGTCAAGAAAACCATTTTCAAGTTTTCACACCTTTCTCAAAAAGTTAAAAATTTTTCTCAAAAACGCTTGACTCTGACCTAGGGGGAGGGGTTATACTATCTTTGTAAGGAGGAAATCATGTACCATATCAAAGAAGCTGCGCAGCTTTCAGGTGTCTCTGTCAAGACCCTGCACCACTATGACAAGATAGGACTCTTGGTCCCCTTAAAGTCGGAAAACGGCTATCGAACATACAGTCAAGAGGATTTAGAACGCCTTCAGGTCATTCTTTACTACAAATATCTAGGCTTTTCTTTAGAGAAAATAGCAGAGCTATTAAAGGAAGAAAGGACAGATTTATTGCCTCATTTGACTAGACAGTTGGACTATTTGACTCGAGAAAGGCAACATCTGGATACCTTGATTTCCACCTTGCGAAAAACCATTCAAGAACAAAAAGGAGAAAGAAAAATGACCATTGAGGAAAAATTCACGGGATTTAGCTATCAAGACAACCAAAAATATCACCAAGAAGCGGTAGAGAAATATGGGCAAGAAGTCATGGATCAAGCCCTCGAGCGACAAAAAGGTCGTGAAGATGAGTCTACGGCCGCCTTTAACCAAGTCTTTCAAACTTTGGCACAAAATCTTCAAGCTGGTTTACCTGCAACAGCAACTGAAAACCAAGAGCAAGCAGCCAATCTCTTGCAAGCCATTCGTACTTATGGATTTGACTGCTCTATTGAAGTCTTCGGCCATATTGGTAAAGGCTACGTCTACAACCCTGAGTTTAAGGAAAACATTGACAAATTTGGACCTGGTACAGCTCAATACACATCAGATGCCATTGCAGCTTATGTTCAGACAAATGCAGAATAAATAGGCTAGGAATTTCCTAGCCTATTTTTTACTTCAAGTCATAAAGCCAGTCGTCACCGTCTTTGTAGTAAAAGAATTCACTGAGATCCTCTTCTAAAAAAACACGAAGCATATCAGACATATCATCAGTAGCAAGTTTTAGATGAGACAGATTGTCAAAATCTTCCCACCAAACCTTCCCTTCGTCTGAAGACTGGAGTTCACCTGAAAAGTGTTCTGTTTTGTAAAAGAGGACTACATAACGATAATCCTTGTCATCGTACCAGTTTTTGATACCACAGAGTTGGGGTTTGGAAATGGTCAGACCAGTTTCTTCTTTCACTTCACGAATGACAGCATCGACAAAGGATTCGCCACGTTCAACATGCCCGCCAGGAAAAGTAATACCAGGCCAATCAGGATTAACTCGATCTTGGACCAGGACCTTGTCTCCATTTTGAATCATACACATATTGACAAATTCGACTGTTTCTCTTCTGTTCATCTTGTTCTCCTATTTTGTTAGTAACTTTTCCACTACGTTTAACTTCCGCATGGTCAGATCCAGGCCAAACAATTTTTCAAGATAGTTGATATTGAGCTTTTTTTGTTTTGCAGTTCTAGGGAGATAGAGGTAGAGACAGTGATCACCTACACAAATTTCTTCTTCACCGTAGTCAGCTTTCAATTTTTCTAGTGGCAGACTTTGGATAAATCCCTGATAAAAAATCACATGTATACGATCGTAAAGATAGTCTTCTCTAAATGGATTCTCATGAACAATCTTTTCAAAATCGTTCTTATTCTTGATAACCATTTTTAAGTCGGCCCCAATTTTTTCCTTTATCAGAGTATGAACGCGTTCTCGTATTTCTTCTAAATCTAAGTCACTTTCAAGAATGATATTCCCACTTTGAATATAGGTTCGAACGTGTTGAAAACCAGCTTCTGTCAGAATATCTACCAAATAAGACATTTTCGGGATAGCATTCTTTCCATTAGGAGTAACACCTCTTAGTAAAATAATATGTTCCAAAGGACTTCCTTTCTTATTTGGTATTTATTGGATTTGAGCCTGCCACCCAGCCGGTACAGAGGGCAGAAGTGATGTTGAAGCCACCCGTGTGGGCATTGATATCCAGTACCTCGCCTGCAAAGTGGAGTCCAGGAACGAGTTTGCTTTCCAGAGTTTTGGGATTGATTTCCTTGAGCCTGACACCGCCTTTGGTGACAAATGACTTGGCAAGAGACATTTTACCAGTGACAGGAATTTTGAGAGCCTTGATAGATTGGACAAGTTGCTCGCGTTCCTTTTCAGTCAGTTGTTTGACTTTTTCAGGATAGCCTTGTACAAAGAACTCTGCTAAACGTTCTGGCAACAAAGTTTTTAAAGCATTTTTCAAGAATTTTTCCCGATTTTCCTCTAGAAATGCTACCAAGTCGCTCTCAGAAAGTTGAGGCAAGACATCCAAAGAAAGGACTTCACCTCCCTTGACAAAGCTGGACATACGCAGAGCAGCAGGGCCCGACAAACCAAAGTGGGTAAAGAGCAGATCGTGAGTGATGACATGCTTGCCATAGCTTAAGGTCACATCGTCTAGTGAAATCCCTTGAAGCGCTTTGTGTGGAAAATCAGTCAACAATGGGCTCTCAGCAGCTTCAAGCTCAGTAATGGTATGTTTAAAATGGCGGGCGATCTCATGCCCAAAACCAGTAGAACCAGTAGAAGGATAGGATTTACCACCAGTTGTAACAATGAGTTTATTACAAGTGAAGGTTTGGTCTGCGGACTTAAGGACAAACTGGTCGTCTATCTTTTTAACCGAAACAATTTCTGTTTGAGTAGCAACTTGACCACCGAGTTCAGTGATTTTCTTTTCTAGCGCCTCGATAATAGTCCGAGACTTATCACTAGCAGGAAAGACGCGTCCGTGGTCCTCGACCTTAAGTTTAACACCATTTTCCGTAAAAAAGTTGATGATATCATGGTTATCAAACTGGGAGAAGACACTGTAAAGAAACCGCCCGTTACCAGGGATTCCAGCTAATAGGTCATCTAAGGTTCCATTGTTGGTCACATTACAACGACCACCGCCCGTTCCAGCTAATTTTTTGCCAAGTTTTCGATTTTTTTCGATGAGTAGAGTTTTCTGACCATAAAAGCTACTGGAAATCGTAGCCATCATGCCAGCAGGTCCACCACCGATGACAATAGTATCAAAATGTTTCATAGCTCTATTGTACCACAAAAAACAAGAGATGCTTGGCATCTCTTGTTGCTCATAATCTTAGTTAATTTCATATCCCATCAACAAACCGCCATCTTCTGCATAGAAACTGCAGAGACCAGACGTTGGGATGATTTTGATATCCGCTTGTGGGAAAGTTTCCAGCAAGCGTTCTGACAATTGCTGACAGAATTTTTCATTGCTGCGATGAGCCATGACGATACGGCCACCAGCGTAGCCAGCCTTGATGAGTTCTTCATAGGCTGCTTGAAGAGATTTTTTTGGTCCACGCGCTTTTTGGAGTAGTTCTAAGGTTCCAGTTTCACTTGCTTCCCCAACCATACGGATGTTGAGGAGGCCAACGACTGTACCGATAAGCTTACTCAAACGGCCATTTTTTACCAAGTTATCGACCTTAGCAAGGACAAAAAGCAACTTCGTTTTTTCTTGGTAGGCTGTAATAGCTTCAACAATTTCTTCATAAGAAAGTCCTTGATCAATCAAGCTATTGATTTTTTCGACAATCAAGTCAACTTCACCACCTGCAGACAATGTATCAATTACATGAATCTGAGTGTCAGGGTGTTCTTCCAGATAGATATTCTTAGCGAGCTGTGCACTATTATGGCTACCTGAAAGAGTACCAGTGATAGTAACGACAAAGATATGCTTAGCACCTTCAAATGCACGCAAGTAATCATCAGGGCTAGGACAAGCTGATTTTGAAGCCTCAGAAGTCGCATACATGGTTTCCATCATGTGGTCAATGTCAAGATTGGCATCATCGATAAAGACCTGATCAGCTACTTGAATGGTTAAAGGAACACTAACAAATTCAGTATCAATAGCAGGAGTTGCCAGTTGACGATAATCACAACCAGAGTCAGCTACAATCTTCCAAGTCATAGAAATTCTCCATCTTTGTCACTTATACATTGACAAAGGTTCTGTCTTTTTTTACAATTATATCATGAAAGCCCTTGAAACAAAAGTAACACCTCTCTGTTGTCACAAGTAGAAAGAAATTGTTATGTCTGAACGTAAAATATCTGAAAAATCTCTTGAAAATCTCAGAAAATCAAATCAAGAATCCAATTTTTTAACCAGAGAAGCAATCGAGACGGCTCTTTTGCAACTTCTAGAGAAAAAAGACTTGGCCAAGATCAGCATTTCGGAGCTGGTCAAACGAGCGGGCGTCTCTCGTGCCGCCTTCTATCGTAACTATGACTCCAAAGAAGAGATTTTGGAAAGCGTCTTTAAACGCAGTGTTCATAACATTATGGAACAGTTGAGCCACTACGATGTTAAAACAGACCTTTATCTAGTCTGGGTTCACCTTTTTCGAGCAGCCAAGAAAGAAGCCAAGGTTATCCAACTTGCTCTGGACTACCATTTGGAAAAGATTTTTGTCCAAGCTATGCAGGAATTTTTGGAAAAATACCACGGAAAATCAAAAGGCGTTAGTAGCTACCTTCATTCCTTTTGGAGTTCTGCCATCGTATCGGTTCTGCTCAAATGGATCAAGGATGGCATGAAGGTTCCAGCTGAAAAGATTGCAGATTTACGCTTGCCATTTTTCAAAAAATAGGGGATAAGGAGAATACTTATGACAGAAAAAAGACTGGCTTGGGATGAGTACTTTGCAGCCCAGGCTTTACTGATTGCCAATCGTTCGACCTGCAAACGTGCCAAGGTGGGAGCTGTCCTCGTTAAGGACAATAAAGTCATTTCAACAGGCTATAATGGTTCCGTATCAGGAACGGAGCACTGTATTGACCACGAATGTCTGGTCATTGAAGGTCACTGTGTTCGAACCCTTCACGCCGAGGTTAATGCCATCTTGCAAGGAGCCGAACGAGGGGTTCCAAGAGGATTTACAGCCTATGTGACCCATTTTCCGTGTCTGAACTGCACCAAACAACTGCTACAAGTTGGTTGTAAGCGCGTGGTTTATATCAACCAGTACCGAATGGATGACTATGCCCAGTACCTTTATCATGAAAAAGGCACCGAGTTAACCCATTTACCATTAGAGACTGTTCAGACAGCTCTCCAAGAGGCAGATTTGATTTAAAAATTAATAAAAATAAATGGTTTAGAAAGCTTTTTAAACCGTTTTTTGATATAATAAGAAGAATAAATTGAAAGAAGGAACTCAGAAAATGGGAAAAATTGAAGTCATTAATCATCCACTCATTCAACACAAATTGTCAATCTTGCGACGTACAGATACTTCTACAAAAGCTTTTCGTGAACTAGTAGACGAGATTGCAATGTTGATGGGATATGAAGTACTTCGTGATCTTCCACTTGAAGACGTGGAAATCGAAACACCTATCACAAAGACCGTTCAAAAACAATTGGCTGGGAAAAAATTGGCGATTGTCCCAATCTTGCGTGCAGGTATCGGGATGGTAGATGGCCTCTTGAGCTTGGTTCCAGCAGCTAAAGTTGGTCACATCGGTATGTACCGTGATGAAGAAACCCTTCAACCAGTTGAATACTTGGTGAAATTGCCTGAGGATATTGACCAACGTCAAATCTTTGTCGTTGATCCAATGTTGGCAACAGGTGGCTCAGCAATCTTGGCTGTAGATTCGCTTAAAAAACGTGGCGCTTCAAATATTAAGTTTGTCTGCCTAGTATCTGCTCCAGAAGGAGTGAAAGCCCTTCAAGAAGCACACCCAGATGTAGAGATCTTTACAGCAGCCTTGGATGAACGCTTGAACGAACACGGTTATATCGTTCCAGGTCTTGGAGATGCTGGAGACCGCTTGTTCGGTACTAAATAAAATCCCAAAGTAAATATTGAAACTAGAAGTTCGTTTTTGACCAAAAAGATATAATAGTTCTGTATTGAGTCGTAAGACTAAGAAAATTCAACATAAAAGGAGAAATGAATGATTCCAGTAGTTATTGAACAAACAAGCCGTGGAGAACGTTCCTATGACATATACTCTCGTCTTCTGAAAGACCGCATCATCATGCTAACAGGTCCAGTTGAAGACAACATGGCCAACTCTGTTATCGCCCAATTACTTTTCTTGGATGCCCAAGACAGCACAAAAGATATTTACCTTTATGTCAACACACCTGGAGGCTCTGTGTCAGCTGGTTTGGCAATCGTTGATACCATGAACTTTATCAAGGCAGATGTCCAAACAATCGTTATGGGAATGGCTGCATCCATGGGGACCGTCATTGCATCAAGTGGCGCAAAAGGCAAACGTTTCATGCTTCCAAATGCAGAGTATATGATTCACCAACCAATGGGTGGTACAGGTGGTGGTACCCAACAGACAGATATGGCAATCGCTGCAGAGCACTTGCTCAAAACTCGTAAGACTTTGGAGAAAATCCTTGCAGATAACTCTGGTAAATCAGTCGAGCAAATTCATGCTGACGCTGAACGTGATTACTGGATGAGTGCCCAAGAAACACTTGAGTATGGTTTCATTGATGAAATCATGGCTAACAATTCTTTGAACTAATAATGCATGAAAGCAAACTCGACGGAGTTTGCTTTTTTTGATATAATAGGGGAAGATTTCTTAGAAAGAGGATTCCTCATGTTTGAAAAAACAAATCGATCAGGATTAATCATCTATCTCTACTATAATCGAGATGCAAAAAAACTTCAGGAATACGGTGATATCTGTTACCATTCCAAAAAACATCGTTACTTGCAGCTCTATGTTCCAACTGAGGAGTTAGATGACTTAGTTGAGAGATTAGGTAAGGAAAGATATATCAAGAAAATTAGACGTTGCCATATTCAAGAGCTAGAAACTCCCTTCGTTGGGAATCTCTATCGGACTGAAGAAAACGTTATCATTTAAAAAATTAAATAAATGTATTGACAATTTTCTGATAATTCGGTATATTCTTAACATACTATTTTTTGAAACAACTATAAGGAGATTAAAAATGAAGAAAAAATTTGCCCTATCTTTTGTGGCTCTTGCTAGTGTGGCTCTTCTTGCTGCCTGTGGAGAGGTCAAGTCAGGAGCGTCAAACACAACTGGAAATCCAGTAGACGAAAAAACAATTAAAATCGGTTTTAACTTTGAAGAGACAGGTGCTGTAGCTGCTTACGGTACAGCTGAACAAAAAGGTGCCCAACTTGCCGTAGACGAAATCAATGCTGCAGGTGGAATTGATGGGAAACAAATCGAAGTTGTAGACAAAGACAACAAGTCAGAAACTGCTGAAGCAGCTTCTGTTACAACAAACCTTGTTACCCAATCAAAAGTAGCAGCTATTGTAGGACCTGCGACATCTGGTGCAACTGCTGCAGCTGTAGCTAACGCTACTAAAGCTGGAGTGCCATTGATTTCACCAAGTGCTACTCAAGACGGTTTGACTAAAGGTCAAGATTACCTATTTATCGGAACATTCCAAGATAGCTTCCAAGGGAAGATTATTTCTAACTATGTAACAAACAAATTGAATGCTAAGAAGGTTGT